>NZ_JBFUIJ010000046.1:0-51197 GCF_056401935.1 Mucilaginibacter sp. P4_D1
CGATATCATAGGGAGGGGTTAAATATTCGGATGGCAAAAAAACTAAAAATTTAGCTTAAACGTTATAACAGTGCAGATATTTATTTAATTAATTTGTTATTAAGAAATAATTGTTTAGAATTGCATCGTTTTCCTTTAAATTTTTTCTTGCACCAAAGAAACAATTTAAAACCCCACGATTTTTATTAACTAATGTTTTGAGTGGGTTTGGATGTTTATTTAATCAATGCTTCAAGATCAATTTCTTACTATAACGCCCCGTGTGTAACAACGTATAAGCCAAAATGCACATGGAAGTTTTATAACCGTTTGAAAACTATTTACGATATTAAAAATCCCTTTGAACTATAATTCATATCATGTCTGATAAAATCGAATTGAACGACAAACTCGTTTCAGAGTTGCGCGATATTGCAAAAAATTTAGGTATTGCTGAGGCCGACGAACTACGTAAAGCACAGCTAATTGCACGTATTATTGAACAACAACAATTAATTGAGGCCGCAAGGGTACAACAGAACATTGTTGAACAAAATTATGCACCGATTACAGCCGAGCCTGTAGCCGAAGAAGCCGGTGAAAAAACACGTAAGCGTACCCGCGTGTTAAAACCAAAAACTCAGCCCCGCGTTGAAGTACCCTTGGATGATACCAACAATTTTGAAGAGGAAGAGGACGACCAGAACAATGCCAGTCTTGTAAATGATACTACAACAACAGCGCCTGTAAGCGGCGAAATACCAGACAATCAACCTGGTGAATCGGCCCCAAAAGCAGAAGTACCATCTGCTGAGGTACGTCCGCAAAAATTTGACAGGCGCGCCAATGGCAACCCTAACCAGCAAAAAGCACAGGAGCCTGCTATTAACCTTGACTTTGATAATGTTATTGTTAACGAAGGAGTATTGGAGATTATGCCCGATGGTTACGGTTTCCTGCGATCATCTGATTACAACTACCTTACATCTCCCGATGATATTTACGTATCACAATCGCAAATAAAACTTTTTGGCTTAAAAACAGGTGATACCGTTCGCGGCAGCATCCGCCCGCCAAAAGAAGGCGAAAAATATTTCCCTTTGGTACGTGTGGAAGCCATTAATGGCCGTATCCCTGCCGAAGTTCGTGACCGCGTTCCGTTTGATCACTTAACCCCACTTTTCCCGTCTGAGAAACTGAGCTTGTTCACTGATGCAGGTAACTATTCAACCCGCATTATGGATTTGTTCTCGCCTATTGGTAAAGGTCAGCGTGGATTAATTGTGGCCCAGCCTAAAACAGGTAAAACTATGTTATTAAAGGATGTGGCTAATGCCATTGCAAAAAACCATCCTGAAGTGTACCTTATTATATTGCTGATTGACGAACGCCCTGAAGAGGTAACCGATATGGCCCGCAGCGTACGCGCCGAAGTGGTATCATCAACATTTGATGAGCCTGCTGAGCGCCACGTAAAAATAGCCAATATTGTTTTGGAGAAAGCAAAACGTATGGTAGAGTGCGGCCATGACGTGGTGATCCTTTTGGATTCAATTACCCGCCTGGCCCGTGCTTATAATACAGTTGCACCAGCATCCGGTAAAATACTATCGGGTGGTGTTGATGCCAACGCATTACACAAACCTAAACGCTTTTTTGGCGCGGCCCGTAACATCGAAGATGGCGGTTCATTAACCATCATCGCTACCGCCCTTACAGAAACCGGCTCAAAAATGGACGAGGTTATTTTTGAAGAGTTTAAAGGTACCGGTAACATGGAGTTACAGCTGGATCGTAAACTTTCAAACAAACGTATTTTCCCTGCTATTGATATCACTGCATCAAGTACCCGCCGCGACGATCTGTTGCTTGACCGCGAAACGCTGCAACGCATCTGGATATTGCGTAACCACCTGGCCGACATGAACTCGCAAGAATCAATGGAGTTTTTACAGGCCCAAATAAGGGGTACCAAAACCAACGAAGAGTTCCTGATTTCGATGAATTCTTAATATTTTAGTGGTAATGAAGTTATATTTAATGTAAATATTATTTGTAACTTCATTATTACTTAATAAAATCCTGATAACTTCGTAACACAAAATGAAGAGACGAGTTAGAAAACACCTGCCCAATACCATAACTTGCGCCAACCTGTTTAGCGGCTGTATAGGCATCGTGTTTGCCTTTCAGGGTAATTTATTAATCGCATCGTACGCCATTTTTCTGGCTGCCATTTTTGATTTTTTTGATGGCTTTGCATCCAGGGTACTCAACTCCTACTCGTTTATAGGCAAAGACCTTGATTCGCTGGCAGACATGGTAAGCTTTGGTTTTTTACCATCGGCTATATTATATGAACTGTTTTTAAAGGCCCCGCAAATTGCGCACATCAGCGAGTATTTGTGCTACCTGGCTTTTTTAATAACCGTATTTTCGGCTTTACGCCTGGCCAAATTCAATAATGATACCCGGCAGTCAGATAGCTTCATTGGCCTGCCAACACCTGCCAATGCTATATTTATAGCATCGCTGCCATTGATTATCGAACAGTACGAAGTTTTGGCCCGGTTTATCCTAAATCCGTATACATTAACGATACTTATAGTTATCATGTGTACCCTGCTGGTATCCGAATTGCCGCTGATGTCGCTTAAATTCAAGAACCGCGACTTCAATAAAAACATTTTCCGTTATTTACTGCTCATGTTTTCGGCAATACTGATTCTATTTTTTAAATTTGTGGCAGTTCCGGTGGTTATATTTATGTACATCACCTTATCTTTAATTCAAACAAGACTCACAAATGACAAAATTCCAGGCTGAAATTGACGTAATGCCCAAAAAAGAAATTCTTGACCCGCAAGGAAAAGCAGTAACCGGAAGCATGAAAAACCTCGGTTTAGCCGAAATTCAAAACGTACGTATTGGCAAACATATCACCCTTGAACTTGAAGCCGACAGCGCCGAAACAGCACACAGCAAAGTAGACGAAGCCTGCAAAAACTTATTGGCAAACCTTATTATGGAAAGCTATACTTTTAAGGTAGTAGAAGTTTAGTTTTTGAGGGAAAAGGTGAAAGGAAAAAGGCGAAAGGTTTGCTGGCAATCTAATCGAAAAAGTGACATTAAATATAAAGGGCGAATGATAGTTTTTATCATTCGCCCTTTTCATTTTCGGTTTCCGGTGAAAACCTTTTGCCTTTAACCTTTTACCTTTGGCCTAACTAAAGACTTGCTTCTTTTTCCGCTTTAATTTGCTGCAGGGTAATCAAATTAGCATTAACAGTGGCTTTTACCTGGTTAAATTTGGCAAAAATTTCTGCCGGGTTTTGACCGCCTCCTTTACAAGCCAATTCAACTTCCTGTATAGTAGCCTGGCTTATTGGCATTCCAAAAAAACCCAGGTTAGGTTTCAATTTATGCGATGCCTTCCCGGCCTCAGTCCAGTCGCCCGATTCAAGGGCAGCAGTTATAGCACCCAATAATTGTGGTGTTTGCTCCAGGAACATACCAATAGATTCAACAATAAATTCATCGCTGCCATYGGCAATTTCATATAGGAAAGAAAGATCAAAGTCTTGTTCTGGTGAAATATCTGACATATAAAGATTTATGAATATTCAAAATTATACTTTTTTTACGACCAAGTCATCAATAAGTTCACTTTTTAACTGTAAAATATTTTTTTTTATTCCGGGGTGCTCAAATTCGGGCGCCAACTCAGCCAAAGGCTCTAAAGTAAACCTCCGTTTATGCATTTCTGGGTGTGGTACCTTCAAATCCGGTTCATCAATAATGACATCGCCGTAAAACAAAATATCAATATCAATGGTCCGCGAGCCCCATTTTTCTTCGCGCCTGCGTCCCATTAACAGCTCAATTGCCAATATTTTTTCAAGTACTTCCCGCGCTGTAAAATCGGTTTGCAACAGTAGCACCTGGTTTAAATAGTCGGGCGCATCTGTTTTGCCCCATGATTGGGTTTCATAAACAGATGACGCCTTTAGTACGGGCGCCACATCTGCTTCAATGCGCTCAATTGCCTCATTCAGCAGCAATTTTCTGTCGCCAAGGTTACTGCCCAAAAGTAAAAAAACATCAATCATGTTGTAACAAATATTATAGAACAGGCTCTTACCACTATACGGTATTGAATTACTAAGTTTGCATAGTTAAACAGATTTATAACATTAATGAAACAATTCTTCAAATTCGTTTTTGCCACCATGCTGGGGTTAGTATTAACAACAGTGATACTGGTTTTTATAATTGTAGGTATAATAGTTGCCGCCAGCGGTGAAAAAGAGGTAGAAGTTGAGCCCGGTTCTGTGTTACACATGGCGTTTACCACGCCAATAACCGAGCGTACGCCAAACAACCCGCTTGCCGGGTTAAGCTTTTTAGGGTTAAACAGTGATAAATCAACCGGTTTAAACGATATTTTGGCCAACATTAAAAAAGCCAAGTCCGATAGCAACATCAAAGGTATCTTTTTGGACGAAAGTTACATGACATCGGGCCAGGCTACCACCGAAGAAATTCGTAATGCATTAATCGACTTTAAAAAATCGCACAAGTTTGTTATCGCCTACTCTGAAATTTACACCCAAGGCTTTTACTACCTGGCATCAGTTGCCGATAAAGTATACATGAACCCCAAAGGTATTTTTGAATTTACAGGTTTTAGCCAGCAAGTTACCTTCCTGAAAGGCGCACTTGATAAATTGGGCATCGAGGTACAAATTATTAAGGTAGGCACTTACAAAAGCGCAGTTGAGCCTTTATTCCTCACCAAAATGAGCGAACCTAACCGTTTGCAGGTTACCTCCTATTTAGGTTCGTTATATGACCATTTTTTAACAGGCATCAGCACAAGCCGGGGTATTAATAAAGATTCGTTGTTTAATTATGCCAATAGCGGTCGCGTTCAATTCCCCGAAGACGCGGTAAAACTAAAGCTGATAGATGGCCTGAAATATAAGGACGAACTATTAGATGAACTTAGGCAGCGCACAGGCAAGGGCAAAAAAGAAGATATTGCAAGCGTTGACCTTGATGAGTATACCAAAAGTAAAACCGACGATAATACTGACGACGATAATTCGTCAAAAAATCGCATAGCTATTGTTTATGCCAGCGGCGATATAACCGGCGGCCAGGGCGATGATAACAGCATCGGATCTGAAAGAATTTCAAAAGCTATCCGTAAAGTACGTTTAGACAACAAAGTAAAGGCCGTTGTATTACGGGTTAACTCGCCCGGTGGCAGTTCATTGGCATCTGATGTGATATGGCGCGAAGTTGCGCTTACCAAAAAAGTGAAACCCATTATTGTATCGATGGGCGATTACGCCGCGTCGGGTGGCTACTATATCAGTTGTGCGGCCGATTCGATATTTGCCGAACCTAATACTATAACGGGATCGATAGGCATTTTTGCTGTATTGCCCAACATGCAAAAACTGTTTAATGACAAGCTGGGCGTTACTTTTGATGGTGTAAAAACCGGAAAATATGCCGACTTGGGCGACGTGAGCCGGCCATTAACTCCAGAAGAAAGGGCGATATTGCAAAACAACGTGAACCATGGTTATGACGATTTTACAAAAGCCGTTGCAGCAGGCCGTGGCAAAACACAAGCCTACATCAACAGCATTGGCCAGGGCCGGGTTTGGACCGGCGCACAGGCTATAAAAATTGGCCTGGTTGATCGGTTGGGCAATATTAACGATGCTATTGCATCGGCTGCTAAGAAGGCTAAGCTTAAAAACTATAACCTGGTAAGCTACCCCGAGCAAAAAAGTTTCTTTAAACAGCTCGACAGCGATGTAACCGGCCAGATGAAAACCAAAATGATGAAATCGGAATTAGGCGATAATTACCGCGTGTACGAGCAATTAAAAGGCCTTACCCAAATAATGCGCACCCCACAGGCCAGGCTGCCCTATGAAATTGTGATCAAGTAAGTTTTATGTTATATTTTGAAAGAAGAGCTGCCCATTGGGTGGCTCTTCTTATTTTAGTAAAYAATTAAATCTATAATGGTCCATCATCTTAATTTCTATACATCGCATAATCAATTCTATATTTTTGACAAAGGTTCTGAGGGCGATACTGCATCTGATAATTTTCGGACAGCGGAAGCTTTTGATGATAGGCTTGCAATTGAAGATGGCGTGTTAGGGGTCGGTACCGAATGTTACGGACCAATAAAAGGCGAATTAGAATTAATAGATACCAAAAATACATCGTTAGATTTAAGTGACTTTGATCATGTTGTGGAAGGAGGCTTGGTAGTAAAATCGGGGATTATACAAATACTCGATTGCCCAACCTCTGCTGTTCTATTAGAAATCTGGGTGCACCCAGGTACTTATAGCGTAAGAGTATATTCGTCAAACCTTGAGTCGGTAGTTGGAGATGACGGCGATGATTTTTATAGGATAGAGATTTGGCCGGAAGACAAGATGCACAGAACTGTATTGAAGAGGTATTTTTAGTAATTTGATAAACATGTTAAAACCATTTGCCTTTTACCTTATGATCTTCCTTTTTTAAATGCAAAAAACAAACAATGCCTCAGTAATTATACCCGACATTGTTTGTTCAATATTATTTACAGCAGGCTAATAATTAATCTTGAATATGCAACGCCGCTTTCAATTCATTATAGTTTTTCAATTTGATGGCAGCTATGTGTACTCCGCCAGGTATAATCACATACCTGTAACTATGGGCATTTGAAATACTGCCATAAACGTTGTTGTTATTTTTCATGCTGATTTGCACATTACCCAATGTATAAAGGCCCGACCAGATATCAATTTCGGGGGTTGTACCGCTTAAGTAATTAACTACAACAGGCAATGGCGACACCTGGTCTGTTGGCCAGATCACGGGGTTGTAGCCATTCAATTTGGCATAAACCACCACAACGCCTTTATCTAATATATCCTGGGTTATTTTGGGTTCAACAACATTGTATGTAAAGGTGCTTGTGCTAAAAACGGTTGTTTTTACATACGATGGCGGTGTAAACCAATCAGAGTAAATAACATTTGCAGTACCGGGATCGCCCTTTGGCCCTTTCAGGTTAATTGGGGCCGGCCATGTACCGCCAATTTTGGGCCCGTAAAATAAGTAGGTAGCAGTGTTCAAATAATAGTCGCCATCGGCACCTACTGCTGCACCGGGTGCAACATTGCCGCTTTTAATGGTTGAACCATCGGCCCCGGCCGCACCGGCCGCACCAGTCGCGCCGGTTGCGCCTGTTGCTCCCTTTAAGCTAAAAGGCGAACCCCAGCCAGCGGCGGTTTTGGGACCATAAAAGCCACTTGTTGCGGTATTGATGTAAAAATCGCCATTGATACCGAGCGTTGCCGCAGGGGCAGTAGTGCCCGAGTAAATTTTGGTTCCATCGGCACCGGTTGCGCCTACTGCTCCGGCAGCACCGGTTGTACCTTGTGAACCGGCAGGCCCGGCAGGGCCTACTGCTCCGTCTTTACCGCAAGAAGTTATTGCCAATACAACAACCGCCAGTAACTGTAATAAATAGATCTTTTTCATTTGGATAGATTTTAGAGATTTTTAATAAATAAACTTATGCTGATTGAAACAAAATTTCTTTATTGTTTAATCAAGGGCTAAAGTCGGCAGGCGCCGAAAAAAATCTATCAGGAGATTCACGCAAACGCGAACGTATTATTACCTATTTTACATCGCGTATAAGTGCTTGCCTTTTTAGGTAGAATTACCAAAAGGCTTTTTGGGGCAACGAAAACACTATTGACCATAGTGCAATATTATATACCGGAAGACAGTATACTTAAATATATAGTTGTGGTTTAAACCTCCTGGCCAACAAGCCTGTAGCTAAGTCAGGATCAATGTCGGCAACAATCACCCCTATTTTACCATAAATTTCGTGAGCTACGCATGTACCATCCGGTGCAATAATACAGCTGGCCGAATCGGGATATTTAAACGCGTAGTTCGAACTGGCGAAATAGATGGTATTTTCCATTGCCCTTAGCATAATGGCCTTTTCATAATATGGATTGTCCTTGCTGCCCCATTCTGTAAGCTCAATGCCCTGGATATTACTGCCCGTACAATGCGGATGAAATACTATTTTAGCATCATTGCGGGCTGCCCACCGTACCGATTCGGGGTAGCGGAAACCTTCGTGACATATGGTAATACCAAATTTAACCCCATTTACTTCAAAAATATGGCGCTCGGTTCCGGGGATCCAGATGTTATCTTCAGTAGGATCTAACTGGTTTTTGGTTTGATAACCCAACACCTCGCCTGTTTTTGATATTACATGGGCTATGTTTAAAACACCGCCAATGGTATACCAATCCATGGGCATTATAATAGTTATTGAATTTGTTGCCGCCATGGCGCATACTTCTGCTAAAGCCAACCGCATTTTTTCGGGCGAACTTGTTTCTACCCCAAATTCTTCAGCAGGGTAACCGGGGATATAGGATTCGGGAAAACAGATGATCTCTGCCTGTTGATTTGCAGCTTCCTGGATCAAAAATTCGGCCTGTTGCAAACCCTCTTTAATAGATGCCGGCATTGGTGGCGAAGCTATAGCAATTTTCATCTTTCTAAATTATATCTTAAAATTAGCAAATCCAATAATGTGTACGTTATACCTTTAAGTAAGCCTATCCCCTTTTTAAATAAGCATTGGGTACATTATTTGGTAAGTAATCAATTCCGTACGCGTGTTTCAACAACAATCTTACTATTTCCATTACAGTCGCCTCTTTACGGTGAACCTGGGGTAACGAGCCCATCATGGCGTAGCTTACCGGATTAACAGCGGGCATCAAGGTTTCCCATTCGTACCCTTTACCCCAAATAAGCCCTTTAACAGTGATTGATAAATCGGCACCATTTTGCAGCAGGAAGTGGAGCATATCAATTGAACTATTGCCATTTTGATTTACCGTATGGAATATTGGTGTATGGCCGCCAAAACCGTATTGGTCAAGGGCACCTTTGGCATTAACATCGGCACCGTATTGCAACAGCACTTCGGCACAGGCAGGGCTATTATATTCGGCGCAGTAATGCATCAAAGTTGCGCCGGTAAGTGGCGTATAGGTATTGTGGTGTATCGCGTATGTTTTTGGTATAATTTGTGGATCATTAATAATGCACGATTTTAACTTTTCAACATCATGCGCCAGCACAGCCAAAAGTGCCTGGTCTTCAAACTCCAAACCGGCATCAATAAACGCCCGGATACAATCTTTAAATTTGGGGCTGCGGTAATACATCTCGACCATGGTGGTAAAAAGCGGCACGCCATCATGAACGTCGTTTGGGCTTCCTCCATCAATAAAATATTGCTTAATTCCTTCAACGGAATGCACTTCGGTGGCGTAAAGGATTTGGTTGTAATCGGGCATAATTCTTTGGTTTTAACGTTTACAATAACAATTTATCCCTGCCGTCTTTTATAAAATCATCAAGCCATACAACAGTAGATAGTGTATTAACTTCCGTTGCGGCCTTAACAAGCGGAACAAATTTTCGAGGTATCCACGCATACAATATTCGCCCCCAATTATTCCTGGCCATGTAAAACCAGGTATCAATGGGCGGACAATCGTGTTTATCTATTATGCCAAGTGATTCCTTCTCCGAAAATCCGTCGACTATTACACAATCTACCTCTGCAACTACTATTTCACCCTGATATACTTCATTTGAATTCAAAATGCTAGCGGCTTGCATTTTGCGCACCAATTGCAGTTGAAACAGTTTATCATAAATTATTTCATTCTCAGTTTGTGTGGGGTCTATATTCCAAATCACCCTTATCTCTTCTTCAGAAGCACCGAAAAACCTTACTCGCCTGAAAGAAAAAATAGCTTTTCCGTCAATTACCGGGTTAATACTTCTCAATATCTCACCTGCCGGTTTACCTTCGGTGTTGAGTTGCATATCACAATAAACCTGTGTAAGCAAGAGTTTTTTTTGAAATTCGTCCTGGTTTATGTGGATCATGGTATTGATTACTTTAGCAACTTACTATCAAATTTACGAAGTTTAAAAAACTTCATAAGTTTCGTTTTGATATTGTTCATTCTAAAAGTCTAATTCACACAAATTTGGATAAAGGCCCCAGAACTTTATTTTAACCTTCAATCATCTGCACATTTGAAATCTGAAATCTGCACTTCTGCAAAACAAACCATCACACAACACTGTCTTTACAATGGCTTTTTGTATTTTTGCCGCTCAATTTAATTATGGAAAATAAACCCATAGCCCGCAAGCTTCGATTACTATCGCAACTCATGGAATTGCATGAGGTTAATCCGTTTAAAATTAAGTCGATAGCTAATGCCGCTTTTAAGGTTGATAAGCTGCCCTTCCCTATTGCCGGTAAAACACTGGCCGAACTGGAAAAGGTTGACGGCGTTGGCAAAAGCATTGCCGGCAAAATCATCGAGCTCCTGGAAACCGGCACCATGGCCGAAATGGAAGAAATGCTTGCCCAAACACCCGAAGGCGTGGTAGAGATGATGCACATTAAAGGCATTGGCCCCAAAAAAGTGGCTATTATATGGAGGGAGCTTGGGATTGAAAACACAGGAGAACTTTTTTACGCCTGTAACGAAAACCGCCTGATTGAGGCCAAAGGTTTCGGACTGAAAACACAGGAAGAAATCCGTAAAGCAATCGAGTTTAGGATGGCCAGCAACGGCAAATTCCTGTTTGCCCAGGTCGAAAAAGAAGCTAACGAACTGATGGATGCGGTGAAAGCGGTATTCCCCGGCGCATTGAAACATTTTGCCGGTGAATTCAGGAGGCTGAATGATATCATTACCGAACTTGTAATTGTTATTGGCAGCATAGATCAGCAGATTGCTTACGATGCTTTTTTAGCATCGGAAATACTTCAAAATGTTGCGCAGAACGAAAACCATATTTCGGGCGAGCTGAAGAATGGCTTACTGGTTGATATTGTTTGTGTAGAAAAAGGTGATTATTATTTAGAGCTTTTTAAAAATACCGGCACTGATGATCATGTACAGGCCGTTTTAGACCGCATCAATACCCCGCTTCAGCAACCCGAGACTGAAGAACTCATATATACCAAAGCAGGCCTGGCCTGGATGCAGCCCGAACTGCGCGAAGGAACCATGTTTATTGAAAAGGCCGAAACAAACACGCTGCCAACACTTATAAACTGGCACGATTTAAAAGGCAGCCTGCATAACCACAGTACCTGGAGCGATGGCGTAAACACCGTGGAAGAAATGGCCCTTTACTGCCGGGATACCCTGAAGCTGGAATACCTGGGCATGTGCGACCACAGTAAAAGCGCTTTTTATGCAAAGGGGCTGACCATTGAACGCGTGCTGCAACAACAGGAAGAAATTGACCACCTGAACAAAAAGCTGGATGGCTTTCATATATTTAAAGGTATCGAATCGGACATTTTGTACGATGGCGCATTGGATTACCCGGATGAGATCTTGAAAAAATTCGATTTCATTGTAGCATCGGTACACTCTATATTAAAAATGGACGAGGCCAAAGCTACGTCAAGGCTGATAACCGCCATTGAAAACCCTTACACCACCATACTGGGCCACCCTACAGGCAGGTTGCTGTTAAGCCGTAAAGGTTACCCTATTGATTATAAAAAAGTAATTGACGCCTGTGCCGCCAACAATGTGATAATTGAAATAAATGCCAACCCGCTAAGGCTTGATCTTGACTGGCGCTGGCACCAATACGCGCTGCAAAAAGGTGTTGTGCTATCCATAAACCCCGATGCCCACCGCCTGGAAGGCCACCTGGACATGCATTATGGTATTTTAGCAGCCCGCAAAGGAGGCCTGTATAAGGAAATGTGCTTAAACGCGTTATCATTACCAGAGATTACCAAGGTATTTGAAAAGAAGAGAAATGGTGAAAGGTAAATGTGGACGGCGTAAGGTAAGAGGTAAAACGCCAATTGACAGCGCAGCGAAATGACTAATGACAGCGCAGCGAATGACCAATGACAGCGAAACGAAATGATCAGCGCAGCAAAATGGACTAATGAACAAATGAACCAACTAAAAGATAAAGTACACGCTATACAATCATCAGGTGCAAAACCACAAATACTCGTTATAGGAGATTTGATGGTTGACCATTATATAATAGGTGGTGCCACAAGGCTTTCGCCAGAGGCTCCGGTGCCTATTGTAAATGTTAAAAAAGAAACCTACACCCTTGGCGGTGCAGGCAATGTAGTGCAAAACCTGGTATCCCTTGGCGCGGGCGTTTCTGTGGCAGGTGTAATTGGCGATGATACGGCAGCTACACAGGTATTTGATATCCTGGCTAACGAAGGCGTACAAACCCTTGGTATTATCAAGGATAGCAGCCGCCCTACTACGGTTAAAACCAGGGTATTGGCGGGCAGTCACCAATTGGTGAGGGTAGATAGGGAAGTAACGGATACCGTTTCTGCAGCTATTGAAGATGAGCTGATTGATAAATTAGGCAGTTATATTGAACAGGCGGATATGGTAATATTGTCCGATTACAACAAAGGTCTTTTTTCACCATCATTAACTCAGCGGGTTATCATCCAGGCCACCAAATACGGTAAAAAAGTAGTAATTGACCCCAAGGGGCTCAATTACGAAAAGTATAAAGGTGCATTTATTATCAAACCAAACCGCAAGGAACTGGCCGAAGCGGCTAAAGTAGAAAAGATAAATTCTATCGAAAGCCTGCAAGAAGCATCAAATGTTATCTTTGACCAAACAGGCACCGAGTATATAGTAGTTACCTTATCCGAAGAAGGAATGGTAATACTAAGCCAATCAAAGTATACAGCGTTGCCTGTAAAAGCAACCGAAGTGTTTGACGTAACCGGTGCAGGCGATACGGTTTTAGCAACCATGGCTTATTTTATTGCCTCGGGCCTGTCTGTTGAAGAAGCTTGTGAATTAGCAAACCATGCGGCAGCAATAGTGATACGCCACGTAGGCAGCGCCACAACAACCATCGACGAGATTATTAAAGACATGGAAAGAAGCTGAAGGCTTAAAGCTATAAGCAGAAAGCTAAAAGCGAAAGGATTTTTTAGAACCAAATAAGAATATCCGAAAACTAAAAAATTAACAATTCAAAACTATAAAATGGTTTTAAAAGAACTTATAGATCATCAAAACACGATAAAACTGGTTATTGATACACTGCAAAGCGATATTGAAACTGCCTGTGAGATGATTACCACGACTGTCAAAAACGGCAATAAAGTTTTATTTGCAGGTAATGGCGGCAGCGCGGCAGATGCACAACACCTGGCAGCCGAATTAACCGGTCGTTTTGTAAAGGAACGGAAAGCATTACCAGGGATAGCTTTAACAGTAGATACATCAGCAATGACGGCCATTGCCAATGATTACCATTACGATAGGGTATTTGCGCGCCAGGTTGAAGCCTTTGCCAAGCCCGGCGATTTGTTTATAGGCATATCTACCAGTGGCAACAGCCAGGGAATTTTAAACGCATTTGAAACGGCTGCTCAATATGGCTGCAAAAGTTTAGGATTATCTGGCCGGGACGGCGGTAAAATGAACGGAGCCTGCGATTTGAACATCGTGGTACCATCAAACACTACAGCCCGCATCCAGGAAATGCATATCCTGATAGGTCATATTATGTGCCAGGCGGTTGATAACTTGTTTGATTAAAAAATGTAGAGATGCATATTTACGTCTCCTGCCAAACATTCATATTTGCATACGGAGACACAAATACGTGTCTCTACCCCAAAGTAACATCATGAGAATCGACCTCGAAAAAACACTTACCGGCAAAATTAATGACCTGACATCGCTTAAAAGCCAGGTACAAAGCTGGCAAAGTGAAGGACAAAAGGTGGTATTTACCAATGGCGTGTTCGATTTACTGCATATTGGCCACATCACCTACCTGGCCAAAGCTGCCGAACTGGGCGATAAACTGATTATCGGGCTTAATGCCGATAGCTCGGTAAGGCGCATCAAGGGCGAAAGCAGGCCGGTTAACGACCAGAATAGCCGTGCAGCGATATTAGCAGCTTTGTTTTTTGTAGATGCGATAGTAGTTTTTGAAGAGGATACACCGCTAAATTTAATCAGCACCCTGCTGCCCGACTATTTGGTAAAAGGTGCCGATTATTCGGTAGAGAATATAGTTGGGGCCAAAGAGGTGATAGCCAACGGCGGCGAGGTTAAAACCATTAATTTTGTGGAAGGCTATTCCTCAACTTCGATAATCAACAAAATCAGGAGCCAAATTTCCTGATAAGGCAGCAACATGAAGATACTGGTAATCCGCTTTAGTTCGATGGGTGATGTTATATATACAACACCCGTTGTACGTTGTATTAAAAAGCAGGTGCCCGATGCCGAAGTGCATTTTTTAACCAAAACAGGGTTTAAGTATATTTATGACAATAACCCTTATGTTGATAAATTACTGCTGCTAAAGCCTTCCCTTTCAGATACCATCAGCGAGATTAAGGCCGAAAAGTACGATCACATTGTAGATTTACACAACAACCTGCGCACCGCCATTATTAAACTGCGCACGGGTATAAAAGCCACCACCTACAAAAAGCAACCTATAAGGAAATGGCTCAGCTTAAAGTTTAAACTAAAGCTAATCGCCCCTACCCACCTGGTTGACAGGTACCTGGAAGCCGCAAAGCCCCTGGGCGTTACCAACGACGGAAAGCCTATTGACTACTACATAAAAGCCGAGCATCAGCTAAGCAAAATACTCCCTCCATCTCATCAAAACGGCTATATCGCCTTTGTAATAGGTGCCACGCATTTCACCAAGCGGATGCCTAATGAAAAAATAATCAGTATTTGCAGTCGGCTTAAATTGCCGGTTGTGCTATTGGGCGGTAACGATGTTAAAGCCAATGGCGATATTATCGCCACAGCCATTGATACTCATATTTATAATGCCTGCGGGCTCACCTCGCTGGATGAATCGGTTTACCTGGTATCCAAGGCCGAAACCATCATAGGTTTTGATACCGGCCTTACCCACATTGCCGAAGCTTTTAACAAACCTATTGTATCTGTTTGGGGCGGCACCGTGCCCGAGCTACTGGGCGTGCAACCCTATATGGTTAAAGATGTGCTGGTTGCCGGCATCCGGCTCGATTGCCGCCCATGCTCAAAATTCGGGTTAGAGAAATGTCCGCTGGGGCATTTTAAATGCATGAATGATATGCCTGAGGATAACATTATCAGTTTTGTAAACAGATAAATTTTATTATCGGCTTCTGTAATTTCTGCGGGCTTCGTATTTTGATGGATTGAATGAAAATACGGCAGAAAAGCAACCACCTACCCCGCTTTTTTATTTGGTATTATTTATACATTTGTTTTAACCTGTAAACCATTGCCGCTACATGAAGAAAACCTTCCTTGCCCTGTTTTTATCTTGCTCGTCATTAGTCGCCTGTGCGCAGCTGCCATCAATCGRCATAAAGGGAGGCGTAAATTTTGCTACCATGAGCTCATCCGGTACTCCGGCAAATATGGTTGCAGGCTCTGATATTTACGCCCGGTCAAAAGCGGTTACATCTTTTAATGCCGGTGTTTTTGTGGATGTTAAACTTGGTCATTTTTCGTTACAGCCAGCTGTCAACTTTACCGGCAAAGGTGGTAAATTTGATGGCCCCACCGGTCAGCTTCCAAATGGTTCTGTAAGCCAGGTTGGTACAAAGTATAATTTATATTATGTGCAGGTGCCCGTTAATATAGTTTACCATGTACCTTTTGTGGTAGGCGAATTTTATATTGGCGCGGGCCCTTTTGTGGGTATGGGGGTTTACGGGCGCAAAAATCTATCGGCAGATAACAATAATAATGGAGTACATACAGCCATTTCCAGCAGCAATAAAATCACCTTTGGCGATAATGGCGATATCCGATCTGACGAGTATGGCGCCGGTGCCATCGCGGGCATCAAATTGAAAGGAGGGCTGCTCTTCAACCTCAATTACGACCTGGGCCTTTCAAACGTGGCACCAGACCAGGCTGGCAACAAATTCAAAAACCATGTTTTCGGTATCTCAATTGGTTTCGTTTTTTTATAATTTTCCGCAGCCAAACGTCAAACAAAAAACAACCTTAATACTTTAATAAATAAAAGTAGAAATCCAGTAAATTCGTTTTGTGATGAAAAAATTGTTGCTTATCCGCCATGCAAAAGCCACACATGAAAGTGGCTATGTTGATTTTGAACGACCATTAAAGCAAGTGGGTAAGGAGGATGCCGTACTCATGGCATCGATATTAAAAGGGCAATCCATTATACCGCAAATAATAGTGACCAGCCCGGCGCTCCGTACGCAAACCACAGCTGATATTTTTACAGCGCAAATGCAGCTACCCAATGCCGGTGCCGATAAAAGAATTTACGAAGCTAACGAATACACCTGGGTAAAAGTGATTAACGGCCTGCCCAATGAGTATGATTTTATTGCTGTTGTAGGTCATAACCCCGGCATCAGCCAGGTATTATATTACCTTACCGGCCAATACCGCGATTTGCCAACCTGTGCCGTAGCACTCATCACTTTTGATAACGACACCTGGGAATCCATCAGCGGCGAAGACGGCCATTTAACTTTTTTTGATTCGCCGAAGGGATGATCCGAGTGTATATTCGGTGGAAGTGAGAGCCTTAAGGGTTCCGGAATATCTTCTCCATCTTCCTTCCGTTCGCTAACTCATCCACCAGCTTATCTAAATATCTAACTTGCTGCGTCAAAGGATTCTCGATTTCCTCCACACGATACCCGCAGATTATTCCGGTAATGAGGTGTGCATTTGGATTTAGCGAAGCCACCTGAAAGAAGGCTTCAAAAGTCGCTTTTTTTTCAATCAGGTCTTTTAGTTTGTCGTTATTAAAGCCAGTTAGCCAAGCTATAACCTGATCTAATTCTTCCTTTGTTCTACCTTTCTTCTCCACCTTTGCCAAATACAAAGGGTAAACCGAGGCAAAGGTCATTTTTGCAATACGCTCATTGTGTATATCGATCTTGTTCATATCTTATATCAAGCGACTTATCTTCTTTATACCAAAAATATCCATAAACTTTTTTCTATTCGCCGAAATGATGAAGAAGTTTTACGTTTGAACGTTATAAGTTGTACGTTGATTTGTACTATAAATAAAAAACGTATAACGTATAACGTCCCACGTATAACCTAAACGCTCAATTCACCCTATAAGTCTTCCCCGGTAAACTGCGGATATAGCCCTGCATTTCCATGTTGAGCAGGTTCATGGCCAGCGAGCTCATGGGCATATTGGCCTTTATGGTAAGTTCGTCAATAGCCAACGGGGCTTTATGTTGTTGTAAAATATCAAATATCAGGCTCTCGTCTTTGGTTAAATCCAGCGGCAGCATAAACTGTTCGGTGGGTTTCAGATTTTCGTCTTTTTCCCAGCCAAGGCTAAAGGCCAGGTCGGCCACGCAGGTAAGCAGTGCGGCTTTATTGTTGCGGATCAAAAAGTTACACCCTTCGGAGTACACATCATCCAGCCTCCCGGGGAATGCAAAAACATCCCGGTTATAGGAGTTGGCAATTTCGGCGGTTATAAGTGCACCGCCCTTAAGGCCTGCCTCAATTACTACTGTGGCATCGGCCATGCCGGCAACAATCCGGTTTCGCTGCGGGAAGTTCTCCCTGTCGGGAATGGTGCCAGACGGGTATTCGGTAAGCAAGCCACCGTTCTCCAACATTTTATCGGCAGTTGCACGGTTTTGGCTGGGGTACATCCTATCGAGGCCGTGGCCCAACACTCCTACCGTTGGTACATTCAACCGCAGGCACTCTTTATGGGCAGCCACATCAATGCCGAGGGCAAGACCACTGGCTATCAAAACGTTGTATTGCTGTAATTCCTCTATCAGTTGCCTGCATAATTGTTTGCCATAATCTGTAGCGTTGCGGGTGCCAACTATACTGATCACTTTGGGCATGTTAAGTTCCATTTTACCCTTACTATATAATAGTATAGGCGAATCGCCACAATTTTTTAACCGTTTTGGATACCGGGCATCGGTATAAAATATCAGTTCGATGCCTTGTTTAGCGGCAAATTCCAGTTCCTTTTCGGCCAGGCGCAAAGCTTCATCAAAATCCCATTGGCTTGCCCGTTTTTCGCCAATACCGGGTATGGTAGCCATTTTTGAGGGCGATGTTTTAAAAACCTGATCGGCGCTGCCTAAATAAGCCATCAATGATTTAGCCGCAACAGGGCCTAAGTTTTTAACAAATGATAAAGCGGCGCCGTGCAATGTGGTCATTTATATGTGCAGATTAAGTACAGATGTGCAAATTTCAAATGTGCAGATATGCAAATTAAAACCCGCTATCGATACCACGAATATACAAATCCTAAAAATATTAGCAAATATTAATTTCAGATGTGCAGATTTCAGATTCCAAATGTGCAGATGTTGTCTGAACCTGAATTCACCGAATTAGTCGAATTTTCAGAATTTCAAAATTCGACTAATTCAATTAATTCTAAAAATTCAGGTTCAGACATCTGCACATCCGCTAATTCATTTTCAAATCTTCAAATTAAAAAATAAAAAAACTATAAAAATAGTTTGCAAACTATAAAAATAGTTATACCTTTATCTAACTATAAAAATAGTTTACTATGAATGTTAAAGAACTAACCAAAGCCGAGGAACAGATTATGCAGATTCTGTGGCAGTTAAAGGAAGCTATTGTAAAAGATATCATTGAGCAAATGCCCGATCCTAAGCCAGCTTACAATACCGTATCAACCGTGGTGCGTGTACTGGAAGGCAAAGGTTTTATCGACCATAAGGCCTATGGCAACTCGCACGTTTACTTCCCGCTTATCAGCGATGACCAGTATAAWAAGTTCACGTTTGATAAGATGATGAAAAACTATTTCAGCAATTCGTACCAAAGCCTGGTATCGTTTATTGTAGACGAAAAGAAGATCAGCGTAAAAGAACTGGACGAATTAACCTCACTGATTGATAACCTTAAAAGCAAAAAACAATCATGAACTGGCTACACTACCTACTGGAAGCAAACATATACCTGGCCGTTTTTTACGCCTTTTATTGCCTGTTTTTAAATAAAGAAACTCATTATACCCTTAACCGGGTATACTTGTTGCTAAGCTGCACTATGGCATTTATTTTACCATTGATACAGGTAAGCGCACTTAAACCCGCTGCCGAAAGTGCACAACAAACCTATATAACTATTGCCGCTAACAGCCACAATAACACGGCACCGGCCCTGGTAAGCTACCGGCCACCGGTAAGCCATTTTACCATTCAGGATGCCATTTTGTACCTGTATATAATAGGTATGGCCGTGATGGCCGTGATGCTGCTTATCAAAATTGGTAAGCTCATTAAAATGACCACCAGGGGTAACACCATACTGAATGATAAATACAAGTTGGTAGGTATCGAAAGTTCAAACACTGCTTTTTCATTTTTCAATTACTTGTTTATCGGCACAAAAATAAACGGCAGCGATACCATCATCCGGCACGAGCTGGTACATATCAAACAAAAACACTCGGCCGATATTATTTTCCTGGAAATCCTGAGGATCATCAACTGGTTTAACCCCATCATTTATTTGGTGCAGATAAGCCTTAAAACCGTTCACGAATATATTGCCGACGAGCAAACCGCCGCACATGAAACCGATGCCATCACCTACTCGTCGTTTTTGGTTGATAATGCTTATGGCATAAACGGCTCATCCATTACACATTCATTTTTCAATTATAATCTACTAAAAAAGAGAATCATTATGTTAAACCAAAAACGTTCGGGGAACTTAGCAATGCTAAAATACCTGGTGGCTGTGCCTATTTGCGCAGGGATGCTTTGTGCATCAACCCTTGCCTTCAGCAAAAATTACGCGCTGATTGACCTTGCGCCCGGGCACCATCAACCAGCTTTACCCACCCTGGCAGATAGTATACCCAAGGTAAAATTGCAACAAAACGACACGCGCCTGCAGCCTCCGCCTCCACCGATAGTTGTTAAGGATACTTACGTCGACCTTTTCAATTATCTGAATAAAACCATAGTTTATCCTAATGAGGCGTTAAAAAGCGGCAAAGCCGGATTGGTTGGTGTAAGCTTTAATGTTAAGGCCAATCATAAAATTACAGATATCAAAATCACCAAAAACGGCCCTGCCGAATTTAACAATGAAGTTTTACAGGCCCTGAACGCATATAATGGCGTGGTTAACGAAACAGCAGGCTCACATAAAATGATAGTTTATTTTTGCACCGACTATTACAAGTTTGTAAAAACGCCCGTTGCCGCAGAGCTAACAGCACCTGGGTACGATTTTAAT
Source organism: Mucilaginibacter sp. P4_D1 (assembly GCF_056401935.1). Lineage (NCBI taxonomy): Bacteria > Pseudomonadati > Bacteroidota > Sphingobacteriia > Sphingobacteriales > Sphingobacteriaceae > Mucilaginibacter > Mucilaginibacter sp. P4_D1. The sequence continues at coordinate 20,412 of NZ_JBFUIJ010000046.1, forward strand.
ATGATGGTTTTTGGGGCCAACAAATATCCTGTAATGGCACCATATAAAGCAGATAAAAAAGCTGCAAATCTGCCTGCTGCCCCGGTTGAAATTAAAGATGCCACCAAACTCCCCCCTCCACCGCCGCCTGCACCACCGGTTAGTATGCAGACCGATACATCAATCCGCACAACAACCGATGTTTTTTGCAAATATGTAGCCAGGAACGTCCGATATCCTGCTATCGACCGCGATAAGAAAATCGGCGGCAGGGTAATTGCAGCCTTTGATGTGGTTGATGGCAAAATCACCGATCCTGAAATTGTACGGGGTGTAGAACCCGTGATGGACGGGGAGCTTTTACGTGCTATTAAAGCATATGACGGTACACTTGATTTAAAAAACGGGCATTATTCAATCCCTACGTTATTTCAGGTGGTTGATTATAAAGGCAGCAATCAGGTGGTGGTTTCCCATTTACCAGAAGCGAATACCGCTGATAAACCTATCAAACAATCCGCGGGCTTTTCAACTGCGGTTAGTTTAAATGAAGTTGTGATAGTTGCTTATCCTTCACAAACTAAATAAAAGCACTATGAACTGGCTGCATTATCTCCTGGAGGCAAATATTTACCTGGCTGTATTTTATGGCGGCTACTGCCTGTTCCTGAAAAAGGAGACCCATTATACACTTAACCGGATATACTTGTTGCTAAGTTGTGTGCTGTCGTTCGTACTGCCTGTTATGCAGGTAGGTGCGTTAAAACCAGCAGAAAAGGTTCAGGAAATTACCTGGGTAAGCTCCCCTGCCGATTCGGCCACTGTGCCGCCAGATGCAGCTGATTACATTACCTGGGATAATGCTTTATGGGCTGTTTATATTGTTGGCATATCGGTGTTGGCTTTATTACTGGTTATCAAATTGTTTAAACTGGTAAACCTAACTACATCAGGTAAAAGGCTTGTTGATAATAAGTACAAGCTGATAGATATTGAAGATACAGATACAGCCTTTTCGTTTTTTAATTACCTCTTTATCGGCACAAAGACCAGCGCCAGCGACATTATTATCAGGCACGAGCTGGTACACATCCGCCAAAAACACTCGTTTGATATTATTTTTATCGAGGTTATTAAAATCGTAAACTGGTTTAATCCCATCATTTACCTGTTGCAAATAAGCCTTAAAACCGTACACGAGTATATTGCCGATGAGCAAACCGCAGCGCATGAAACAGATGCACTGGCCTACTCGTCGTTCCTGGTCAACAATGCTTACGGGCTCAATGGCTCGTCAATCACGCATTCATTTTTCAATTATAATTTGTTAAAAAAGAGGATCATTATGTTAAACCAACAACGTTCGGGCAATTTAGCAAGGCTAAAATACCTGGTGGCCGTACCCATATGTGCGGGGATGCTTTGCGCATCAACATTGGCGTTCAGTAAAAATTATGCTTTTATTGACCTGGCGCCAAAAACCGCAAAGCCAACCCTTACAGCGCCTAAAACAGCCACAGCCGATACATCTAACCGCAAGATGAGAACAAGGGCCACTACATCAAAAGGCTATGCTTATGATGAAACCGGTTACCTTATTAATAACAAAACCGATTTCAGGGTAATCATTACCGATAAAAACGGCGATCAAAAGGAGTTTTACAAAAGCAAGGCAAAACCAACAGAACTGGCCATGCTGAAGGAAAAATACGGTTATTCGTTTCCTAAAATGATGATCTACCCTAAACTTCCGCCACCGCCGCCCATGCCACCCGGCGCGCAGCCAGACATGGACAGAATGCCACCGCCGCCACCACCTGCACCACCAAAACATGGGGCTAAACACCTGCGCATGCCGCCCCCGCCGCCGCCCACCCCACCGGCTGGAGGAGCAGATGTAAACAGGACGCCACCTCCTCCCCCGCCTGCGCCTCCGGTTGTGTCACGAGATATCAACAAAATGCCGCCGCCACCACCGGTGCCTCCGGTTGGATCAGGAGATATAAACAGAATGCCGCCGCCGCCGCCAGTACCGCCTGTTTACTCAAAAGATACAGTTGGAATGCCTGTAGCGCCTCAGCCCGGCACACAGCCACTATCACCAAAACCTGCTAAAACTTTGAAGTTGAAACCGGTATCAACAAGCCTGAGCCCTAAAGTTACAGGGTTAAAGTTTGCTAAATTGAAGTTAAAACCAATGTCGGTAATCTTCTATCCGAAACCAACTCCAGCTGTGTCCCCCGCTGAGGCCACACCGGAGGCAAATTAGCCATCAGGAAACAAACTAATTACCCTCGAACCCAATAGGTCAAAAATTGCTGAACGGTAAAACCCGCTTCGGCATTTTTCTGTGTAAAGCACTTCTACTTTTTAGCAATCCCCCGCTGTATGATTTCCTGATTACAGAATAGCTAAAACCAACAATCAACTCCAGCGTATCCCTGCCTTTTACATCTGCTTAAATAATAATTAAATAAAGTATACACTTACCATTTAAACTTATTAAATTTGATATACTACTCAGTTGATATACAGTGCCTAAAATACCGATTGGGTATATCATTTAAATTTAATCATCATGAAAAAGTTTGGAATTATTGTAGCCATTTTGGGTATTGCGCTGTTTATTACCAGCAACTTTTTTTACAAAAAAACATCAAATGCTGTTGATAGCGGCGGCAGTAAAGAAATTGTTACCGGCCCCAATGGCAGCTGGACATTTAAACTACCAGTGTTTGCCGGCGGTGCGCTGTTTGTAATTGGTTTAATATTCTTCGCCGCATCGCGAACTGATAACCAACACCACGATCACTTGATTTAAAGTAGAACCAAGAGTTAAGAGTCAGGAATTAAGACTTTTAAACAAGTCGGCAAGCTCTTCGCCCACAGCTCGATTTTTGACTTTTAACTTCCAACTTAAGTATACGTTTCCCGCACCGGTAGAAGCACAGGCCGCGCTTTGCAGTAACGATCACTTGAGAGGTTAACGTAACAGCCACGCTAACCAGAAATTTTTACTTTTGAATTTTTACTTTTGACTTTAAAATTTCCCCTTCACATAAATCACCTGTTTAGTTTCAAAAAACTCTTGGGTAAAATAATCTTTAAGGTAATATTGCTGCACTTTAAGGCCCGATTCTTTGATCTCCTGGTCAAGGTCGCCGCCTTTTAAATACAGGATGCCGTTAGGCAGTTTATTGCCCGATTGCTTTTTAAATTTGCTACGTACCCAAGGGTAAAAATCTTTTAATTGCGTTACCGCGCGCGATACTACAAAGTCAAAATTCTCGTCAATTTCTTCGGCACGTGCATGGGTAGCCTTCACATTGGTAAGGCCCAATGCTTTGGCAACTTCCTGCACAACTTTTATTTTTTTGCCGATAGAATCAACCAAATGGAAAGAAGTTTGGGGGAATAATATAGCCAGCGGAATGCCCGGAAAACCACCGCCAGTGCCTACGTCAAGCACACTTTCGCCGGGCAAAAAAGGCATTACTTTGGCAATACCCATGGAGTGTAAAACATGTCGTTCAAACAGCAAATCAATATCCTTGCGGGATATCACGTTGATCTGGCTGTTCCAGGTGTTATATAATTCGGGCAGCTGCTCAACCTGGGCACGTTGCTGCGCTGTTAGTTCGGGAAAATATTTAAAAACGATATCAGATGTCATCCCTGTTAAAACGGTTGATGATGTTGCCAAGCAGGTACCTGGCCCTAAACAATTGCGCCTTTACCGTACCTAATGGCAAATCAAGCTGTTGTGCTATTTCTTCATAGGATAGCTCATCAAAATAACGCAGGGTAATGAGGTTACGGTAGCGCGGCGGCAGGCTTTCTATCAGCAATTTCAGTTCCTGGGTTTGCTGCTTTTTAATGGACGTTTCTTCCGGGTTTAATACATCGGCTTTAATTTGCAACGGCTTTTCGTCGCCATCCTCATCCGTCATGCCGTGGATAGATTGGGTATTGAGTTTCTTTTTACGGATAAAATCAATACAATTATTAGTTGCTACCCTAAAAAGCCAGGTGCTGAAAGCATAATCGGGCTGGTATTTTTCCAGCTTTTCAAATGCTTTGGCAAAGGTCTCTACGGTAAGGTCCATGGCGTCCTCTTTATTGTTCACCATTTTAAGTACCATAAAATAAATGGAATCCTTATAACGGTGCATCAGGTCGGCATACGCCTTTTGATCGCCCGTACGGGCCCTCACTACCAGGTGAAAATCATTCTTGGCGTTTTCGGTAAAATTTGCGTTTATTTCCATTGGGTGGTTTTTAAAAGTAGCCCAACTAATCCAAATCCAATTAAATACATATAATATATGATATCAAAAAATGGTAAATACCAAATCAGATCTTTGCCATCCAGCTTCTTGAAAACCTTATTATAGATTAATAATTGGATAATCAGTCTAAAAAGCAACAAACCTAATGCCAACAGAGGTTCGAATTTACAAACCAGGCATAATATAAGCAGCATATAAAACAAAAAGCCGCTAACGCCATCAAAAATAAGCATTTTACGGTGTCTTCTCTTATATAATTTACCTACGCCTGCATGCCTTTTTTTTTGCCTATACCATGAGGATAGCGTTGATTTTGCCGCAGTGTACATAAATGTATCCGGGTGTATTTCAATAGCGGTATTATGGGGCGTGGCGTGCTGGTTTACAAATAAATCGTCATCGCCGGATAGTACATGCATGTGCGACGCAAAGCCCTTTTCGCTAAAAAACAAAGTTTTGGTATAGGCCAGGTTGCGCCCAACACCCATATAAGCATCGCCGTTTAATGCACATGACRGGTAGTTTGTGGCCGCCTTTACCGACTCGTACCTGGTAAACCAATTTAAAAAACTCCTGGTTTTATAAAAGGGAGAGTAGCCTAAAACTATTTGAGCCCCGCCGCCAAAATTGGCTACCATGCGGGTTATCCAATTTACAGATACGGGTTTACAATCGGCATCGGTAAATAACAAATATTCGTTTTTTGAGGCCTTTATGCCCAGTGTAAGCGCGAACTTTTTGCCGGTTTTAAAGCGGTCATGCTCGGTAATGGTAACTACTTTAAGGTTGGGGTACCGGCGCTGCATATCCTCCAAAACCTCGTCAGATGCATCGTATGAGCAATCGTTTATTACCACAACTTCAAAATCGGGATAGTTTTGTTCCAGTATCGACGGCAGGTTTTCCTGCAGGTTTTGCGCCTCGTTACGGGCAGCAATAATTACCGAAACCGGTATTAACACCGTTGGCAACTCCTCATGGGGTTTGTAACCGGCAAGGCTAATATGGCTACTTACCAGGTAGTACAGCTGAACAATAAAACAGAGCTGAAAAAGTAGAAAAAGTACTATTTGTATATAAGTTTCCAATGAGCCAAAAATAATCAGGCAAAGTTGTTAAAATTACACGAATTACAAGGGCTTAATCGGGTTAAATTTGGTATCGGCACCCGATCGAACAAGCGGTAGTTTTCCACACTGTTTGGCTTAAAGGGATTTATGTTGATAAGTTGCCCCCGATAGCGTCATAGGGCTTTTATATCGCTTACTTTTGCCCGGCGCGGGCTATTTCCATCGTGGGTGTAGATAAGGAATAAACCTTTATATTTGACTATGCCAAACAATAAACCGCCTGTTACGGGTAAATACATCGACCTTTTAGTTGATTTCGCTTTTAAAAAAATATTCGGCAGTGAACCTAATAAAGACTGCTGACCGCTTTTTTAAATGAAGTATTCAGGGGGCGGAAGCATATTGTTGACCTGGTTTACAATAAAAACGAACACCCCGGCGATTTAAAAGACGAAGGATCGGCTATATTCGATCTGCTTTGCACGGGAGATAACGGTGAACGTTTTATAATTGAGGTGCAACGGGCAAAACAAGGGTATTTTAAAGAAAGGGCTTTATTTTATACTTCCCGACTCATCAGCGACCAGGCACCAAAAGGCAAACGAAACGCCTGGGGTTACAACATAGCCGAAGTATATTTAATAGCTTTGTTAGAAGATTTTACACTGCAAGATAGTCCGGAAAATAGCTACCTGCATGACATTTGCCTGTGCAACAGGGATACCGGTGAAATTTTTTACGATAAACTAGGTTATACGTACATAGAATTAGGTAAATTTGTAAAAGAGGATATCGATTTAGACACCGATTTGGATAGATGGCTTTACGTATTAAAAAACATGAGCCGGATGGAAAAAATTCCGGTTTATCTTCGGAAGCCCATATTTGAGAAATTGTTCAGTATTGCAGAATATACAAACCTGACAAAGGAGGAAAAAACAATGTATGATAGCAGCTTAAAATACAAATGGGATAATAAGAATGTGGTAGATTATGCCCGGCAGGAAGGTATTGAAAAAGGCGAGTATAAAAAGGCCCTGGATATTGCACGCGAAATGAAAAAGGATGGTCTGCCGCTTGCCCAAATCTCAAAGTTTACTAAACTTTCTGTTGAAGAAATAGAAAAGCTTTAGGCAAGCATCGGTCATCCTTTTTTAGATTATAAAAGGCAGAGCGTCTGTGAAACCCATATATTTTGAGAAACCCATAAAAGCCTGAAGAAACTTACTTAAATTACTTGTAAGCTATTGCAAATTAATTAATTAGCCAAAGATATAAGTATTTCTCTAAGATCCCGGGTGGGGATTGACACGTCTGCCCTTGCTTCACCTATTCCAGAAAATGTACTGGTTACCTTACCGATAGTTAAAAAGCTAAGAGTCCCACCAGCATCATTATCAAATTGCTGTCCTAAAAGACCTTCTCAACTTCAGGTAAAACATCCTAAATTAGCGTATTGATTACTCCAACTTAACATAATAAAATGCCATCTATTTTTTAGTTTCCATCTGCATAAATAATTCTTTTTTTATCGCCGACCCCTCTTCTTTGAAAAGGGCCTGGATAAGGCTTTTTTTTGCTGTTGCCCCCCACTCAAAATGCTAATTAAATTAACGGCACAAAATCCCCCTCAAAGATTGCACATAACATCGTGTAAAAAATGCCATTTATAAACAGAGCTTCTGTAAATCGGATAAAAGGATACGAGCTCTATCAGCTATCTTAATAAATCGCCCCAAAATGGCTGCCTCCCTATTGATGAGATCCCCCCTGAAATTTTCCCTTTAAGTACCCATTAAATATTCAGAAATACCGCCAGGTTCTATACTTTTTTGTAGCTAAAAATCCCCACACATAAAAGCTGTTTCGACCCTGCTTTCCTTTTATCAATTGCCTGAACTTGCGTAACGAAACGACTCCCGATATCGATGTTATAAACAAATAATTTAAAGGGTCCGGGCATTGCACGGTCTGTCAAGGTATGTTTTTAGCAACCGGTATCTGCTAACGTTTTAAACACAACAATTAACACCATCAATAAACCAAATTTAACTTACAATTTTATGTCAACAACAATCGATCTTACTCCGCGCGACCTGGCTAAAGGCACCACTTTCGCGCTATCATCCAATGAGTGGCTATCAATACAGGTATTTGTTACCGGTGCCATGCTATTGCCAACAACCACAGCGCTTTTGCAAAAAACGCTACCTGCCGTTCCGTCGGGCGGGATTGAACAGTTTCAACCCCTTGTTGACGGGTACAAAAATCTATATGATATTTGCCAAACTTTTGATTCCGTTACCAAACCCGACAGCGTAAAGTGCGCTTCAGATCTGATTGCTTACAATGTTTCAGTCCCGATATTTTACAGGGCTATTTTGGGGTTGCTGTTAAAAATTGAGGCCGACCCCACTGATACCGTATCAATTGATCACCTGAAACAAACGCTGCACGTAATGATCAACAAAGCGCAGGCTTTTTCAACCCATGCTACCAATGTTGCGGCAGCCATGCAAAAATTCTCTTTAGATACATCAGTTAATGAAGCTGCTGTCGGCACTTTGTTTAAAACTTATAGCGACAAGATATCAGGAACAAGCGGAACGATTAAAACAATGCAAGATCGGTTGGCCCAGGATAAGGCCGATCTATCTGACGCGGAAGACGAATACAAGCATGATATCATTGTAGCAGCCACATCAGCAAGCTACGCCTGGATTTGGCCATGTGGCTCAATCGCGGCAGGAATTGTGGCCGGAATTTATGGTAAAAAAGCAACCGATGCAAAAGCAAGGATAGACGCGCTTAGCGATCTGGTGAACAACCTTGAGGCTAAGATTGCTGCCGACGCCACACTTGTGCTTGATTTAACCCGCATTAATGCCGATATCACCGGCATTACTAAAAAAATAGATGGCGCTCTTCCGGCCATTCAGAAAATTCAAGGTATGTGGAGCGCGCTAAAGGATGACCTTTCCAGCATCCTGACCACTATTAGTGGCGAAATTGTAGATATGCCATCATTTATTGCAGGGCTAGGAATTGAGGAGGCTATTGTATTATGGCAAAAAGTAGCCGATGAGGCTGATAATTATCGCATTAACGCTTATATTACTGTTGTACCCAACCCAACTGTGGCTTTCTATGCTGCAAAGGATCTTAAAAGGTTGCTGACCCGCAAAAACAGGGTGAGCATACACCAGTCAGAGGATGCAGTAGCATAAAAAAACAGGATATTTTTATAAACACAGGCCAGATGAAACATCTGGCCTGTAAATGTTAACCTATATTTTACTTTTCAATTCCTTCAAAATGGCAATTTCAGTAAATGACAAAAAAGACTGGGCCGATTATTATAAAAACGCCCAGGCATTAAATAAAATACCTTGCACAACTGCTACCATCCCCTTTAACGGTCAGCTTATTTTTCGTGATCTGGTTGTGGATATGGACGAAGTACTGGCAACCGCCGATAAGCACAAATCGGTTATTGTATACATCATTGCAGATATTGTAAAGATGCCGGCTGCAAATATCCAGCTTTTTAACCGCGGTATATTTATCATCAGCCGCAGGCTGGTTTGCAATTCATCCTCCGTTGTTACCATGGATTTCAGCTCAAACAATGCAGCAACTTTTATGCTGTTTGCAACAGAAATTAGCGGCGAACTAAAAATAAACACCCTGGGCCCAAAGGCCGATGAAAACAAGAATTTTGCCCTCACCGATTTTCCGGGCTTAGGCATTCATGTTAAACACGCGAATTATAAAACCCAAATTGTCGACCTATACTCAAAAGACCTTAAACTCATTACAGATAATCCGGCACATCCACTGCCTGGTACCGAGTTGCAGCTCACCCTATCCTCTCTTTACCAGTTTAGTACGCGCCTGATAGATGCTGAACCAGGTGCTGCAAGGGCTATACTTGCGTGGGTTAAGGCTGCTTCTCAAAATAATATTCCCCTTGCCGATCTTTACTATCAAAGTTCGGCGCTGCTGGGCGAGCTTACCCTTGAAGCAAGTAATTTAAATTTTGTGCCGCTGCTTAGCGCCGATATTTACGAAACACTTGCCGGGGCCTATCTGGCATCTGTTGCCAATTATGAAACCCAGTACAACCTGGTAACCCAGGATGCGGTAAGTAAAGCCGATCAGATCAGGGCCGGGAATCAAATGCTTACTTATTTTAGCAATACAGATACATTTACCGACAGTTTAATAAAACAAGCCGTATCTAACCTTGATGCAGTAAAAAACGCTTATGACCAGGCACAAGCCAACATGACATCGGCAAATTTAGCCAGTATGCGGGCTGCTGCCGACTTTCAGGCAGGCATCGCGATATGGAAGCAGGACCAAACATTAAAAGCTGCTTTTGATATCTGTATGGCTGTTGGCACTTTTGCTGCATCTATAGGGGCAATGTGTGTTGGCGATGTAGCCGCTGCAGGCGCCACTGCAGGTGCGGTGGCCGAGGCAGGAAAAGCCGCCGCCGCCGCGGCAGATTCGGCAAAAACCGTATCAAAATTTGCAACAGCTATTGGTAACCTGTCCAAAGCCATGTCAAAACTCGAAAACATAGCCAAGATGCTGCAGAACACCTTTAAATTCATGAATGATTTAAGAGAAGTTGCAAAAAAAATGGATTATACCAAAGCGGTTACCGACTTTGAGATACCTGATGCTGCTGACATTTCAAGCCAGGCCGAGTGGGATATTTTTCGGCTACAGGTAGATGATATGATGAGGGGCGCCGAAGATGCAAGCATTGCCGGCGCTGCAGAATACCGCCAGCAACTGGATATCCTTTCTATATACGGAAAGGCGCAATCAGCCGCTCAGGCAGCCATGGTACAGGTTACCCAGGAATTGGCCAGGCTATACATGCAAAAAAAGGTAAGCGCAAATATGATAGAATCATATAAAAATTACCTTAAAGCGCTTGAAGGTGATATCGCGACAGATAAAAATACCCTGCATAACGTTTATGTTTTGCAGATGAATATGAAAACCTATATGTACCTGGCCATCAGGAATTATACCCGGGCTTATAAATACTGGGCCTTACAGGACTCCTCGGTTACCCCATCAATTTTAAAAACAGCTGCTGTACTTACAACAGATGTGGCCAATATGAAAAAAGACCGTGCTGAAGCCCTGGAGAAATTTAAGCCGAAGCCGTCGGATTTTAAAGCATCAGAAGAAGGTTATAGTGTACATATAACAAACGACGATGCAATTGCGGCATTTATAAAAGATGGTCAAATTACCATAGCTGTTGGAATGGATACCGAAGTATTTGAGAACATGCACCGGGTTAGGTTAAATAAAGTACAGGCATGGCTACATGGCATTAAGGCAACTAAGATGATTACGGTAACCATTTGCAGTTCTGGCATATATGCCGACCGGTTTAATAACGAGAAATTCAGTTTTAGCAGCACCCCTGCAGAGCTGACATTTGCCTACCATGAAGAGAATGGCGAAATTTTCATCGATACCCCTGGAGCCATCAGTAAGGAATTACAAGCAGCCTACTTTCAACCCACCCCCTTTACAGAATGGACTATCTCGGTAAATAAAAAGATGCCCCGGAGCCAGGTGAACAAAATAACGCTGTCATTCGCCGGAACTTCAATACATACTAAATCCGCGAAAAGAATCGCATAAAGACATGGCAATTACAGAACGATCACTAACGGCGTTTAATATGGGGGCGCTGTTTACCATACCCAAAACGGATATGGATGCCATTAAAGCACGTGTAAAAACCTGCAAACAGGGCGCGGCTATTAAGGATACCATTACGCAGCACCTTCCTCATTTTCCGGATGCGCTTGCTGCCGCCTACCTGTGGGACACTGACATTGCCCCGCAAATGAAGACTCAGTGTAATTTGCTGATGGCATATGCAACAAAAGCCAAAGCTGATTTTTCGGCGCTGAATATTGCGGTGCAGCAATTAGTTACCAGTGAGCAGGATATGACACCCGCGGTACAGCAACAGGCGGCAACAGCGGTAGCTGCTTTATATGAATCAACCAAGGCCCTTTCTGCTTCTTTTATCAATATTGTGAATCAGGTTTTTACCTTCAACAAGGCCAACAATAACCTTGATAGTGATATTGCCGGTACAGAATTTGGTTTTATGAAAGAAATAACCGCAAGCATAGCCGTGCTTGACCATGCCACCGGAAGTATCCGGGGGGCATGGTCGGCACTTGCCGATGACCTGGAAGCCATTGCAAAAACAAGCCAGGTTGATTTTTCAATTCCTTTTATAGCGGGCCTAAGCCTCTCTGTGGCAATAACAGCATGGGATCAGCTTCAAACAGAGTGTGATGCATTTTTGAAGTCGCAATAAACGGGCACGGTATTTTGAAAAGGCCGCATGCGGCTGATAACGAAACAATTTTATTTATTACAAGCACATTTTACTTTCATAAACCAATTTAACCTAAAAAACCATGCCCCCTATTAACTACGCTAACCCCATGCAGGGAAAACTATTTTCGCTGGCACAAGACAAAGGGAGTGTAAGCGGCGCTTTTCAGGATGTTGTTATCATTTACCCAATGCCTAAGCCTGGTTATCCACCAATCCCGCCTCCGGCACCCATAGATCTCGGGATAGATAGAATTACAGATATTATGAGTAATAATATAATTGACCATTGTATACAATGGTCATTCATCAGCCTCACTGATAACAAATTTATGCTCACCTGCAATAGCCCGCGAACAAGAAAAACCCATGTAATGACCTGTAGCGAGTACCCCAATATTTGCAAAACAGTTAAAGTAAATAATTTTGACCTTCCTGCTAATACAGAAAATGTAAACCGGGATAACCAGTTCACTTTAACCTATGTTGAACAGAGCCCCTGTTTCTTTTATTTAAAAAATGCTGATAATTTGTACCTGGCCACAACCACAGAATCTGTACAGATATGGGGACTAACCATCGGGATATTAACTTTTTTTACCGAAGAACAAAAAAACAACCCGGCTATCAATGCTAATTGCGTTTGGTTCATCGATACCGTCGTCGACAAGCTCCGCAAGGTAGCCGACGATATTGTATTAGTTGACGAGGGCGATATTAAACGGCCTGTTTCATTTGCCGATATCTCAAAAAAAGTGAACAAAACCATTGATATAGCTTATCTTAATAAGTTGATGGGAAGATGAGTTGACATAGATCTGCCGGGTGGGTATCCGGCCAAAGCGCTGCTATATACCGCACTTTTTTGATCCCTTCAATCAATCGTCCCGGTTGTCATCGATTGGACGGGAGGGCGGAATGGGCAGGGGAAATCTTCGGTAATATGCCATGCAACGATGCTTGGTTAACACCCTTCGCATAAGATTTTCGCCACGCTCGAAAGATAGTTTTCCCCTCCTTTCCGCCGAAAACTCTTTTTTAAATTCAGGATAGTTAAGCCAGCCCGATTTTCTTAAAACCGGCGAACTTGTTCAAGCAAATAGATATATTTACTGTTTAGGCCTTAATAACAAACCCATGAATAAACAACCCCGGTATATTGACCCCATGACCGACTTTGCCTTTAAACGGCTTTTCGGCAGCGACCCCAATAAAGACCTGCTCATTGCTTTTTTAAATGAGGTATTCCGTGGGCGAAAACTCATTGCCGATTTGGTTTACAATAAAAATGAGCACCCTGGTGAAACAAAACATGAAGGTGGGGCAATATTCGACCTGCTTTGTACCGGTACCGACGGAGAGCAATTTATTATTGAGGTACAACGCGGCAAGCAAGAAAAGTTTAAACAACGAGCATTGTTTTATACTAGTCGTCTTATTAGCGAACAAGCGCCCAAGGGTAAGCGAAGTGAATGGGCTTACAATATAAGTGGTGTTTATTTAATTGCATTATTGGAAGATTTTGTTTTGGATGATAGCCCCGCTGCTGAGTATCTGCATGATATTTGCCTGTGTAACAGAGATACAGGTAAAATATTTTACGATGAATTAGGCTACACCTATATTGAATTGCGTAACTTTGTAAAATTGGATAGTGAACTGGAAACAGATCTTGACCGATGGCTTTTTGTGCTGAACAATATGAGCAGCATGGACAAGTTACCAGCTTATTTGAGAAAGCCGGTTTTTGAAAAACTATTTAATATAGCAGAATATAGCAACCTGACAAAGGAGGAAAAAATGTTGTACGATAGCAGCTTAAAACAAAAATGGGATAACAAGAATGTGCTTGACTACGCGGTAAAAGAGGCCAGGCAAGAGGCTGAGAAAATTACCCGCGAGCAGGAACGCGGGGCATTTGTTAAAAGTCTTATCCAAAATACTAATTTTGATGACCAGAAAATAGCCTTATTAGCTTCGGTTGAGTTAGCTTTTGTTGAAAACGCCCGTCGAGGTTTAAAGTAATATTAATTTCTAATCTTAACATCTCAATGTGTGATGCTATATAAAGGCATTTATATCATATGAGCATTTACTTCTAACTATCTTATCTGTGCCTGATAAATCGCAAATTACCATTGAATATTTTTCATAAGCGGCAAACATCTAATTTAATTTTCAGGATTTCATCTGKCTATTTGGAAATGAATCATTAATGAAAAAACCGCTCTGTAACGTATTATTACTACTATTTTTTGCAGGCAACAGCTACGGGCAAAGGCAAGACATTATACAGCAAATAAACAAAATTGATACCTATGTTGGCAGTATCGATTATAACTTAGCTTTGTTAAAAACCATATGGTATGTAAACACACTATGCGTAACGGTTATAATGAAGAAACCTACAATGAATTAATTGTCGGTTTTTTGAACAAAATAAACAGTTACGTATATAGATAAAGACCGCCATTCTGCCGGGGCGAATGCGCTATACCCCTACTTAAAGCAATTGAATAATTGATATTTTCGGGCCAACATGTTAGCCCGAGGTGCTATTCCCTTAGCTACCATGCTTCTAAATAAATCTTTTTTAACTCCCTCTCCTTTGGAGAGGGCCGGGGTGAGGCTTTTTTTGCTAATTTTACACCCTCAAAATGAAATTTAAATTAGCAGCACAAGACCCACTTTCAAAGGCCCGCGCCGGTGAAATTACCACCGACCATGGTACTATTGAAACCCCCATATTTATGCCCGTTGGCACAGCCGGCACCGTAAAAGCGGTGCACCAGCGCGAGCTTAAAACGGATATAGAAGCACAAATTATTTTAGGAAACACCTATCATTTATACCTGCGACCAGGACTAAATACCTTGGAAAGCGCCGGCGGCCTGCATAAGTTTAACGGCTGGGACGGCCCCATTTTAACCGATAGCGGCGGTTACCAGGTGTATTCGCTTACCGAAGTACGTAAGATTAAGGAGGAAGGCGTAACCTTCCGTTCGCATATTGATGGGTCAAAACACCTGTTTACACCCGAAAATGTGATGGATATCCAGCGTGTTATTGGTGCCGATATCATCATGGCTTTTGACGAATGCACCCCCTACCCCTGCGAGTATGGCTATGCCCGGCGGTCGATAGAAATGACGCATCGCTGGCTCAAAAGATGCTGCGACAGGTTTGATAGTACGGAGCCAAAATACGGGTACAGCCAAACACTTTTCCCGATTGTACAAGGCTCGGTTTATAAAGATTTAAGGATAAAATCGGCCGAGGTTATCGCTTCATTTGAGCGCGAAGGGAATGCCATAGGCGGCCTTTCGGTAGGCGAACCAGCCGAAGAAATGTACGCGATGACCGAAATTGTATGCAATATTTTGCCCGAACACAAGCCACGTTACCTGATGGGCGTAGGCACTCCCATCAATTTATTAGAAAATATCGCCCTTGGAATTGATATGTTTGACTGCGTTATGCCTACCCGCAATGCCCGAAACGGCATGCTTTTTACCAAAAACGGCATCATAAATATCAAGAATGAGAAATGGAAAAACGACTTTAGCGCGATAGAAGACGATAGCGATTTATTTGCCGATAAGGAATACAGCAAAGCTTATTTACGCCATTTGATCCATTCGGGCGAGATGCTTGGGGCACAAATTGCCACACTGCACAACCTCCATTTTTACCTTTGGCTGGTTAAAGAAGCGCGTAAAAAGATCATTAGCGGCGAATTTTATGGCTGGAAAAACATGATGGTTGGCCGCCTTGGCCAGCGATTATAATTGCAGGTTAATCAAATAATGCACCATAAAAAGCGTTGCTTACATAATATAAACCATGGCTTTAAAAAACATTTAATCTGCCGATGAGGACTTTTATACACCGGTACCTGATGGTTATCGACAGGTTTATTATCAAAAAATACCTGGGCACATTTGTGTTTACGATGGCCATTTTCGCGGCTATTTCGGTAGTGTTCGACATCTCCGAGAAGCTGGATAACTTCACCAGCAGGCATGCGACGCTGCACGATATTGTATTTAAATACTACGCCGGTTTTGTGCCTTTTTACCTGAATTTACTATCGCCGCTGATTAACTTTTTGGCGGTAATTTTCTTTACCGCCAAGATGGCAAACCAAACAGAAATCGTTCCGATACTGAGTGGCAAGGCCAGTTTTAACCGCTTTTTAAGGCCCTATTTTATAGCTGCATCGCTCATATTTGTGGTATCGTTTTTTGCCAATGTGTACCTTATCCCGTATACAAACCACCTCAAAAACGATTTTGAAAACGCCAACGGCATCACCGATAACGACCCCACCAAGAGCGAGGTGCACATGCAAATTGATAAACACACCTATGTTTACCTGGCCAATTATGACCCAACAGTGCACACCGGATACACCTTTATTATGGAGAAATTTAACGGTGATACCCTTCGCGAAAAGCTGATTGCCCAGCAGGTAACCTACGATTCTGTAAAAAGGATCTGGGCTTTAAAAAACTACGACGTTAGATATATTAAAGGGTTAAAGGAACAATTTATCCACAATCCGGGCCAAAAAGATACCGTACTGGACATGCACCCAACCGACTTTATTGTGTACGATAACGTATACGCGGCGATGTCATTAAGCGAACTGAACAAGAATATCGACAAAGAAAAACTACGCCGGCCCGAGGTTTTAAACAACCTTTATTACGAAAAATACCACCGCTTTGTGTACCCATTATCGGCATATGTTTTAACCGTTTTAGGGGTCGCGCTGTCGTCCCGCAAGGTGCGTGGCGGCGTAGGATTACCACTTGGGATTGGGATTTTGTTGTGTTTCACCTACATCATTATTGAGAAATTCTCGATCGTATTTTCGATAAAAGGCGGTGTCCCGCCAATTTTTACGGTGCTAATTCCTAATACATTATTTGGTATATTAKGCTATTACGTGTTGTTAAAAGCACCTAAATAGTGTTAAAAAGTATTGAAAAAGTATTGAAAAAGTATTAAAAAATTGAAATAAATTGTCAAAAAATTGGATAAAAATACCCCAAAAGCGCTCAATAAGAACCTGATTATACTCCATTTTACAGTTTTTATCTGGGGTTTTACCGGTATTTTGGGTCAATTAATCACCATTTCGGCAGTACAATTGGTGTGGTACCGGGTGTTAATAGCCTTTGTTTCGTTGTTTTTATACTTCAAATTCAGCAAAACAGACTTCAAAGTAGAGCGAAAAACCATGCTAAAAATGGTTTTTACGGGCGCTTTGGTGGGCGGCCATTGGATACTTTTCTTCGCTTCTATCAAGCTTTCTACCGTTCCGGTGTCGTTAGTTTGCCTCTCCAGCATCACTTTATTTACCGCCATTTTTGAGCCGCTGATTAACAAAACCAGGATCTCCAAACTGGAAATTATGGCGGGTTTATTAATCATTACTGGCATCGTATTAATTTTCAAATTCGAAACTCAATACACTAAGGGAATAATAGCCGGGCTGGCAAGTGCGGTTTGCGCGGCCCTTTTTTCTATCATCAACTCCCGGTTTGTTAAAAAAAGCGAAGCACCTATCATTGCATTTTATGAACTGACAGGAGCATTTTTTTGGATCTCGGTTTATCTTTTTGCAACCAACGGATACAACCAAAAACTACTTTTAAAGCCGGCAGATATTGGCTACCTGGTACTGCTTGGCACAGTGTGCACRTCCCTTGCTTACGTTGCCGGGGTATCCGTTATGCGCGAACTTTCGGCGTTCCGGGTAGCGCTTATCACCAACCTCGAGCCGGTATATGGTATCATCATGGCGTTTATTTTCTTCGGCGATATGAATAAAATGTCCATCGGTTTCTGGGCAGGATCGGTGCTTATTCTATCTACCATCTTCTTGTACCCGGTTGCTCAGTCGCAAATTGCCAGGCGCAAAAATCGGGGTTAAGCTTTCCATATTCTTCGTGTTGTTCTATTTACCTTAATCGGTTGCCCCAGGTTAGTTTTATATTCTACCCACAATCCTGCGTCAAAAAAGTTGTCGCTCATCCAAGTATTTCCCGCCCCAAAAGTGGCTGAATAGGGGATAAATCCGCATGCCATAAAACGCCATTTTTAAGCCCTGTGAGCGATTGTAATTTTTCGGCACGTTCCTGCCTGTTTAAATCAACGCGCGTCGATTAGCCGCAAAATCCGGTTTTTAGTTAGTGTATTTAAATTTAAAAATGGAAAACTTTATCAGAAGCGCAAAAGGGAGATTTACGCCTAACAATTTCGTTAATAAAAATTAAAAAATGAGTTTTATAATTGATTTTAGTTAATTAAAAATCAATAACTTATATAATTTATCAGAAGTAAAAATTAAACAAAAGAAGACTAAGTCAAATTGCAAAAAACTAAAAAAATTAGTAAGCAAAAACATACACCAATTAATATACATTTACCAATCAATAAATGAGATACTTAATCAACCTTATTTAATTAAAAAGTACAGATTTGAATTTGAGAGATTGCCAAACAACAAAGTGTACTGAATGAAAAAATGAGAATTCTAATTAAATGAGAGCAGACATCTGTTTTGTATACTGGACTGAAAAATGAGCAGGAAAAATTTACTTCTCATCAAAGAAAACAGTGAGTGAATCTGGTTTTAAAAAACCGCGAAATATTAAAGTTAAGGCCGTTCATTGTCATTAACCACGTCGATCAAAATTGGCCGGCCATTGGTAACTGACCGACCACTTCCCCACCAAAAAATCTATCGTTAATAACAAGCATTTTTTTTCGTGACGGAATTTAACTCCAAAATTTTCAGGGTAAAAAAGACAGGTATAGACAAAAAAATCAGATCGGAGATAATCACAAATTTGGAACATCAAACCACCGGCCGTCTCATGTCTCAAATCTCACATCTAATATCTCAAATCTCTCTCCTATTTAAAACACCCTTTTATTTCAACATTAAAAACTGCATCTTGTATTAACTGTTAACTTTAACAAATCAAAACATCATGAGCATAAAAACCATCACCATAGTTATCATCACTATTTTGCTTACGGCCGCGCTTGCCCAAAATACCGACAATGTAACTTTCGCATTCTTGTTCATGAGTTTCAGGGTCTCCAAACTGGCCATCATGATCACCATGACCCTTGTAGGGTTTGTCCTGGGCTTTATGGTTGGCCGCCCCAAAAAAGCCAAATATGACATTGAAGGTTATCATGACAACATCCACCAAAAAGACGATAAAAATACACTAAGTGACGAAGACAGGGAATACATTAACTAAAACTATGAAAAATAAAATCGGATTTATCGGCCTTGGCAACATGGGCATCCACATGGCCAAAAACCTCATCGACGCCGGCTACCATCTACAAGTCCATAACCGCACCCTCAGCAAAGCCGACGAGCTTGACCAGGCCGGCATCACCAAATGCCAAACACCAGCCGAAGCCGCCGCCGGTGTACCTATCGTGATCACGATGTTATCAGAAGATGATGTGTTGCGAGAATCGGTTACAGGCCCCGACGGAATTTTAAAAACGCTACAGCCAAATGCTGTGCACATATCCATGAGCACCATATCGCCCGAAACGGCCGTTGAGCTGGCAAAAGCCCATGAGCAGTTGGGCAGCTATTACCTGGCTTCACCCGTTTTCGGAAGGCCTGAGGCAGCAGCAGCAAAAAAACTTTTCATCTGCGTTTCCGGCCCTCAGCAGGTAAAAGATGTTGCCAAACCAGTGCTCGACTGCCTGGGCCAGGCCATACATGATTTTGGCGAAGAAGTTGGCGGCGCCAACGTGGTGAAGATAGCCGGCAACTTCATGATCATGGCATCAATGGAGATGATGGCCGAAGCTTATACGCTTGCCGAGAAGAACGGCCTTGACCGTGCGCAGGTGGCCAACTTTTTTGGATCAACGCTATTCAACGCCCCCATTTACCAAAACTATGGAAGGCTAATTGCAAACAAGCAATATGAACCCGTAGGATTCAAAGCCAAATTAGGCTATAAAGACGCCCGCCTTGCCTTTAAACTATCGCAGGCGAGCTACACACCCATGCCACTTGTAAACGCCGTGCACAGCCGCTTATTAAGCGCCGTAGCAAAAGGACTCGGCGACAGGGACTGGGTAGAGGGTTTTGGCCGAGGTGTAAGCGAAGATGCAGGACTTTAGAATTTCGGAATTGGGATTTCGATTTCGGATTTATTTCGATTATAAATTTGAATTGAGATTTTGACTTAGAGTTTAGGCCTTAGAAATTTCCGTCTTGATTCTTAAGTCTAAGAAAATCTCAATAAAATCCTAATTTCGCCGTTGTTGAATTAATTAAAAAATTATCTTCTATTTATGATAAAGAAAACTTTTGTATGGATGGCAGTTTGTGCATTGGGCGCAACCATGTCATGCCAGGGAAAACCAACCGATAAATCGGCCAGTACGTCCGCCACAAGCCCTACGCCTACCGCAGCAGCCTCAGTAGATAACAAAGCTGTGATGGCCCGTAAGCAGGTGCCCATTGTTTGCTATCACCAGATACGCGATTGGAAGCCTACCGATTCAAAAGGCGCCAAAGATTACATTGTTCAGGTTGCGGCGTTTAAGGAGCATATAAAAATGCTGGCCGATAGTGGTTACCACACCATCCTGCCCGATCAGTTATACGCCTACCTGACAACCGGCGCTGCCCTGCCAAAAAAACCCATCATGCTTACGTTTGATGATACCGACCTTGACCAATTTACCATTGCCAACCCTACGCTTAAAAAGTACGGTTTTAAGGCAGTTTATTTTGTGATGACAGTATCATTAGGCCGCCCGCATTATATGACGGCAGACATGGTTAAAAAGCTATCAGACGAGGGCAACGTAATTGCCAGCCATACCTGGGACCACCACCGGGTTGATAAGTACTCGCATAACTCAGAAATTAAGATAAAAGGCAAAAACGGCAAAATAACCATCAGGCCTGTTGATGACTGGGTTACACAGATTGACAAGCCTACCAAGAAATTGGAAGAAATAACCGGCAAAAAAATCGACTACTTTGCCTACCCTTTCGGTGTATGGAAAAAACCGGTATTGCCCGAGATTCAAAAGAAGGGTTTCAAAATAGCATTCCAGCTTGCCGACAAACGCGACCCCGATTATCCGCTGATGACCGTACGCCGTATTTTAGATAGTGGCTACTGGACAACAAAGACTTTTAGCAACAGCGTAAGAAATAGTTTCTAAGCCCCCTAACCCCTTGAAGGGGGAATGTAAAACGGCCTGTCTTTTTTTAAGAGAGGCCGTTTTTGTTTATGATCGTCTCAACTTCAACGCATTTGGCTATTTTCTTTAATACGATAAGGCATTGAAAGCCATTTTACAGTTGGTCATTGCGTGGAACGAAGCAATCTCGTAGCCAACGCATAACCGACATGCAAATTCGACATGTATTGGCTAAAAGATTGCCACGCCACCGCTCGCAATGATATCAATGTTGTAAACTTATTAGTCCTACTTTTTCCCAGCCAAATATTTATCTAAAAACGCCAGCGTTTTGTTGGCTGTAGTTATCTGGTCTTCTTTTTTGGTAAAGCCATGGCCTTCGTTAGGATAGGTGATGTATTCTACCGGCACGCCATTCTTTTTTACACCATCCACAATTTCCTTGCTTTCAATAGGCAGCACCCGAACATCATTCATCCCCTGGAAAACAATTAGCGGCTTGTTGATGGTTTGGTAATGGAACAAAGGCGAAATCTTTTTCAGGTGTACACTATCCGCCGTGTACGGGTCGCCCAGTTCCTCGTAAAGGGCCTTGCGCTGCGCCTCCCAGTACGGTGGGATACTTTTGAGTGTCCGCATCCAGTTCGCTACCCCAAACAGGTCTACACCCACTTTAAATTCGTTAGGATGAAAGGCAAGGGCACCCAGTACCATGCAGCCGCCGTAACTACCACCCAGTATGCCTATTTTGGCGGTATCGATATAAGCTTGTTGCTGTAACCATTTTTTACCCCAGATGCAGTCCTTTAAATCGCCGTTGCTGTGGTCTTTGTTATCCAGTTTGTAAAAAGTTTTACCATAACCGCTGCTACCCCGGTTGTTAACAGCCAGCACCGCGTAGCCATGGTTAACTAAAAATTGTATTTGGTTACTAAAGCTGGTTGTGGTTTGGCCGCCCGGCCCGCCGTGTATCCAAAGGATAGCGGGTACCGGTTTATCTTTGCCGGCATTTTTAGGTTTGTAATAAATCGCGGGAATCTCCAGCCCGTCAAAAGATTTAAAATGGACAACTTCTGCACTTACCAAATCATCACTGGTTACCGCCGGGTTTAGTGTGCGGGTTATCGGTTTTAATTCCTTCGTGTCAAAATTGTAAACGTACAGGTTATTCGGGCTTGTGCTGCTACCTACCGTAAGCATTATGTTTTTCTCGCTTGGCGAAAACACTGCCGACTTAGCCTCGCCATCTTTAATTTCCGGAAAATCCATTTGCTTACCGGTACTATTATCAAACAGCAAAACTTTGGTTTTGCCATCGGCATTTACGTACACGGTGTAATATTTTTCCAGGTCGCTTAGTTCCATGCCAACAACGTCCCAGTTGGTGCTGTAAACTTTGGCGGTTGCCCCGGTTGCCAGATTATATTTTACCAGGTAACTAAACTCGCTTCCGTCGTTGGTAATATAGTAAAGACTCGAATCGCCTTTGGTGAAAGCCGCCGGGTACCAGGTTGCATCTTTATCGTTACTTAATTTTTTGGTCGCTTTTGTCGTCCTGTCATAAAGGTACAACTCATTTTTATCGGTAGTAATAGATTTGGTTAAGGTAATATACCGTTCGGATTTTGAAACAGGGCCGGGCGAATAGCCTTCGTTGTTTTGATATAGCAGCTCATCTTTCCAGTTTTCTACATCAAGTTTATAAACGTCAAAAAACTTAGGGTCGCGCTTGTTACTTACAACGTAAAGGTACTTTTTATCGGCACTCCAGCCGTTTGTACTATTGGTGGTATTTGCCCATGGTGTAAGATCCTTCACCGGCGAGCCATCTGCTTTTTGCAGGTAGATGTGACTATTTTCGTTACCACCCTGATCGGCGCTGTATAAAAAATCGTTGGTGCCCGGCACGTAGCCTATAGAAAAATAGGAATCTTTGGTTGAATGGGTGAGCTGTTTTGATGAGGTATCGGCCAAATTAATGGCATAGATATTAAATATCCCGGTGCTGTTATCTTCAATCAGCACCTTGGTTTCGTCGGCATTAAAGCCCGCCCCGCCAATTGATTTATTATTATACAATTGCTCAATGGTGTATGATTTTACAACCGTAGGCTTGTCTGTGTTTTTGCACGCGCTGAACATTACAGCCACGGCCAGTAAGGATAAATATTTCATTTTAGGTTTAATTTTCAGCAAGTTATGGCAAATAATCTGCAAAAACAAAAGAGCCTCACCCTGCTATTTCAAAGAAAGACGGCTTTTAGTTTGCAACCTGATTTTATTAATCCGGGCGTTGCCTGCGGCCGCGCTTTACGCTTATACTGCACAGGCATTAAGCGCGGGGCCGGTATCCGCTGCAATCGCTAACGTGAATTGTCTGAACCAGAATTTCCAGAATTAAAGGATTAACAGAATAAAAAAACAGTTGCGTTACACAACATTCATAACTACAGGCCACAAAAAAAGCCCGCTATTCACATAACGGACTAAAATATTAAAAAGTCTCCCCCTTCAGGGGGAGATTTAGAGGGGGCTATTAATGAGCGTGGTGACCATCCGGACCATGCGCGTGGCCGTGCGATAATTCTTCTTCGGTAGCCGGGCGTACGTTCAGGATGCTGCCTTTAAAGTGTAGTTCCTGACCAGCCATAGGATGGTTAAGATCAACAATTACCGAATCTTCGGCTATTGATACTACCTGAGCCTGGAAACGGTTGCCATTATTATCCTGTAATGGTAAAATACTGCCAATTTCAGGAAGTTCTGCACCCTGGAACATTTCCTTCGGCAGGTTGGCTACAGCTTCTTCATCGTATTCGCCATAAGCATCGCCTGCAGCCAGGCGAAATTCATAAGTATCCCCTGTTGAAAGGCTGCTTAAGTTTTCTTCAAATTTGGGCAGCATCTGGCCGGCACCAAACAAAAAGGTTAAAGGTTGTTCTTGTGTGGCACTTTCTGTTAAAGTTTCGGTACCATCCTGGTCAACATACAAATCGTAAGTTAATGACACTACGTGCTGTGGTTCAATCTTCATTGTTACTGTTTTTATAAATAAGCAATCAGGCCTGCATTTGTTTTAGTGCGTCGGCCGTGTTATTAGCAGGTAATCCGCAGGTTTTATCTATACAAACAAATATTTGTGTTGATTTACCAAACTTATCCTGTAACAAAGGTAAACTTCCTTTTGTACCTCCCAATATAATTTTATTGGGTATGTAATTATTTTCAAGTTCCTTTCTTACAGTTTCGGCTTCGGGCCCCGTTACGGCAACTTCATAAATACCATACACTTCATCAAGCAATAACATAATCCAGTTTGAATAAGCTGTACCATACTTTGCAAGCTGCGGCATAATGTTGCGTAACAGCTGTGCCGAAACCGCTGCATAGCTTTCGTTATCAAAAAGCAGGCCCAATTTTTTAAGGTTGCGCGCCATTGCCGAATTACTGGCCGGCGTAACCCCATCCATAATTTCCGATTTCCGGGCTATCAGCTGTTCATCATCATCGGCAGTATAAAAGAAAATACCGTTACTTTCGTCGTAATAATGGGCCATAGCAGTATCTGTAAGGGCTTTTGCCTGCTGCAGCCAAGTTTCATTGAAGGTAACTTCATACAAAGCGATGAGGCCATCTATGATATTGGCATAATCATCCAAAAACGCAACAGGGATACTATCAATCACCGGGCTGCCGTACACACGTGAGAGCCTGCCATTTTGACCTACCAGGTTATGCAGAATAAAATCAGCGCTCCTCAAAGCCAGTTTCAGGTACCTCGGTTCATCAAAAGCCCGGTAGGCTTCGCACAGTCCTTTTAACATTAAGCCGTTCCATGATGCCAGTATCTTGTTATCCAAACCGGGCCTGATACGGTGGCCACGGGCTTCGAACACTTTTTTGCGGGATGCTTTTACTTGCGTGAGCAAATCATCCACCCCTAAGCCCAGTTTTTCCGCCAGTTGCCCGTCCGTTTCTTTTTTGAAGAGCACGTTGGAGTGTTCTTCTTCCCAGTTGCCATCTTCGGTAATATGGTAGTAAATGCAAAACAGGTCGGTATCGTCACCTAAAATCGCTTCAATCTCGGTTTTAGTAAAAATGTAAAATTTACCCTCTACCCCCTCGCTATCGGCATCAAGGGCCGAGTAAAAGCCCATATCCGGCGATGCCAATTCAGTTGTGGCAAAATGGATGATCTCATCAACCACTGTTTGATACAATTCATCGGGCTGCCAGGTGTAGGCTTCGGAGTACAAGGTTATGAGCTGGGCGTTATCATACAGCATTTTTTCAAAATGCGGCACATGCCAGCGGCCATCAACCGAGTAGCGGGCAAAGCCGCCACCTACATGATCGTAGATACCACCGAAGGCCATTTTATGCAACGTTAACTTTACCTGCCTGGCAATTTCATCATCGTTGGTTAAATGCGCGTACCGCATCAGCAATTGCCAGTTATTGGGCATCGGAAATTTTGGCGCATTGCCGGTCCCCCCCTCGTGCCTGTCAAAATATCGTTTCCAGTTATCGCCAATAACTTTCAGGTCGTCCTTTGTATAATCCGGCTGATCGGCTATAAATTGGATCGATTCATATTTTTGGATCCCGTCTGTCAGGCGAACAGCGTATTCCTCCGCTTCTTCCGGTTTTTGCTTATAAAAATCGGCCAGGTTAAACAGCAGCGATGTCCAGTCGTTTTTACGAAAATAGGTGCCGCCATAAATTGGCCGCTGATCGGGCAGGCAAATGCAGTTTAGCGGCCAGCCGCCACGACCGCTCATCAATTGCACGGCGCTCATGTAAATCTGGTCTACATCAGGCCGCTCTTCCCTATCTACCTTAATGCAAACAAAAAATTCGTTCATTACTGCAGCCACGGCTTCGTCCTCAAAGCTCTCGTGCTCCATTACGTGGCACCAATGGCAGGCCGAGTAGCCAATGCTCACCAATATCAGTTTATTCTCGGCTTTGGCCTTATCCAAAGCTTCTTTACCCCAGGGGTACCAGTTTACAGGATTATTAGCGTGCTGCAATAAATAGGGAGAAGTGGAATTTGCGAGTTTATTCATGGCAGATGGTATTGCGTTATCAATGCAAGGTGCGAATATAATTGTACCTGTAGTTTAAAGCGGGATTTAATGGGAAAGTTTTACAGGCGGGATGTTAAATTTGTAAGTATTAGTTGGCGTCCACCTCTCGGTATTCCTCAAATCAAAAAGCAGACTGTACAAGTTACTTAATCCAAAGGTGCCTATCATGCCATAATCGTTCACCGCTTTAACGCTCCCATCGCTAAATTCAATCTTTATATAAGCGGTTTGATCATCGCTCCAACTTACCTCGTAATCATCTTTTAGTTTCTTTATATCAATATAGTTAACCAATGAAAATAGTTGAGAAACTTTGTCACCTGATATAATTCCTTTAAAATTTCCAGCTTTAGGGTTATATTGGTCTGCGTTGTATACCGCATTTCCATCAGCGAAAACAGTAAGTTGAAATATCGGACATGTACCATAACAGCCCGTAGTTTTTATAAAAATAGATTTAATATTATAGTTTGCTGGTTCGGGACTAAATTCTATAAAGTCATCGTATAAATATATAAGTGTATCTATTTGCTCAACCTTTTTCGTAAAGTCAAACCTATTTCCATCAAACCTGATTTTTTGCGAATAAAAAAGAAGCATTTGTTTGTTGTCGATAACAATGGGCTTTGCCATCTGGCAATCGCCAGAGAACCCTTGCGACAAACGAAGYAGCTTTAGCGCGCCATGGCCATTATCAATTATGGCGTATACATAAGCCGATTCGCCATTTTTTACGGTTACCAGTAAATCGGTTAAGCTATCCATATTGAAATCAACCTTTTCCCAGGTTTTAATATCCCATTGCCGGGCTACATCACCACATTTCAGGGTAGGTATTAACTTATTGGTCGGTAAAATTTCTATATTTGGTTTTCCATGGCTTAAAAAATTAGTATCAAGTTTTACCAACAAATTTAAGACGTTGCTATCCGTTTTCAGATCGTCGATAGCGTTAGCCGCAACAATTTGCGCAGACAACAAAAAAAGTAAAATCAATGGCAGATATTTTATTGGCTTAGGTTGACGCATCAGGGTTACTAGTTATTAAATATTACTATAAAGGTATAAATAAACCTACCAGAAGTAGCTTTGATTAACTTGCTAAAAGAACAAAGCATGAATAAAATATGAATATCTCCACATTTATAGCCACTTTAAACCAGCCTGTTACCAACTTCACAATTTAATTCCCTTTATTTGCGGTTTTTATTATTGACTGACAAAATGCGCTATTTAAAACTGATCAACATTTTATGCGTTGGTGGCTTATTTGCTATGGCAAACACGGCATCGGCACAAACCGACTCCATTAAGTACAATCACCAGGAATCATTTGGCCCTATTACCTGGCCGGTAACCGGGCAGGGCACACGCTCAAACGCCGGCAAACCATCGCCAACTTATTGGCAAAACCGCGCCGACTACCAGATTAAAGCCGCCCTGAACGAAGGCAAAGACACCACCATCACCGGCGAAGTTACCATCACCTATACCAACAACAGCCCCGACCAACTGGATTACCTTTGGCTGCAACTTGACCAAAACTTATTTAAACCCGACTCGCGCGGCGCGGCCGTAACCCCCTACACCGGCGACCGCTTTGATGTGCGTGGCTTTAGTCGTGGCGGTTATCACATCGGTTCGGTTGAGGTTACCTACAAAGGCGAAACCTATAAAGTTGCCCCGATTATTACCGACGCCCGGATGCAACTGCGCCTGAATGCCCCGATGGACGGTAAAGGCGAAAAAATAAGCGTGAAGATCAAATATGATTTTGCCATCCCATTTTATGGTGCCGACCGTATGGGCCGCAAAAAATTTAAACAGGGTTACGTTTACGAAATTGCCCAATGGTACCCACGCATGTGCGTTTATGACGATGTAGAAGGCTGGAACACCCTGCCCTACATGGGCCTTGGCGAATTTTACTGCGAATACGGCGATTTTGACTACTACATAACCGCCCCTGCCAATATGGTGGTTGTAGGATCGGGCGACTTACAAAACCCCGAGGAGGTATTATCACCAGCGCAGCTTAGCCGCATGACGGAAGCTAAAAGCAGCGATAAAACAGTCATGCTGATTAAGCAGAGCGAAGTTGGCAAATCGTCAACCCGTCCGTTTAAGGGAAGCCTTACCTGGCACTATAAAATGCTAAACAGCCGCGATGTTGCCTTTGGCGCATCGGATGCTTTTATCTGGGATGCTGCGAGGGTTAATTTCCCATCGGGCCGTAAGGGTATCGCTATGTCGGCATACCCTATTGAGAGCGCCGGTATAGATAGCTGGGGCCGGTCAACCGAGTACCTGAAAAACAGCATGGAGATTTACTCTAAAGCTTATTTCGAGTATCCGTGGAACTCGGCTGTGAACGTATCTGGCGTTGCCCTGGGCATGGAGTACCCTGGTGCTATATTTTGCCTTGGCGGCCTTAAAAAAGGGCAGTTATGGGGAGATGTTACTCATGAAATTGGTCACAACTGGTTCCCGATGATTGTAGGCTCAAACGAGCGCAAATACATGTGGATGGATGAAGGCTTCAACACTTTTATTAATGAATATGCCTCGCAACAATTTAACAAAGGCGAGTATAACGATACCACCAAACAGGCGCAGCGCATTTTAGGCCAGTACCGCAACAGTAAAGACCCATTGATGACCGCGCCCGAAGCCATCGGCCTTAACGACTATGGCCAGTACTATGTTAAAACCGCTTTAGGTATGGATATTTTGCGCAACGTGGTTTTAGGCCCCGAGCGCTTCGACTATGCATTTCACGAATACATTAAAAATTGGGCATTTAAACACCCGTTGCCTTATGATTTATTTCGTGCGATGAACGATGCCAGCGGCGAAGACCTGAACTGGTTTTGGAAAGGCTGGTTTACCACTACCTGGAAAATCGACCAATCGATCACCGGCGTTAAATATGTAGACGATAACGCCGCAAATGGCGCCCTGATCACCATTACCAACAACGAAAAGATGGCAATGCCTGTCGACCTGAAAATTACCCAGGCCAATGGCAAGGTTGAAACCCTACACCTGCCCGTAAATGTGTGGCAGCGCGGCGGAGTATGGACGTTTAAATATCCATCAACATCAAAAATAAAATTGATGGTGATTGACCCTGAACACGAACTACCGGATGTTGATTTAAAAAACAACGTGTATTACGGGGAATAAGTTTAATTACTGAATTATTGATTTAGTGATTTATAAGAATTTTGAATGGCGATGGCTGGTTTAGCTTATCGCCATTTTTTATATGTATGGCAACAAATACACTGTGGCCGAAGAGAACTGACTTGTTTTAATTAAAAATGCAACAAAATCAATTCTATGTCGTATTAGATTATTTTATAACATTAATGTTGTTTAATAGTTTATCGGCCAATGGGTATTATTGATTCAGGTGTCAGCATTCTTGTCATTGATGACGAGGAATTGGATTGTGTCATCGTGAAAGCCTTGATAAAAAAATACTTAATGAATCCCCAAATTGACTCTTGCCAAAACGGCAAGAGCGCAATAGACCATCTTAGCAAAATCAATGACAGCAATCCCGAGCATCTTCCGGATTATATTTTTCTGGACCTGGCTATGCCGGTAATGAACGGATGGCAATTTTTGGTCGAATTTGACCGGTTGAAGATCGATTCGTTAAGAAAAAGCAAAATTTATATACTCACCTCTTCTGTAAGCATCGACGATTTAACCAGGTCGAAACAAAGCCCGCTTGTAACCGACTTTATAAATAAGCCCTTAACTTTTGAAAAAATAAAAAACATTTTTGCCGATTTCTGAATTTAAAACCTCTAAAAACCAACGGTTTCGTAATATACCAGGAACCATTTGCCATTTATTTTTTTGAATCGACTTTTTTGAATAACAGTTGGATCAATGGGCGTTGTTATTCTTTCGTTGGCTTCATCATCTGATTTTGTGGTTTCAATACGCGATAGGCTTTTATCCAACATTAAATTTAGTTCCCATTGCCCTTTTTGCAGGTAATCGGGTTTTACATTCTGTCCGTCATCTGTCTCTCGGTAAACTTTTGGTAGCGGAAACTTAATCCGGCTTAACTGAAAAGCGCTATCTGTATAAAACTTATTGCGAAAATCGTCAAAGGTTTCTCCAGAGTCCACAACCTTACCTGGCGCATTAACCGAAGACACTTTAACCTTGGATGAAAAATTGCAGGAGGACAAAACTGCAAGCGTTATAACGATAAATATAATTCTCACTATGACAGGTATAAATTAATCAACAGGCTTAATCTGCACTTTTGTCCCATCAGGTAAATCTTTAATTTGTTCGTGAATTATACCTGTTAATGTAAAATGAACACTGATATCAGTAGCAGCTATATTATCTACCGAATATTCGCCGCCAATGATAGGAAATTCTTTGAAGCTATAAACTTCATTTTTGCCCAAATACTTATTTGCAGTTAACAACTTGCCAACCAGCGACGGCAAAAACCAGTTATCTATATTGGCTTCATCCGCCAACATTTGCTCAAACCCGGCTTTGCTATCTGCTATTTTAGTCAACGATCCGTTATCGGTAGACAGCCAATATACGCGACCGTTATTCGCTAATAAAAACATATCGCCCATTTTGGAGATCAGCAATGTTTGTTTAAAATCGGATATCAACCAAAGCCAATTCTCTACCAATTTGCTTTGGTTAATATTTGAAATATTTATGGTAAGGTCGTCTAAAAGGAGATTCATAGGAAGGTTTCTGTTC
>NZ_JBFUIJ010000047.1:0-50693 GCF_056401935.1 Mucilaginibacter sp. P4_D1
CAATTGTTTTCCGGGAACGTTCCCGGAAAATCGTTACATATTAGTAAAATTGCCCATTGTGTAATTATGACACTTAGTTTTGAACAAATCTTAGCCAGTTTGCAAATTTCCCACAAAAAAAGGTGAAAAGTATTAAAAGTTCTCCCCTGTTTAATGTTTCATTAAAGTTAACTATACCTTAATTAATCCRGTCAAAATTATCTTTTGTATAAAATTTGCTTTTATTATTTCTAAATGTAAATTAGTCGCGTGCTGTTTCAGCAAAATTATCAGACCAATTTAACACCGGCTAATTAAGCCATTTTATTCACAAAAACCCAAAAAGTAAATGAGAAAAAATTACTCAAAAAAGTACGTTCTTCTTTGTGCCTTCCTAATGATGTCAGTAATGGCATTTGCCCAAACAGGAAGCATCAGAGGTAAGGTATTTGACGAAACCAACGCACCCCTGCCTGGTGCTGCCGTTACTATTGATGGCACAACCATTGGTGCAACTACCGATGGTAATGGTAGCTACACTATTACCGGCATTAAAACCGGGAACGTTACCGTAACCGCTAAGTTTTTAGGTTATGTGGCTTTAAAGAAAGCCGTAACAATAGGTAATGCAGCTGTTGAGGTTAACTTTTCATTAAAACCCGACAATC
This sequence comes from Mucilaginibacter sp. P4_D1, assembly GCF_056401935.1. Classification (NCBI taxonomy): domain Bacteria; kingdom Pseudomonadati; phylum Bacteroidota; class Sphingobacteriia; order Sphingobacteriales; family Sphingobacteriaceae; genus Mucilaginibacter; species Mucilaginibacter sp. P4_D1. The sequence goes on from NZ_JBFUIJ010000047.1 coordinate 648, forward strand.
AAAATCTTAACGAAGTGGTTGTGGTAGGTTACGGTACCCAAAAGAAGAAAGATCTTACCGGTTCGGTAACGTCAATTTCGGCCAGGGATTTTAACCAGGGCCCGGTAACTACACCTGAACAACTAATTACCGGTAAAGTTGCCGGCGTACAAATCACCTCAAACAGCGGTGCGCCAGGCTCTGGTAGTACAATACGCATACGGGGTGGTGCATCTTTAAATGCATCAAATGACCCTTTAATTGTAATTGACGGAATACCATTGGCCAATACCAGCATTAGTGGCGTTTCAAACCCTTTGAGCTTAATAAACCCGAATGATATCGAATCATACAATATCCTTAAGGATGCATCCGCAACAGCAATTTACGGTTCACGCGCATCAAATGGTGTAATTATTATTACCACCAAAAAGGGTAAAGGTGATAAAGATGTACACATCAATTTTGATTCAAAAACCGCGCTTTCAAAAATAACCAAAGAAGTAAGCGTGTTGACAGCCGATCAGTTCCGTACTGCCGTTAAAACCCAAAGCCCTGGTCAGGCTAATTTGTTGGGCACTGCCAATACCGACTGGCAAAGCCTCATTTACCGCCCGGCTTATACCTATGATAATAACCTGAGTATTACTGGTGGTATAAAAGGTGTTCCGTACCGTTTATCGATTGGTTATTTAGACCAGGACGGTGTGGTTAAAACAGATAATTTGAAAAGGACAACAGCTGCGTTCAATATTAGTCATGACTTTTTGCACGGAAGCTTAAAGGTTGATTTGAATTTGAAAGGCTCATACACCGATAGCCATTTTGCAGCAGGAGCCATTGGTAACGCCATTGGCTTCGACCCTACTCAACCCGTTTACTCAAATGACAAAACCAAGTTTGGTGGTTATTTTGAATGGTTGGATAGCAGCGGCAATCCAAACACCCTTGCACCACGTAACCCTGTAGGCCTATTGAACGAGCAGGATGCACAAGGTAAGGGCAAAAGAGGTATTGGTACATTATCTTTAAACTATGTATTCCCATTCCTGAAAGAATTACAGGCCAGCGCAACTTTTGGCGGCGATTTATCTGATGGGGATGGTTATACTTTTATACCAGCCTCGGCAGCCTCAAACTTTACCCAGGGTGGTTCGTATTCTAAATACTTTAATGAAAATTATACTTATAATACCGATTATTACTTAAAGTATTCAAAAGACCTGAAAGACATTAACAGCCACGTTGATTTACAGGCAGGCTACTCATACCAATACTTCAGTACTTATTTTCGCGGAAGCCAGCAATATAAAGCTGATAAAACCACTCCGGTTGGTACACCAAGCCTTCCTTCATGGGGCGAGTATTATATCGAATCGCCTTTTGCCCGCTTAAACTATTCATTTAACGACAAATATTTGTTAACCGCCAGCATCAGGGACGACCGTTCATCGCGCTTCTCAGACCTGCACCGTAACGGTTACTTCCCTTCGGTTGCATTTGCATGGCGTGCTAAAGAAGAATCGTTTTTAAAAAGTGTTGATGTTTTATCCGACCTGAAATTCAGGGTTAGTTACGGTATTACCGGACAACAGGATATTGGTACCGGCCTTAGCAAATACTTTCCGTACCTGGCTATTTACGAACCCAGCAATAGCGCAGCTCAATACCAATTTGGCAATGCATTCGTGAATACGTTGCGCTCTGATGCTTATAATGCCGACATCAAGTGGGAGCAAACAGCCACTGTGAACGCCGGCCTTGATTTTGGTTTCCTTAACGGCAGGATCAACGGAAGCATCGATCTTTACAACAAAAAAACAAAGGATCTGTTAATTTTTACCCCAATACCGGCAGGTACTAACTTAAGCAACTATATAACTGCAAACATTGGTAACCTAACTACCAAGGGTATTGATTTTAACATCAATTTCATTGCTATCGATTCAAAAGATATCAACTGGACATTGGGTTACAACGTTACGCTTAACCAGCGTAAAATCACCAATATCTCTTTAACGGGCGATCCTAATCAAACAATCGCGGTAACCGGCATCCCTGGTGGCGTGGGTAATACTATTGGTTTGTTCAAAGCGGGCCAAAACCCCGGGGCGTTTTACGTGTACCAACAAGTTTATGATCAAAACGGACTTCCATTAGAAGGCGTTTATGTTGACAGGAATAAAAATGGTAGCAGTGTTGATGATAAATACCTGTACAAACAGTCGGATCCAAAAGTATTTATGGGTTTCAACTCTAACTTTACTTACAAAAAGTGGAATTTAGGATTTAGTGCACGGGCCAACCTGGGCAACTATTTATACAATGCGCAATCTGCTGCAAACGGCGCTTATGCCGGTGTAAAATTCGCAGGCTACCTGGGCAACTTACCTTCAAGTGTATTACAAACTCAGTTTCAACAATACCAGTTATACTCTGACTATTACGTAGAAAATGCTTCATTCCTGCGTATGGACTACGCTACTTTGGGCTACACCTTTGGTACGCTTGGTAAACACAACCTTAGGGCATCATTCAACGTATCTAATGTATTTGTAATAACCAAATACAAAGGGCTTGATCCTGAAATAAATGGCGGTGTTGACAATAACTTTTATCCGCGCCCAAGAGTTTATACCCTTGGCTTAAACCTGAGCTTATAATTTGTAAAAATATTAAAATATGAGAAAGAGAAATTTAACATGGCTGATGACTATCGTAGTGATAGGACTGTCGGTTACTGTGACATCTTGCAAAAAAGACCTTACGCCAAAGGGGGCTTTAACCACCGACCAGGTTTACGCCAACTTTGCCAACTACAAAGGAGTACTGGCTAAACTTTACTCGTCATTTGCACTAAGCGGACAGGCTGGTCCGGCTGGAAACCCAGATATTTCGGGTATCGACGAAGGCTTTGGTAACTACCTGCGCGAGTATTATAACATGCAGGAGTTAACTACGGATGAAGCGGCTATTGTTTGGAACGATGGTACCATTCATAGCCTGCATAACATGACCTGGAATTCTGGTAACGAATTCATAACAGCCATGTATAACCGTATATTTTACGTAGTAGCTTTAAACAACGAGTTTATACGCCAAACTACTGATGCTAAATTGGCCAGCAACGGCATTACCGGCGACAACCTTGCAAAAGCAAAACAATACCGCGCAGAAGCCCGCTTTTTAAGGGCGTTGGCTTACTGGCATGCCATTGACCTTTTTGGTTCGGTACCGTTTGTAACAGAGAATGACGTTGTTGGTGTGTTTTTTYCAAAACAAAAATCACGTGCCGAAATATTTGCTTACATAGAAAGCGAATTAAAAGCAGCTGAAGCTGATATGGGCGCTCCTCGTTTTGAATACGGACGTGCAGATCAGGCCGCTGCCGATATGCTTTTAGCAAAATTATACCTTAATGCTAAAGTTTACACCGGTACCGATAGAAGCACCGATGCAATAACCTATGCAAAAAAAGTAATTGCTGATGGCTACTCGTTGGAGCCTAATTTCAAAAATCTGTTCCTTGCCGATAACAACAAATCAAACGAGATAGTTTTCCCTATTACATTTGATGGCTTGCACACAACAGGCTACGGAGGCATTACCTACCTTATTCACGCACCCGTAGGTGGTAATATGAAAGCTGCTGATTTTGGTATCAATGGTGGTTGGTCGGGTATCCGCACAACTAAACAATACGTAAGCCTATTTCCAGATAACAGTGGTAATACTGATAAAAGAGCTGTATTTTTTACTGACGGACAGAACCTGGAAATTAACGACGAGTATACATTTACCGACGGTTATGCCATTCAAAAATTCAGAAACGTGACTTCGACAGGCGCAGTTGGCTCAGACATTACAGGTAACTTCCCTGATACCGATTTCCCAATGTTCCGCTTGGCCGATGCTTATTTGATTTATGCCGAAGCTGTTTTACGCGGCGGTACTGGTGGCGATTTGGTTACAGCATTAACCTATGTGAACCAAGTGCGTACAAGAGCCTACGGTGGCAGTGCAACAGGCAATATTACTGCACCACAACTTACGCTCGATTTTATTTTAAACGAAAGAGGCCGCGAGTTCCTGTTTGAAATGCACAGAAGGACAGATTTGATCCGTTTTGGCAAATTTGTCGGTGGTGATTACATCTGGGCCTGGAAAGGTGGCGTTAAAGCCGGTACAAGTGTATCTACCGATCTTAACCTGATGCCAATTCCATCAGCAGATATAGTTAACAACCCTACTTTAAAACAAAATCCGGGTTATAAATAGCATTCATTACTTACCATAAGGCACTTTGCGCCTTATGGTACTTTATAAAACATTTATTAAACAGATTAAAAGAGAAAAATGAAAAAACTTTTAACCAAAATTTTAGCAATAAGCAGCATAGGGCTGTTATTGCTATCATCCTGTAAAAAGGACGAAACCAGGGTTGTAACAACTGTTGGTAAAGCAGGAACGTTAGCTGCAACATCTACAACGCCGGTTTTATCAAGAGACATAGCAACAGATGTTGCAGTTACCTTTAGCTGGCCGGCAACGTCAATAAGCGGGTATAGCACAAAAGTTAACTATACCTTGCAAATAGACACAAAAGGGAGCAGCTTTAAATCGACCAAATTAACTGAGGTTGCCTTAACCGGAACTACCCAATCATACACAGTTGGCAGTTTAAATGCTATCTTACTTACAATGGGTTTATCATATGATAATAATACCGATTTGGAAGTTCGTGTTAAATCGGCCGTTGCAGCTAACTCTATAACTTACACCAACGTACTTACTTTAACTGTAAAACCTTACAAACTGGCAAGCTATGTTTATGTACCCGGCGCATCGCAAGGATGGAGCCCGTCAACTGCCGATAGCTTAAAATCGCCAAACAGCGATAATATTTATGATGGCCTTACCGCCTTTACCCCGGGTAATCTTGAGTTCAAAATAACGTCTAAAAAAGATTGGGATCATACCAATTATGGCGACGCCGGTGGTGGCAAGGTAAGCACTTCGGGAGGTAATTTATCTGTTCCATCAGCTGGCTTATATGCTTTACACCTGGACCTAAATGCGCTTACATTCACAGCTACCAAGCAAGTTTGGTCTGTTATTGGTGATGCGACACCAGGCGGATGGAGCGATGACACCGACTTGACCTACGATGCAAGTACAAAAACCTATTCAGGCATTGTTGCTTTGGTTAGTGGTGGTAATAAACAATTTAAATTCAGGTTTAACCATGGCTGGGATACTAACCTTGGTGGCACAACAGGCAGCCTTTCGCAAAACGGACCAAATATTGATCCTCCAGGAACCGGCAACTATAAAATAGTGCTTAATGCCAACGCAAACACCTTTACCATTACAAAACAATAAGATACTTATTTACGGTTGATTGATTTGAAAGGCCCGCCCGGTGAAAACCAGCGGGTCTTTTTAGTTCATTGGTTCACTGGTTCATTAGTTTATTGGTCCTATCCGCAGGTCATTGGCTGTATAAAAAAAGCGATTGGGGCTACCAATCGCTTTTTTGTTTATTGCTTTACGTTAGCCGTCGGGCTAAAGAAGCAGACCAATGAACCAGTGAACAAATGAACCAAAAGAACTATCGTTCTTTTATATCCTTATACTCCCGGTCGGTATCGCCGGTATAAATCTGGCGCGGGCGGCCGATGGGTTCTTTATTAGCTTTCATCTCTTTCCATTGGGCAATCCAGCCTGGTAAGCGGCCAAGGGCAAACAATACGGTAAACATTTCAGTTGGGAAACCCAATGCCCGGTAAATGATGCCCGAGTAAAAATCAACATTAGGGTACAGCTTGCGCTCAACAAAATATGGATCTTTCAGGGCAACTTCTTCCAGCTTTTTAGCTATCTCCAATACCTCGTCATTGATGCCTAATTTTTCTAATATATCATCACAAGCTTTCTTAATAATCTTAGCCCTCGGGTCGAAATTCTTATACACCCGGTGACCAAAGCCCATTAAACGGAAAGGATCGTTTTTATCCTTTGCCTTGGCTATCCATTTATCTGTATCTCCGCCATCGTTTTTAATTTTCTCCAGCATTTCTATCACCGCCTGATTGGCGCCACCGTGCAGCGGACCCCACAATGCCGAAATACCTGCCGAAATAGAGGCATATAAATTAGCATCTGATGAGCCTACAATACGCACTGTTGAGGTTGAGCAGTTTTGCTCATGATCGGCATGCAGTATCAGTAATTTGTTCATTACATCCACCACTACCCTATCAACCTTGTAATCTTCTGTACGCTCGGCAAAAGTCATGTACAGGAAATTGGTCACGTAGTCGTATTTGTTTTGAGGATAAACAACTGGATGGCCTAACGATTTTTTGTAGATCCATGAAACTACGGTACTCATTTTGGCCAGCAGTTTTATGATTTCGAGGTTTACTTCCTCGGCAGATAAACCGGCTTTTAATGATTCCGGGTTAAAAGCAGCCAATGCGCCAATTAACGACGACAACTGGCCCATAGGATGTGATTTTGACGGAAAGCCATCAAAAAACTTTTTCATATCCTCATGAACCAGGGTATGGCGGCTTATCTGGTATTGAAAATCGGTTAACTCCTGTTCTTTAGGTAATTCGCCATATATCAAAAGGTAGGCTACCTCAATAAAACTGGCATTCTCGGCCAGTTGCTCTATAGAGTAGCCACGATATTTAAGGATGCCTTTTTCACCATCCAAAAAAGTAATAGCGCTTTTGGTAGCACCTGTATTTTTGTAGCCGATATCCAGCGTTACGTAACCGCTTTGATCTCTTAGTTTTGAAATATCTATCGCTTTTTCGCCTTCTGTACCCTCAATTACCGGGAGTTCAAATGTTTTATCACCAATTTTTAGCTGTGCTGTTTCCGACATAGAAATTTTTGTATCTGCAACAAATGTAATTAAATCTGCGTATTAATACCCGCTAAGATAATTTACTATTTGTAAATTTTTAACTGCAAAATTATTAAATTACCCCTCTTTTGCTAAGTAATATTGTCCTGAATCATTAAAAAGTATTCGTTAATGTCGTTGAAAGTTAAAACAGTATTAATAATCCAAAACGACGAAACAATTTACCGGTTATTGCTCATCGGCTTATTTATTGCAAGCCCTTCGCTACACTATCTTTGTTATTATAACTCATATGACCCTATTTGGTTGAGGCTTATTAATAGTTTTTTGTGCGTTGTTTCACTTGGCCTGTCTTTTGGCACCAACAAAGCCGTTTACAATACAAGTACTTACATCACAATTTTCTCCTTTCTGATCATTAACAATTACTTTTTATTAAGTATAAACGGGTTTGAGCATGCGTACCTTTTTAGTTCTATAACCATTTTTATAGCACTCACACTGTTTTGTAAAAAAGGCTGGGAGTTTGTTGCTATATGCGGGCTTAACCTGCTGGTAATTATAACCGCTTACGCTAATGCCCCGCGGCTAAATATTTCCCTTCCTGTGCTGGTGGTGCTTATTATCATTTTTACCATTATAGCTTACGTATCTTTTCTTGTTGTTAAGGCGTATCAATACCGGCTGAAAAACGCGGTGGATAAAATGGTTAATCTTAATAATAACCTTCACTCGCTTATCGGCTCATTTAATGATATGGTATTTGAGTTTGATGAAACCAGGCTTTGTCTTAATGTATGGTATAACGAACTGATTGAACGGTCGGCCGATCCAAAAGCAATTGTTGGCAAGCGGCTTGAAGAGGCACTGCCACCCGATAGAGCAAAAAAGTATATTGATTGCCTTGATTACGTGATAGCAAACCGTTTACCTATGTCTATTGAATTTGTATCCGATTACGGCACAAACCAATGGTTCAGGTGTAATATGATGCCTATTTATGAGCGTAATGGAAATTATACCGGGCGAATATCTGCCGCATTGATTGATATATCTGAGCAAAAGAAAAACGCAGACGCATTGAAGGCCAACGAGGCACTGTTGCTTGAGGCGCAGGCTATATCAAAAACCGGTAACTGGTGGTATGATAGCGTCACAAGTGAAACCTATTGGTCAGATAATTTATTCAGTCTCCTCGAGATTGACAGCATCCCTGCCAACATCAGCAAATTTCATTATTATATCAGCCTCATTCATCCCGACGACCGCAAAAATGCCGAAGCTTACCTTTCGAGTGTTCACCACACAACGCTGGCGCAGTTTGAGCATAAGTTTATTACACCAAAAGGCACCGTAAAATACATCAAAATCATCCGCGGTAACCTGTTGCAGGCCGATGATGGCAGCAGTAAAAGAATTTTTGGTGTGCTGCAGGATATCACCGAAGCTAAATTATCCGAAAAAGCGATAAAAGTTAGCCAGGTAGAATTGATGGAAGCCCAAACCATAGCCAAAATAGGTAACTGGAAATGGAACCTGACTACAAACCTGCTCAGCTGGTCGGAGGAGTTAAACATTATCCACGAAGTTTCGGCCGTTCACCTGCTCGGGTTAAAACAGATGACCTTATTATTAAAGTATGTTCATCCAAATGACAGGCATGTTTTAAAACAATTAATCAGGACACCCGAAAATTTAAAAGATATCTCGCAGGAGTACCGCATAATTACGCCCAATGGCAATGTAAGATACTTAAGTGTAATTATAGGTAAGCTGATGAGGCGCGACGATGGCAGCATTCGTAAAATCATCGGTACCTTACAGGATGTAACCGAACGCAAACAAGCCGAATTAGACTACCGGCAATCAGAAAGCAAATACAAACTGGTTTTAGAAACCATTAACCTGGCGGCAGTTACTTTAGATAAAAACGGCAACATTATATTTTGCAATAAATACCTGACCAAACTACTTGGCTACTCCCAGGCCGAAATTGTTGGCATGAACTGGATGGATCATTTTATACCGCGCGATTTAAAAAACTTCATGCACAACTGGTTTAAAAACAATGCGGTTGAAGCCCATTTTATTAACCCCATTATATGCCGCAACGGCGAGGAACGGGTTATGAGCTGGCAAAACACCATCATTTTTGACGAAAACGGCGACCTGCGAGAAACCACCAGCATAGGCGAAGACATAACCGACCAGCAAAAAGCACGACAGGAGTTGATCTGGGCTAAAGACGTAGCCGAGAAAGCATCAAAATTCAAATCGGAGTTTTTGTCGATCATGAGCCATGAGATACGTACCCCAATGAACGCGGTTATTGGCACTACCAATTTATTACTCTCAGAAAATCCACGACCCGGGCAACTGGAGTACCTGAATACGCTAAAATTCTCGGGCGAGAACCTGCTGGCCATCATTAATGACATTTTGGATTATAATAAAATTGAGGCGGGCAAACTTGAGCTTAACAAATCGCCTTTCAACCTTCATCAGTTGATCCATAAAATAAAGCAGTCTTTTCACCCCAGGGTTGCCGAAAAGCAATTATCCCTGGATGCTGTAATTGACGAAGGTATACCAGAAATGGTAACGGGCGACAACATGCGCTTAAGCCAGGTATTAAACAACCTGGTAAGCAATGCTGTAAAGTTTACACATGTAGGCGGTGTTTCCATTAAGCTGGAGAAAGAACAGATAAGCAACACGGTGGTTACCGTGAAGTTTACTGTTGCCGATACCGGGATAGGCATCAGTCCCGACAGCTTTGATATTGTTTTTGATCCGTTTATGCAGGACAAGCAGGTAATTAATAATGACTATGGCGGTACCGGCCTTGGCCTGGCCATTACCAAACGCCTGGTTGAGCTGCACAACAGCACCATATCTGTTACAAGCGAACTGGGGAAGGGCACATCCTTTATATTCGCCATTGCCTTTAATATAGCTCCAAAAACCATCGGCCATCAAGCGATGACACCTGCTGTGGCCGGGCTTACATTTAGCCTTACCGGGATGAATATATTGGTTGTTGACGACAATAAGATGAACCTGATGATTGCCACCCGCTTTTTGAGGAAGTGGAATGCCGCTGCCGACGAAGCACTAAACGGCGAGATAGCTGTAAACATGGCAAACAACAACAAATACAACCTTATTATTATGGATTTGCAGATGCCGGTAATGGATGGATTTGAAGCCACGGCTATTATCAAAAAATTACACCCCGACATCCCTATTATCGCGCTAACGGCCGATGCTATGCCCGAAACCTACAATAAAGCCCTTGAAGCGGGCATGAGCGATTACCTTACCAAACCATTTGCACCCGAAGCCTTGTTTGAAAAAGCGGCCAAATATTACAAACCTCCGGTCAACGTTAATAAATAAAAGAAGCTGTTAATTCATCTTTTCCTTAACAGATCCGCATTCCTTCATCTGTTCGGGGAAATAAGGATTTTGTATTTTTTTATCTAACGACAGCCAGTAACCGCCGTTGCCGCTATCGGCCATAGGGCAATAATCAACATAAATGGCGGTGGTTTTTATTTTGCTTCCTTTTACCAGTGCAATCACATCGCTACTTAAGGTTAAAAAGGCAGCACGCTGATCTTTAATATCATCGGTTACAGCTATTTTCCTGGTAAGGGTAGCTGTTTCTGAGCAACCTTTAATACCAATAAGTTTATTTTCAAGTACCGAAGCCGCTGCCTTAATTCCCGCTACATCCGATTTCAGGAACTGGTCTTTTAGCGCGATATAAGCAGAAAAAACATGGGCTGTATTAGCAGTATCCGCAATTTTTGCATCTACAACTTTTACAGTGGCGGTATCGGTTTTGGCAAGCTCCTGCTGCTTTGCATTTTGGTTACATGCCGATGTAGCTACCAGTGCGGCAACAACAGAAATACGGTTTACAATTTTCATTTATTACGTTAGTTAGTCCGTATTGCTTCAACAGGGTCAAGTACCGATGCAAAATAGGCAGGAATAATCCCAGATAAAACACCTGTTATCAGCGAAAAGCTTAAGCCAGTAACAATGTTTGAAGCGCCAAGTATCACCTGTACATCAAATACCGCTTTGATACCGAATGTTAAAAAGTATACAAACAAAAGCCCTATCAACCCACCCATAAGGCAAAGCGATACGGATTCAATTAAAAACTGTAATAGTATGAAATATCTTTTTGCTCCCAATGATTTTTGGATGCCTATAATGTTAGTACGCTCTTTTACCGACACAAACATGATGTTGGCTATACCAAACCCGCCAACCAGCATCGAAAATAAACCTATTATGGCTCCCCCGGTATTTAAAACTTTAAAAACGCTATCTAATTGCTGGGTTAGCATGGTGGTGCGGTTAAGCGCGAAGTTATCTTCAACCCCAGGCCTTAAACTCCTGATTGAACGCATCAGCCCCCTGATCTCGCTTTCCACATCATCTGTAGGGATGCCATCTTTGCCGCGCACTATAATTGAGGGGTGATAATTTTCAGCCTGGATATCTATCAGATTATGGGCAAAGTTTAACGGCAAAAGCACTTCCTTATCAGTTGATATGCCCAGCATATCTTTTCCCTGTTTTGAAAATACGCCAACAACCGTAACATACCGCCCCATTACTTTTATCTGCTTGCCTACTGCATCGCCCGCCGGGAAAAGGTTTTGGGCTATATCAAAACCAATATCAGTTATGGGGGCACCGGTTTTTGATTCCATATCGGTAAAATACCGGCCTTCGGCAAAATCAAAATTCCAGGTTTTATTATGATCCTGTGAGGCTGCATCTATTTGTGCGCCATCAACTGTATTACTTTTATATTTAATAGTGCGGTTATCAATACTAATTTCGTACGATAATGCTTTGGCGGTTTGGCTACGGCGAGATAGTTCATTAAAATCCTTAAGTTTTGCAACCGGCCTTTGCAGATATTTCCACCACGGAAAATCGCTGCCCCCTACCCATGGCCATTTTTCAACATAAATACTATTGTTGCCCAGCTTATTAACGCTGCTTTGCAGGTTATTTCGCAGGGTATCAACAGCCGAAAATACAGCTATAATGGTGAATATGCCTATGGTTACCCCTAATAACGAAAGCGTTGTGCGGGTTTTGTTTTGTTTTAGCGCATCAAAAGCAAACAAAAAGCTTTCCCCGAAAAGTTTTAAAAACAGCATATAAACTTATTTTGGTTTCAATGGTTAACCTTACTGCATTTGCACCGTAGCAAAAGCCAAAAAGAACAGATTTTACCCGGTTGAATGTTTTTGTTTTTTAGACGGTATTGCTGCGTTTAAGTTACAGCATTTTAATATTAAACTTAAAGGTTTATAAAATAACAACACCCTTAAAAAAATCCGTGAATTTAACAAAAAAATTCATACATTTGCGCCCTGAAAATTCATATACACAAACATGAAATTATCTCAATTTAAATTCAATTTACCAGAGTCATTAATTGCACACAATCCATCAGCTACCCGCGACGAAGCCCGTTTAATGGTATTACACAAAGATTCTGGCAAAATTGAGCATAAAATATTTAAAGACGTACTTGACTATTTTGATGATAAGGATGTAATGATCCTTAACAATACTAAAGTATTCCCTGCCCGTTTGTATGGAAATAAAGAAAAAACTGGCGCAACTATCGAAGTTTTTTTATTACGCGAGCTAAACAAAGAACTACGTTTATGGGATGTACTGGTTGATCCGGCCCGTAAAATACGCGTAGGCAATAAATTATATTTTGGCGATGACGATTTGTTAATTGCCGAAGTTGTTGACAATACCACCTCACGTGGCCGTACCATCCGCTTTTTGTTTGATGGTACCGACGAGGAATTCCGCCGCAATGTGGAGATCCTGGGCGAGACGCCGCTGCCGAAATACATTAAGCGTAAAGCTACTGCCGAAGATAAAGAACGTTATCAAACTATTTTTGCCAAACACGAAGGCGCTGTAGCTGCCCCTACTGCTGGTTTGCACTTTAGCCGCGAGCTGATGAAACGCCTTGAATTAAAAGGTGTTGATTTTGCCGAAGTTACCCTTCACGTAGGTTTAGGAACTTTCCGCCCGGTTGAGGTTGAAGATTTAACCAAACACAAAATGGATTCGGAGCAGTTTATTATCGAACAAAAACAAGCCGATATTGTAAACCGCGGTATTGAGCGCAAAGCACGTATATGTGCTGTTGGCACTACCTCGATGCGTGCCATCGAATCGGCAGTATCTGCGGGTAAAACATTAAAAGCCGCCAACGATTGGACCAGCAAGTTCATTTTCCCTCCGTACGATTTTAGCATTGCAAACTCCATGATCACCAACTTCCACACACCAGAATCAACCCTGTTGATGATGGTATCGGCATTTGGCGGTTACGAGCATGTAATGAATGCCTATGAAGTTGCCGTTAAAGAAAAATATCGCTTCTACAGCTATGGTGATGCCATGCTGATTATATAAGTCTAGATCTGAGATTTTTAGAAATGAGATATGGGACTAAAGCTCATAGCTCATTTTTTTTGTTTTAGATTTACTAAGAATTAACATCATCCTGAATTGTAAAATTCAAGGTGGCTCTGAACTGAAAAATGACAAAATAAATCTATGTCATTGCGAGGCACGAAGCAATCGCGAGCTATGCAAATTGGCTATGCTTGCCACGAGATTGCCACGCTATCGCTCGCAATGACATAAGGTATTTGCTATAGATTGTAACCAGGCCTGTGTTCGCCGATTTTTTAACAGGCATAACGATTAAAAGAAATTAAGCACCGATGACCGACGCTAATCTCAAATCTCCTATCTCACATCCCACATCTAAGTATGTTATTATAGTAGCCGGCGGCTCGGGTACCCGTATGCAGGCTGCGGTGCCAAAACAATTTCTTTTGGTTAACGGCCTGCCGGTAGTGATGCATACTATGCTGGCGTTTTTTAATTCGGGCGTGAACCCCGATATCGTACTTGTGCTTCATCCCGATTTTCATGCATATTGGCATGAGTTGTGCAAAAAACACAGTTTCAGCATACCCCACCTATTGGTTGCCGGTGGCGAAACGCGCTTTCATTCTGTAAAATACGGATTGAGCGCCATTGAAGGCAACGACGACGCTTTGGTTGCCGTGCACGACGCTGTGCGACCGCTCACCAGCGCCTTCGTTATCCAAACATCATATAATCATGCCGGCGAACACGGCAATGCGGTAACGGCCGTTAAAAGCCGCGATTCGGTAAGGCAGGGCAATGCCGATAAATCGGTAAGTTTATTGCGGGATGAAGTTTACCTGGTGCAAACGCCCCAGACTTTTAAAGCCGGTTTATTAAGAAAAGCTTATGAACAAGCCTTCAGCCCCAAATTTACCGATGATGCCAGCGTTGTTGAACAAACTGGTATAGATATCCAACTTACCGGGGGCAGTCATGAAAACATCAAAATTACGTTTCCCGAAGATATAGCAATTGCAGAATTGCTGTTGAATAAAAAAAGCCATTAACCTTGTCGGCTAATGGCTTTTTATTTGCCTAAGGTTGTTATGCTCTTCGGATAACGCCTAAAAGCACAGCTATAATAGCTATAACCAAAAGGATGTGAATTAAGCCACCGCCAAATGGGTGAATAAATGCTCCAAATAGCCATCCTATTACCAGGATAACCGCGATGATGTACAATAAGCCTCTCATTTTTGTATGTTTTTAAAGTGATAAATGTGTTAAGCTTATTACTAAAATCATTCCAAAAATGCAGGCTAAATAAAAAAGCCCCTTTCAGAGGCTTTTTTATGCTGATTAGTATTCGTCTTCGTTAAAAAAGAAATCATCTTTGGTCGGATAATCCGGCCATATCTCTTCTATATTTTCGTACGGTTCACCATCATCTTCCAGCGCCTGCAGGTTTTCAATCACCTCAACAGGGGCTCCGGAACGGATAGCATAATCAATTAATTCATCTTTTGTTGCGGGCCATGGGGCATCTTCAAGATGCGATGCAAGTTCAAGTGTCCAATACATATTTCTCTATATTTTATAATTTATCAGTAAATTAACTTTTTCGCAAAACTATAATATTTTTAAGTGGAATATCAATATTTTTTTTCACATTATCAAATTCTCGGTATCCATTGATTTTCAGGCACTTTATTATCATATCCAATTTTACGGGCCAAAGTGAACAGGTAATCGCTCAGCCTGTTCAGGTAAATATTCACTTTTTCATCTACAGTACTCCCGGTAGCCAGTTCAACGGTTATCCGCTCGGCGCGCCTGCATATACATCTTGCAATATGGCAAAACGAAATGGCATTACTGCCACCTGGTAAAATAAAATGACGCAGCTCGGGCAATTGTTCATTCATGCTGTCCATTTCCTGTTCAAGCAGTTCCACATCTTCCATATGCAAATCAGGTATCACCATTTTTGACCGTTCGGGATCCGCCGCCAAACAGGAGCCTATTGTAAACAATCTGTCCTGTATCTGCTTCAATATCTCCTTATCATGATCGGCAATATCCTGATCGCGAATAAGTCCGATGTAAGAGTTTAGCTCATCAACAGTTCCATAGCTTTCAATCCGCAAGTGGTATTTAGCTACCCGGGTGCCGCCTATCAATGATGTAAACCCTTTATCTCCTGTTTTAGTATATATCTTCATGAATTCTTTTCGTGCCCATTTCGGCCAAAGTGAATATATCACTTTTACAGGAAACAAATAGCGCAATTCCAATATTATAACACAACACTTTTGTGTAATTTTTACATATAAAATGCTTTTATAAAATGATAGCATTAAACTTGCACCTATAATATAGTCAAAACCGTTATTTAATGAAAATCATGAAATCGATCATATTATCATCTAAGCTATTGTTCCTTGCCGCCAGCACCATGATTATATCATCTGTTAGCTGCGGCGGCAGCACCGGGGATAAAAAAGCTCAGGATACTACCTCAATAACTGCAACTGCGCCTAAGGCATCCATCAGCAGTATACTTACCGAAAAACAATTCAATGATCTTTTCCCGCAGCGCGATAAATTTTATACCTACGCCGCTTTTATTAAAGCGGCAGATGAATTAGGGCAGGTTAAAGTAAAAATATCCCGCAGGGCGGTGTCTGTTTATCAATTTATACGTACCAACAAAAAAAACGGCAAAGATTCTGTGGCACGCCAGGATGCCGACTGGAATGAAGAATGGGCCAAAAAGAAACCCGACAGCGTATTTACAGTTGACTATGGCGACTTTTGCACTGCCTCGGCAGCCGATATCAACAAAAAAGAACTGGCGGCATTTTTTGCACAAATTGCCCACGAAACGCGCCACGGCATGAACGGAAGTTATATCGACGGATTAATGCTGATACATGAAGACAACACATCAAATGTGTATATATCCGACAGCGACGAATATCCCGCGGTTAAAGGGAAAAAATATTATGGCCGTGGCCCTATGCAATTAAGTTATAACGGGAACTATGGTTTTGCCTCGAACATTATTTTTGGTAACTCAAAAATCTTGCTCAACAACCCCGAGCTGGTGGAGCAAGATGCTGTAATAGCTTTTAAAGCTGCCATATATTTTTGGATGACACCCGAAACCCACAAACCATCGGCCCATGATGTAATGACCGGAAAATGGCAACCGACGGCTAATGACAAGGCAAATGGCCGAACCACACCAGGCTTTGGCATGACCATCAACATTGTTAATGGCGATGTAGAATGCGGCAAAGGCGATAACTTCGGCATGACAGATCGCATTGGTTTTTACCAGTTCTTTTTAAAGAAGCTGGGCATCACCGATGCAAATTGCGCCTGTTCATGTGCTACAATGAAGCCGTATAAATATTAAGTAAACCACTTATAGGGCCCAACTTACGAAGTTTTAAAAACTTTGCAAGTTAATAAGAGCTATATATTGGCATTAACACTATCTTTTCATCGTAAAAGTAAACGCTGTAAACTCATCAACTACCGAGTTAACCTTCACAGTGCCACCTAATGCCTCAACAAGACTTTTTACGGTGCTTAAACCTACGCCCGAACCCTCGACATCAAACCGGTCTTTAATGCCCAGTGTGGTCATAGGTTCGAATATTTTGTTGTGGTTTTCCGGGGCAATACCTCTGCCGTTATCGGTAATAATAAAAGTGTAAAACCAGTTATCAGCAGTAAATTCAATTTGTATAACGCCTTTTGGCTTGTTGTTATAACGGATAGCATTATTGATCAGGTTAGTCATGATTTGCTCAAACGCAACAACCGACGTTGTAATTTTAACAGGCCGCGATAATATGTTAACAGTAAAGACAGCAGGTACATTTACCATTTTAAGCACATCGTTTAACAAGCGCACTACCTCAACTTCCTCCCTGTTCTGCATCAACACCTTACTCGATTTGGAATAGTCGAGCATCTTTTCAAGCAACGAGATCAATTTATAAGACGATGCATTAATGATATCCAGGAATTTGTTCCCTTTTTCATCAAGCTTATCTTTAAACCTATCTTTTAGTACCTGCCCTGTAAGCAAAATATTGGTGAGCGGGTTACGGATATCATGAGCCGCCATTATGGCAAATTTTTCAAGATATTGATTTGATTCTTCCAGTTGGAGCCGGGTTGTGTTAAGCTCATTAACTTTCTTTTTAAGCTCAAGCTGTGCAACCACCTGGTTAGCCAGTGCTTTAAGGGCAAGTATTTGGGCGTTATTAAGCTGGCGGGCTTTATGATCAATAACGCAAAGTGTGCCCAGGGCATAGCCATCCGGATTAATAAGCGGCACACCAGTATAAAAAACAACCTGTGGGGTACCAGTTACCAGTGGATTATCGGCAAATCGTTCATCAATTTGCGCATCGGGAACAACCATTACCTTTTCAGGCTCTAAAATAGCATGGGCACAAAAAGCAAGCTCTTTAGGTGTTTGAGTAACTTCAAGACCTTTATTTGATTTAAACCATTGCCTGTCGTCATCAATTAAGCTAACCAGCGAAATAGGCGTTTGACAAATTTCAGATGCAATGAGGGTGATTTCGTCAAAACCCTGCTCAGGCAAAGTATCCAGAATTTGGTAGGAGTTTAAAGCGGCAAGGCGCTCATTTTCATTTTCCGGAACTGGGGGTTTTATCATTAAATTTTACCGATAACAAAACAGCTTCTAAGTTAAAGAAATGTTATTGCAATTAAGGGGTATTTGTATCATTAAAATTACACGTCGGCGGCGTATGCAATAAACCAACTGCAGACTTTGCATTTCCCACCCATCAAATGCAAAATATCCCGAAAGGCCAACCTCCCGGGATATTTCATAGCTTAAATATTTCGTCCGAAGTTTATTTTTTAGCTTGTTGCTGATTTTTCATCATTTCTTCCATACGGGCCTGGAAACCTGATTTCTTTTTCTTTTCCTCGGGTTTCTTTTTGTTCTCCTGGATTTGGGCATGAATCTTTTTATCATCAACCATGAACTTAATCAGGTATTGCTGTAAAAAGGTAAGCATGTTGGCCAAAAAGTAGTAATAATTCAAACCTGATGGATAGCTATTCAGGGTGATCAGGAATATCAGCGGCGTAATGTAACCGATATATTTCATCTGCCCGGTAGCTCCCGAAATCTGGTTATTGAAATAAGTATAGATCAATGTAGAAATGGTCATCAGCAAACACATCAAACTGATGTGATCAACATTCATGATAGGCGCAAATTTAATTACCGAGTCATAAGTTGATAAATCGTGCATCCACAAAAAGCTTTGCCCGCGCAGCTCAAATAAGCTTGGGAAAAACTTAAAGAAGGCGATAACAATTGGCATCTGTATTACCAAAGGCAAACAGCCGCCCAATGGATTTACACCCGCTTTTTTATAAAGCTTCAGGTATTCCTGTTGTAAAAGCGTTGGGTTATCCTCCCCAACCTTAGTCTTTATCTCGTCCATTTCGGGCTTCAGCACACGCATTTTAGCCATAGACAGGTATGATTTGTAAGTAAGCGGCGATAATACCAGCTTAAGGGCAATTGTCAGTATCAAAATGATTAACCCATAATTCCAGTTAAACTGGTTCAGGAAGTTAAACAACGGCAATACCGCAAACTGATTGATGTATTTTAAAGGCCCCCAGCCCAGGTTAACCAGCTTCTGTAAATCAGCTCCCTGTGCTTTCAGCGTTGAGTAGCGGTTGGGGCCAAAATAAAACTCCAAAGGAACGCTACCATCGGCCGAGCGTGCCAAAGTTAAATCGGCCTTTAATTGCCTAACATCAGTGGTATCGGCCACATCAGTGGTAGCTGCAAGGCTTGATTTGCTTATGCCATTTTTAGCAATCAGCGCGTTTGAGAAAAAGTGTTGTTTAAAGGCAACCCAATTCATCTTTTTGTCGGCCACTTCTTTTTGATCGTCTTTATTTTCGTTCAGCCAATCAATAGTACCTTCGGTATTATAATAGTAAACAGTGGTATACTGGCGCTCCTGTTTCATATCCTTTTCCTGTTTGTGCAGGCTGGCTGCCCAGTTCAGGTTAAGGTTGCTGCTGTTGGCCATAACACCATCAAGGCCGGTTGGCTTAATGGTAAGGCCTAATTTAAAGCCGGTACCTTTTAAGCTATATACATAATCAATATACTGGGTTGGGCTGTAGCTTAAACGCAGGGTAATGGAAGCCGAATCTTTTTCGGCTACTTTTAAATCGGTTCCGCCTGGTGTAAAATAATACTCGTCGGTGTTGATGTTTTTAGCGCCAACGTTAAAGTTTAAGCCAAAATGATCTTTATCGCCACTGAACAATACCAGCGGCTTTTTATCAAAGGTTTTGTAGTTTTTTAACTCAACCGATGCTACTTTACCCCCCTTGGTATTCAGTTTAACTAATAACTCCTGGTTTTCTATGGTGATAAGTTTCTCGCTGCCTACAGATGCCGCGCCGAAGGGGCTTTTTAAAGTTGCAGAATCGGCAACGGTTTTAACCGCGGCTTTAGCAGTATCAAACTTAGCAGCTACCGGCGTATTGGCTTTATTGAACAAGCCTTTTTTTACTGAATCCTGGTGCTCTATCAGTCTGTTTTTCTTTAATTCGGCATCGCTCGGCTTTAAAAAATAAATTGAGCCGGCTATGATAGCCATAATCAGGAATAATCCTGTGAAAGTATTTTTATCCATTATATTGTATCGTACAATTACTTATTTCTTACGGGCATAAGCCAGTGAAGCGGCGACAAAGTTAATAAAAAGTGGGTGCGGATTTGCAACTGTTGATTTTAATTCGGGATGAAATTGCGCGCCCACAAAAAACGGGTGATTTTTTAACTCTACAACCTCTACCAAATTATTCTCGGGATTAATTCCTGAAGGGATTAATCCCGCGGCTTCGTACTGTTTTAAGTATTTATTATTAAACTCATAACGGTGACGATGCCTTTCGGATATGCTGGTTTTGCCATATATAGCGGCAGCCTTACTGTTCTTTTTCAATTCGCAGGCATAAGCTCCAAGTCGCATGGTGCCACCTTTGTTGGTGATTGTTTTCTGATCTTCCATCATACCAATAACAGGGTGCTTGGTTTCGGGGTTCATCTCGGTACTGTTGGCATTTTCAAGCCCCAACACGTTACGGCCAAACTCTACTACCGCGCATTGCATGCCCAAACAAATACCAAAGAAAGGTATATTATTTTCGCGAACATAGCGGATAGCCTCAATTTTACCTTCAAAACCGCGTTCGCCAAAACCAGGGGCAACCAGCACACCGTGCATGCCTTTAAGCTTTTCAATAGCGTTTTCGGGCGTCAGGCTTTCTGATGGTATATATTCAACCCTTACCTTACACTCTTTGGCAGCGCCCGCGTGGATGAACGCTTCGGTGATAGATTTATAGGCATCCGGCAATTCTACATATTTACCTACCAGGGCAATGCGTACATCGGCCGTAGGGTTTTTTAAGCGGCCCAGGAAATCTTTCCAATTTTCGAGGCTTGGCTCATTTTTGTGCGATAGTTTTAATTTGGTAAGTACAGTTTTATCCAGTTGCTCTTTCAGCATCAATAAAGGCACATCGTAAATGGTTGATGCATCGATAGATTCAATAACCGCGTTGATATTCACGTTACAGAAAAGCGCGATTTTTTTACGGATATCCATATTTAGGTGATGCTCGGTACGGCAAACCAAAATATCCGGCTGAATACCGTATTCAAGCAACATTTTTACCGAGTGCTGCGTTGGTTTTGTTTTCAATTCGCCTGCTGCAGCAAGGAAAGGAACCAAAGTAAGATGGATAACCAATGAGTTACCAGAGCCTATCTCCCACCTAAACTGGCGTACAGCCTCGATATAAGGTAAAGATTCGATGTCACCCACAGTACCACCCAGTTCGGTAATCACGATATCGTAATCGCCGCTTTCGCCAAGGATGCGAAAATTGCGCTTAATTTCGTCGGTAATGTGCGGTACTACTTGTACAGTTTTACCTAAAAAAGCACCTTCCCGCTCTTTATTGATCACATTTTGATAAATGCGGCCGGTAGTAATGTTATTGGCTTTTGACGTTGGGGTATTTAAAAAGCGTTCGTAATGACCAAGATCTAAATCTGTTTCGGCGCCATCCTCGGTTACATAGCATTCGCCATGCTCGTAAGGGTTTAACGTTCCCGGATCGATATTGATATAGGGGTCAAACTTTTGGATTGTGACACGATAACCGCGCGATTGAAGTAATTTGGCTAATGAGGCTGAGATAATACCTTTCCCTAAAGACGAGGTAACGCCACCCGTAACAAAAATATATTTAGTCATGATTTTTTTGAAAAATGGCTGCGGTTTTATGCCGAAACCAAATGTTTGTGTACGGGATACAAAAGTAAGAAAATTTTCAGGCTTTGGCGTACTTGTTGAGAAAAAAACGGCCGAACCAGGGTATTTAGCAAACACCAGGATTTATAACATTTTATAATTGAGATACTTACAAAATAAACAAAGTAATGAAATGACAGTAGCTAAACTATTGTCTTATTCCTGCTATACAAAGCTATTTTGCGGTGAAGCTCGTTAGGATTAAATGGCTTGCTCACATAATCATTCATCCCTACTGTAAATGCCATATCCTGTATATCCAGCATGGCCGAAGCGGTAAGGGCTATAATGGGCAGGTTTTTATACTTCTCGCCCGCTAAGTTACGTATTGCCGTGGTGGTTTGGTAGCCGTCCATTTCGGGCATCTGTAAATCCATCAGCACCATATCGTAATCACGGGTTTGTACCAGCATCAATGCAATTTCGCCATTCTCGGCCACATCACACTCTACATCCCATTGCTTCATAAAATGCTTGGCCAGTATTACGTTAATCTGGTTATCCTCGGCAATGAGCAACCTGGTCCCTTTCAAACTTTTTAAGGCGTAAAACTCATCGCTGTCTGATGTACTGCTTAAGTGCCTTTTGCTCTTTTTAAACGCCAGGCTAAAGCTAAAAACAGACCCTACGCCAAATTCGCTTTTCAATTTTATATCGGTACCCATTAATTGCAAAAGGCGTTTTGTAATGGTTAGACCTAAGCCTGTGCCTCCGTATTTGCGGGTAGTATCGGTGCTGGCCTGGCTAAAGCTATCAAAAATATGGTCAATTTTATCGGGCATAATTCCTATGCCTGTATCAGCAACTTCAAAATCAATGATTGATTTATCGCCATCGTTACCGGCCATTGTAGCTGTAATGGTAACCTTTCCTTTTTCGGTAAATTTAACAGCATTGCTTATCAAATTGGTTAAAATCTGTCCTAACCGCACCGGATCGCCTATAATAGCGTTTGGCAGGTCATGATCCATCATTAGTTTTATCTGGATGTTTTTTTCATTTGCCTTTTGTAAAAGAGATAAACGGGTGTTTTTTATCAAATCGATAATACTGAAATCAACGTGTTCAAATTCAATTTTACCTGCCTCTATCTTACTAAAATCCAATATATCATTAATAAGCACCAATAGGTTCTCGGCCGAAAACTTTAAAAACCCCAAAAACTCTTTCTGCTCGGGCTTAGGGTCCTGGTGAATGAGCAAGTGCGTAAAGCCTATTACGGCGTTCATTGGTGTACGTATTTCATGGCTCATGATACTCAGAAACTGAGCTTTGGCCATGGCCGCTTTTTCGGCAAGTTCTTTTGATTGAATAAGTTCTACTTCCAGCTCCTTGGCCTTGGCTATACGTTCCTGCAAAAAGCTGATAATATGGATAAGGTCATCGTCCGAGTCGGAAATTTTCAGTTCAACATCGGGGTTAAGCGCTTTTATGGCTTCCTTTAACTGTGTTATCGATCTTTTTTTGATCTCGTTTTGTTGTTTAAGATCGTCTGTTGCGGCCAGGTATTCGCGTTCGCTAATGTTAAAGGCATGATCGGCAAGCTTTATTGATTTGTCGAAGTTTTTAAAACTATTATCTACAGCACTCAAAAACTGCAAAATGGCCTCATCCTGCAGGTATCGGGCCGGCAGCATTTTTCTTATTTGCTTAGCTAACAGGTAATGGTAGTCCATAAATTAGTTCTCGGTAAAAGTGGTAATGGTCATGGTTTGGTTGTGCAGTTCGCAATTTGAGCCTTTGTTTAGTGGCGATAGCTCGCCATAGGAGTAAAAGCCGGCAATAACCGTTTTATCGCCAAAAATTTCTTTAGCGGCCATCAATTCCTCGTCGGTACGTTCGTTAAGCACCAGTTTACGGCCTACACAGCTCACCATAATGGCCAGGTTTGTATCAGAAACTCTATCCGAGGCATCTGTTGCCGCCGTTGATGATGCATCTATCAGTTTATCAAAATTGGCTTTCATCAGCCGCACATGGCTTCCTTCGGGCAGGTTGCCGGCAAAGGTCATGGATTTTTCCTGCTCATTTACACTCAAAATTGTACGCACCAGCCTTTTATCAGAGCCGGCTATGCTTAATGACAATGGAAACAATAAGKCCGACCCCGGTAATTCTTTTACATATTCGCCAAGATACTCCTTGTATAAGTCAAGCGCACTTTTATTATCAATCTCGAACAACACGTTTTTATCCGACCGGGTAATGGTACGTTGCGGGCCAAACTCGTCCCATCCTCCGCTTGAGCCGTGGCTGATAACTAAATCATCGCCATAAAAACCTATAGCTGTTACATTACCTTGCGCGGGTATACTATTAAGGCTGGTAAAAGTGCTGTTAAACCTTGCTGCATCGCCTGCCAGGCCACCTGTTACCGGTACATTATCCAGGTTATCGCTATTAAAACCAGCCACCAGGTCGCTGCCGTTAATAAACGTACCATCGGAAATAATGAACACGCATTTCAAGCCATTTTTATCCAGCTGCGACATCAGGTAGGCGCCGGTTTCAAAGCTGCTGGCCTGGCTGCTTACATGGGTTGTAGCACAACTTATGCTCGATTTTTCAAACTCGATGGCAGTAACTACTATGCTATCGTCATAAACCTCGTTGTCCAATATCTCGCCCGAAGTTGAAGAAAAAACAATATCGGCGATAGGATATTTTATTTTCAGATGCTCATATACTTCAGGCGCCGTAATTAGCTCCGCCGCGCCAAATACAAGCACAAGCTGGCATTTTGCTGAGTTAATTGCATTATCGGGGTTGAAATCGATCCACTTATTATTGATAAAATGATGCTGTGCGGTTTTCATAATTGAAAAGGTTTATCCTGGAGTATTTTTTGTAATTTAAACAAAAGAAAGAGCAATAACCGCCAGACCATTGAAAATTTGAACTATTTACTAAAAAGATACAATTCCTTAATTGTTGATTATTATGTTGCTTTCTTAATGGTTAACTAACCGGTTTATCCCGCTGTTGTTCAGGGTGCTTAATAAATCGGCTTATATGCTTTTACGTTTTATATTTAATAATGTTAATTTTTTTTGTTGCTATTGTTACAGCATTACGTAGCCGCATCGACTGCTACCTACCCATTCAAAATCAATAAGTTAAATTTTGTTAAAAGATGTTAAGCAGATGTTAATGCCCATGGCCTTCTGATATTTTACTTCGAAATTGTACCGCATTAACGTATGATAAAACAATTACAACCTTATTAATAATGCAGTACAACAAAATCAACAATCTGCTGGGCTGGCTTTGCCTGGTAATTGCCCTTGCAACCTACATTTTAACCCTGGAGCCATCAGTTAGCTTTTGGGATTGTGGCGAATTTATAGCCTGCGCTTATCGTCTGCAGGTATCGCATCAGCCGGGCTATCCTATGTTTGCCATGCTGGGCAAAGTATTTTCGCTGTTATCCATGGGCGACAATACCAAAGTACCCTATTTTACCAACCTCGGTTCGGCCCTTGCAAGCGCTGCCACGGTGATGTTTTTGTTCTGGACAATTACCGCGCTGGCCAAAAAGCTACTTATCGCAAAAGGTGAAACAATCACATCATCACAGCTGATTGCGATAATGGGGGCCGGCCTGGTTGGTTCATTAGCGTTTGCTTATACGGATACCTTTTGGTTTTCGGCGGTGGAGACTATTGTATTCGCCCTGTCCTCGCTATGTACCGCTGTAGTATTCTGGGCCATTTTAAAATGGGATGCCCATGCCGATGAGCGCGGTGCCGATAAATGGATAGTTTTAATAGCATATGTTATGGGCCTGTCTATCGGCATCCACCTGCTTAACCTGTTAACCATCCCTGCCATTACCATGGTGTATTATTTCCGCAGGTATAAAAACCCGACTGTAAAAAGCGGCATCGTTGTATTTTTGCTCAGCATTGTATTACTTGGTTTGGTGCAGTATGGTATCAGGGAATACACCATCAAATTCGCGGCTTACTCCGATCTGTTTTTCGTAAACTCCCTGGGCCTGGGTTTTGGCAGTGGTGCCATGTGTTTTGTAATGTTGATTGTAGCTTCATTAGCTTTGGGTATCTGGTACAGCATCCGTCATAAAAAACCCGCGCTAAACCTGGCGTTGATTTGCCTGGCCTTTATTTACTTTGGCTACGGCTCATTTTTTTATATCCCTATCAGGGCTACGGCCAATACCGATCTGAATAACTCGCACCCGGACAATGCCTTTACACTTAACGATTATCTTGGCCGCATCCAATATGGCGAAACACCATTGCTTTATGGCCCATACTTTGATGCCAAACTTACCGACCAGCGGGAGGGTAAAAACCTGTACCGCAAAGGTGTCGAACGGTACGAAGTAAGCGGTAAAAAACTCATCAACACATACGATCATAATACACTCATGCCGCGCATGCACAGCACCCAGGGCGATCCGCAATATGCTCAAAATGTGCAGTTTTACAAACAATGGCTACAGTTAGCCGACGGGCAAGGCCCTACCTTTGCCGATAACATGAAATGGATGTTAAGCTGGCAAATGTACCAGATGTACTGGCGCTACTTTTTATGGAATTTTGTTGGCCGCTACAATGATACCGACGGCCAAACCAGCACGGCATCTATTGATGGCAACTGGACATCGGGCTGGTTTGATGGCAGCAAACACCTGCCCAAATCGGTAACCAGTTCCAATACTTACACTCCTTTATACGCCTTGCCTTTAATTGTTGGCTTATTAGGTATGGCCTACCACATTAAGCGCAAAAAAGCCGACGCCATGGTTATTGGCCTGCTGTGGTTTTTTACGGGCCTGGCTATTGTACTCTACGTTAACCAGGCCGATATTCAGCCCCGCGAACGCGATTACTCTTACGTGGGCTCCTTTTACGCCTTTGCCATTTGGATAGGTATGGGCGTGCTGGCTATTAATGATTTTATAAGGCATAAAGTAAACGCCAAAGGTGCGGCTTTTGCTTCAGTGGCTGTTTGCTTGCTTGTTGCGCCTGTTTTAATGGCCAGGCAGGAATGGGGCGATCATGACCGGTCTACCAAGATGACGCCGCATGATATGGCTTATAATTTCMTGATCTCGTGCCCCAAAAATGCCATCCTGTTTACCAATGGCGATAATGACACCTATTCCCTTTGGTACGACCAGGAGGT
Source organism: Mucilaginibacter sp. P4_D1 (assembly GCF_056401935.1). Classification (NCBI taxonomy): domain Bacteria; kingdom Pseudomonadati; phylum Bacteroidota; class Sphingobacteriia; order Sphingobacteriales; family Sphingobacteriaceae; genus Mucilaginibacter; species Mucilaginibacter sp. P4_D1. Next base: position 27,519 of record NZ_JBFUIJ010000047.1, read on the forward strand.
TGAAGGCGTGAGGCCCGATGTGCGCATAGTTTGCACCAGCCTGTTTAGCGGCGATTGGTACATCCGCCAGATGCAAAAACCTATGAACCAATCGGCCCCGCTGCCCATAACCATGCCTTTTGATAAATACAAACAGGGTGTACGCGATTTTATGGCTTATAACGATGCCAAAATACCCGGTTCGGTTGATGTAAAAGAGGTATTTGATTTCATAACATCGGATGATGAGCGCACCAAAGTGCAATACCAAAGCGGCGAAAGCATGAATTACCTGCCCACCAAAAACTTTAAACTAAAGGTTGACCCCGACCAGCTTGTAAAAAACGGCGTGGTAACCCCACAGCAAAAGTATAAGTTAACCAATAGTATGGAGTGGCAACTCAAAGGCGATTATATTTATAAAGATAAACTGGCCATGATTGACCTGCTGGCACATAACGACTGGAAACGGCCGGTATGTTTCACGATAGGCGTAGCATCGGAATACATGATGGGTATGGAACCTTATCTTTACAAAGAAGGCTTCGCCTATCACCTCATCCCTTTTAAGGCCGATACCACGGTGCACGACCAATTGGGTAAGGTAAACAGCCTGGTGATGTACAATAACGTAATGAACAAGTTTAAATACGGCAATTTTAAACATGCCCGCTACCTTGACGATGTAAGCAAAACCGAGTTTTACCCATTCATGGAAACCACCTTTCATGACCTTGCCCAGGGTCTGATTAAGGACGGCCGCAGTGATCTGGCCCTAAATGCGTTGCATAAATTTGACCAGGAAATGCCCGATATTAACCCCAATATTGATACCGCCCACCGTAAGCTGCTATTGGCCCAATTGGCCTATAAACTTAACGATAAAGAGCTGGCCAACCGCTACGCCAAAGGGATAGGTAATTACCTTACCGATCAGCTTGCCTATAATTACACCCTACTAAAAGATAAACCCGAGGCCCTTAACGTTGGCGAAGTACAATTTCAGCTGTATGTATTGAACGGATTGGCAGAAACCACCAAAGCATACAACGAAACCGGGCTGCATAAACAATTCCAGGATGAGTTAAATGATTACGGGAATAAGTTTGCGGTGCTGGAGAACAGGTAATTAAAAGAGCTGAAAGCGGAAAGGCCTAACGCTAAGGGCTTAGCTGCCCACCATATGCAAGTGAACCAAACTTACGAAGTTTTAAAAACTTCGTAAGTTTTCCGTCTGCTTAGCTATATATTTATTTGAACAAATTCAATTTTTCCAAATCAGCCGGTACATCCACTGCATGGGTTTCCAGCTCTGTTTCGGCAACTTTTATGCGGTAGCCATTCTCAATCCAACGCAGCTGTTCAAGGCTTTCGGCTTTCTCGAGGCCCGAGATGGGGAGTTTTGTAATCTGCTGCAACACATCTGCCCGGTAGCCATAAATGCCTATGTGTTTATAGTAAGTATAAAACTCCAGCCAGTTATCCGGCTCCTGTGCGCGAATATGCGGCAACGTAGCTCTTGAAAAATATATGGCTTCTGATAATTTATTGATAACCACCTTAGGCGAATTGTAGTTAAACAACTCTTCTCTGGTTAGAATCTTTTTTACCAGCGTAGCTATTTGAGTACCGGCATCGTTAAAGCAGGCGGCCAGCTTGGTTATCTGCTCCGGGTCGATATACGGTTCATCGCCCTGGATATTGATGATCACATCATATTCAGGATGTAAGGAGGCAACTTCGGCACAGCGATCGGTACCGCTTTGATGGTAGTCGGCTGTCATAACCGCAACTCCTCCAAAGGCTTGTACATGGTCAAATATGCGGCTATCGTCGGTAGCCACTATTACCTCGGCAACATCAACGCATTTCTTAGCCTGCTCATACACCCTTTGAATCATGCTTTTGCCGGCAATATCAACCAAAGGCTTACCTGGAAAACGGGATGACGCGTAACGGGCGGGGATTATACCTAAAATGTTCATTCAGTTGTACGTTTTACGTATTACGTTATACGTTTTTGATTTTTTTCCATTTGGTATACGTAAAACTTAAAACGTCCAACGTAAAACCTAACTAACCGCTAAAACAATCCATTAATTTCCCGCTCAATCAACTGAACTATGGTAGCCATATCTTCGGTATTATTGGCGAAATCGAGGTTGTCTTTATCGAGGATCAGCAATTTGCCCAGTTTATAGTTTTTGATCCATTTATCGTACTTCTCGTTCAGTTTTGAAAGGTAATCCAGGCGGATGCCTATTTCATACTCGCGGCCGCGGCGCTGTATGTTGCTTACCAGCGTGGGCACTGATGCTTTAAGGTAAACCAGCAAATCGGGCGGCTTTATAAACTCGGTAATATTCTCAAATATCGATTCGTAGTTTTGATAGTCGCGGGTGGTCATCAGGCCCATATCGTGCAGGTTTTCGGCAAATATGTATGCGTCCTCGTAAATAGTACGATCCTGTAAAATATTGCGGCCGGTTTTCTGAATATCGATGATCTGGCGGTAACGGCTGTTCAGGAAATAAATTTGCAGGTTAAAGCTCCAGCGTTTCATGTCGCTGTAAAAATCTTCCAGGTAAGGATTATTGTCTACGGCTTCAAAAAGTGGTTCCCAGCCGTAGTTATGGGCCAGCATTTCAGTCAGCGTGGTTTTACCGGCGCCAATATTTCCTACAATAGCTATGTGCATGCGATGTCAATGAGTTTTGTCTGAACCGTAATTTGTCGAATTTACAGAATTACTTGAATTTTAAAAGGCTCAATACTTTATTATTTCAACTTTTAAATGGCAAAAAAGCCCTCAAGGGGCTTCTGTTATAAATTCCGGAAATTCCTTAATTCGTTTAATTCCGGTTCAGATGATTTTTAAAATTTCTTAAATCCTATAATTTCCCGTACTTCCCTGATGGTTTTTGAGGCGCTTGCGCGGGCTTTTTCTTCGCCCATGGCGGCCACTTTTCTTAAATAATCGGCATCGCCCGCAATAGCGTTTATCCGCTCGCGGATGGGCGCTGTAGCAATGATCATATCCTCGGTAAGCTGTTTTTTAAGATCACCGTAACGGATAGCCATTTTATTATACAAATCGTCAAAATGGGCAACGGTATCCGCAGATGATACTACCTTCATCAAATCAAACAGGTTTTGAATTTCCTGGGGTTTGGTTTGGTTTTCGGTTGTTGGCCCGCCATCGGTAACGGCACGCATTACCTTCTTTTTGATGGCTTCCGGGGTATCACAAAGGAAAATGGCATTGCCCTCCCCTTCTGACTTGCCCATTTTACCTTTACCATCAAGCCCCGGAATTTTCACCAGGTTGCTGCTGTAATTAAAGGCGTAAGGCTCGGGAAAATAATCGTGGTTGTACAGCCGGTTAAAGCGGTTGCCAAAGGTACGGGCCATTTCCAGGTGTTGTTCCTGATCCTTACCAACAGGCACTTTGGTGGCTTTATGGATAATGATATCCGCCGCCATTAATACCGGGTAGGTAAGCAGGCCCGCGTTCACATTATCGGGGTTGGCGCGCACTTTGTCTTTAAATGATGTAGCGCGTTCCAGTTCGCCCAGGTAGGCGTTCATGTTTAAATATAAATATAGCTCGCTAATCTCGGGCACATCTGACTGTACGTAGATAGTAGCCTTTTCAGGGTCGATACCCGCGGCAAGGTACTCCACCAAAACCTGTTTTACATTACTATGTAAATCGGCAGGTGTTGGATGCGTGGTTAACGAATGCAGATCGGCAATAAAAAAAAAGCAGTTATATTCATTCTGCATTTTTATAAAGTTCTGCAAAGCCCCGTAATAGTTTCCTAAGTGCAAATTTCCGGTCGAACGGATGCCACTAACAACAGTTTCCATAGGTGGCGAAAGTAAGGAATTTTTCTATTTTTGATGGCGATGGAAATGATATTGAAAAAAGTGCACATCTATTTATATGTATTGAGTGTAGCGCTATCCTACTTTTTATTATGGCCTTTTTTTAAATATTTTTCTAAAAAACCCTCCCGGTACCATAGCATGAACAAACTGCGCCGGGCCTGGGGGTTCATCAGTTCGGCGCTGGTGGGTATATTGTATAATTTTGAGTATGAGGAGCCTGTTGATTGGAGCAAACCGTATATCATATGCCCAAACCATACCTCTAACCTCGATATTTCGGCCATGTGCATTCTTGTAAACAGCAATTGCAGCTTTATGGGCAAGCAGGAACTGGAGGACGGCCTGGTAACCGGCATCTTCTTCCGCTCGGTTGATATCGCTGTTAACCGCGAAAGTAAAATGTCGTCTTTCCGGGCTTTTAAAAAAGCCTCCGAAAAGTTGAAGGAAGGCGTTTCGCTGGTTATTTTTCCCGAAGGGATGATCTCAGATCATTATCCGCCTAAATTATGTGAATTTAAAAGCGGGCCGTTCCGCCTGGCTATTGAACATAAAATACCCATCATCCCGGTAACATCTGTAAACACCTGGCAAATACTTTGGGATACCGGCACCAAATATGGCAGCAGGCCGGGCATTTGCCATTTTTACGTACATAAACCCATAGATACCAGTAACCTAACTATTGCAGATGCAGATGCCCTGCGCGATGACGTTTACACCATCATCCAACAAAAGCTGGCCGCATCCGAAAAACTAAGCACAATTGCATAAAATTTATTGAGCCCTGCAAATGAAGTTAACGTGAAAATTTTAGCTTTAGGCTTTTCACATGAAGCTTCAAGCTTTCTGAAACCAGTATTTTTTTTACATTTGGGGAACATGAAATTAACACTGAAAAGGATCCATACCAATTTTTACAGGTATAGCATAGCCGTCTTTTTCACCCTTTGTTACCCGGTTTTATATATACTCAGGCAAAAAACCAGCCGGTACCGGTACATTAACCAAATGCGGCGACTTATTATTTTTTTAAGCTCAAGCATTTCGGGAATTTTTTACAGCGCCACTTTTGAAGAGCCGCTGGATTGGAAAAAAACTTACGTAATATGCGGTAACCACACATCAAACCTTGATGTATCGGCCATAAATACCATACTCAAAAACAATATTTGTTTTATGGGGAAAGAAGAATTGCTGAACAATTATGTACTTGGCTATTTTTTTAAGACTATTGACGTTACGGTTAACAGGGAAAGTAAAATGTCATCATTCCGTGCTTTTAAAACTGCGGCCGAACGAATTAAGAACGGGGTGAGCGTAGTAATTTTCCCCGAAGCCACTATCCCGAAAGATTATCCACCCGAATTGCATAGTTTTAAGAATGGCCCATTCAGGCTGGCTATTGAAATGAAAGTGCCCATTTTACCTATATCATCCCTTGATACCTGGAAAGTGCTTTGGGATACCGGCAAAGAATATGGCAGCAGACCCGGAATTTGTAATATATTTGTACATAAACCCATTGAAACGGCCCATTTAACACTGGATGATGCCGATGCATTGCGTGACCAAGTATTTGATATGATTAATAAAAAACTGCAAACTGCATGACCATAGATAAAGAAACAGTTGAAAAAGTTGCCCACCTGGCCCGTTTAGAACTAAGCGAGACCGAAAAGCAGGACATGATACAGGATATGAGTAAGATTCTTGATTTTATGGCCAAACTAAACGAACTGGATACTACCGGCGTTGAACCCCTGGTTTACATGACCGACGGCGCCAACGTACTGCGCAACGACGTGGTAAAACAACAGGTGACCCACGAAGAAGCACTTGAAAACGCCCCTAAGCACGATGAGGATTTCTTTTTGGTGGCTAAGGTGATTGAGAAGTAAGTCAAAAGTAAAAATTCAAAAGTGCTTGTTTGATGGCTTGTTTTGATAACATTCAGGCTTTTGACTTTTTAATTTTGAATTTTGAATTTCTATTGTAACATTCCGTACCTATCAGCAGTCCAAATAAAAAAACATTCATGGAGCCATTAAAAGACAAGCCTTTAATTACCATAAACGAGATTGGACGTAAGTACGTGATAGGTAGCGAAGTTATACACGCGCTTAAATCGGTATCGTTAACTATTAATAAAGGCGAATTTGTGGCTTTAATGGGCCCTTCGGGCTCGGGTAAATCAACGCTGATGAATATTTTGGGTTGCCTGGATACACCAACCAAGGGTGTGTACATCCTGAACGGAATAAACGTAAGTCATATGAGTGATAACGAGCTGGCAGAAGTGCGTAACTCCGAAATCGGTTTCGTTTTTCAAACTTTTAACTTATTGCCCCGTAACACCGCCCTTGATAACGTTGCCCTGCCTTTGATTTATGCAGGCATCAGCAAAGAAAAACGTACCGAGCGCGCCAATGCCGCTCTTAAAAATGTTGGTTTGGAGAATAGGGTTGATCATAAACCCAACGAGCTTTCGGGTGGGCAGCGCCAGCGTGTGGCCGTGGCCCGGGCGCTTATTAACAATCCCTCTATCATATTGGCCGATGAGCCTACCGGTAACCTTGATACCAAAACATCCATAGAAATTATGGGACTGTTGGAAGACATTCACGCCAAAGGCAATACCATTATACTGGTAACCCACGAAGAAGATATTGCCATGCATGCACACCGTATAGTACGTATGCGCGACGGCCTGATTGAAAAAGATTACCAAAACGAACATATCCAAAAAGTTGACAGAAGACTTGCTGTGGAAAACTCGGAAATGGATGCGCACTAATACCGGGGCAAATGCATCTAACTGGGTTAACATAACTTAACACATTTCGAGTTAAATGTTTACAAATAACTTATAATCAATGTTTTATATTTAATCATGGTTAACACTAAAATGAGCTCAATTTAGGCGCATCCAAATACTTGTGCCTGTTGCTGGCCAATATTCACCCTTTCGGTAGCAGGATCATTTAGCCAGGATCAGCCAATAAAAACAAGGTGTAGCTTGATGCTTAAATCGCTCATTCCATTAGCTATTTTGATTTTCAAAACTTTCGATCTTCTTAACTTTTCGTCTTACTGACTTTCGGACTAAGAAAAATAAAAATAACACTAAAATAATTAGCAAACTTGTATTACATTTGAAATATGTATGCAATTGTTGATATCGAGACTACCGGGGGGCATGCCAGCGCCAATGGCATTACAGAAATTGCCATATGCATACATGATGGTAAAAAAGTTGTAAAACGCTTTCAAACCCTGGTTAACCCGCAACGCGAAATACCCATATATATCAGCGCCTTAACAGGTATTACCAACGAGATGGTGCAAAGCGCCCCTCCCTTTGAGGATGTAGCGGCTGATATTTATCATTTGATACACGGCAAAATATTTGTAGCGCATAACGTAAACTTCGATTATTCATTTGTACGCTACCACCTTGCCGCCGCCGGATACGATTTACAGTTGAACAAACTTTGTACCGTACGCCTGGGCCGCAAGATATTGCCCGGTCTGCCGTCATACAGCCTTGGCCGCCTTTGCCGCCATTTAGGCATCGGTAACGAAGCCCGCCACCGTGCCGCCGGCGATGCCGAAGCCACGGCCGAATTATTTACGCTGTTAATAAGCAGCGATACCGAAGGACATATTAAACAGGCACTTAAGCAAAATTCAAAAGAACAGGTATTGCCCGCCAACTTACCTAAAAAGGATGTGGAGCAATTGCCATACTCGCCGGGCGTATATTATTTTCATGATCAAAAAGGGAAAGTGATTTATGTTGGCAAAGCCAAAAACATCAAGAAACGGGTAAGCAGCCATTTTACCGGCAATAACCCGGGTTTGCAACGGCAGGAATTTTTACGCAATATTCACCAGGTAAGCTACCAGGTTTGCGGCACCGAGCTGATTGCCTTTGTACTGGAAGCCATCGAAATTAAACGCTTGTGGCCAAAATACAACCGGTCGTTAAAACGCTTTGAAAACGCCTATTGCCTGTATGCCTTTGAGGATCAGCGCGGCTATACCAGGCTGGCGGTTGATAAACGCCGCAAATTCAGTGATGTTATTTATACCTGCAACTCATTGCTGGATGGCTATAATCTGCTTAATAAACTGATAGAAGCTTTTGGACTATGCCCCAAACTTTGCTTTATACAAACCAACACGGCCGCATGTACCGGCGCCGCCGGCAGCCAGTGCGCCTGCGAAGGTGTTGAATCTGTAGAGGACTACAACCAAAAGGTTAATAACGCTATTAACCAGCTGAAACTTGCCCTGCCTACCTACGCCATCCGCGATGAAGGCCGTACCGGCGATGAACATAGCTGTATTTTGGTGGAGAAAGGCCAGTTTTACGGAATGGGCTACATCTCGCACTATTTTGATGCAAATAACGTGCAACAGCTCAAAAACTACCTGACCCCCTACCCGGGCAATGACTATATCAAAAACATCGTATCCAGCTATGCCACACGGTATCCTGATAGGATGGTGGTGTTTGCATAAGATTACAAATCTGCCTGGCGCAGAAACTTGCGAAGTTTCAAAAACTTCGAGTTTACTATTTAGTCTTACTACTTGATACTAACTACTTACTACTGTTTTTATCCTAAAAGTTAATTTTATTAACACAATAAAGATGTTGATTGGTTATTCTATAACATTTACCAACAAAAACTTTAAATAATGGATAGCATTAATCAACAACAACCAGAAGATAATTATCAGGATCTTGGCGGACCAGAGGCCATAGCCAAATTAAAAGCCATGGTTGACAGCGCTAAAAGCTGCTTCTTTTTAACCAATATTAAAACCGGCATCCCGGCAAATGTTCGCCCGATGTCTGTTCAACAAGTGGATGACGAGGGCAACCTCTGGTTTCTGAGTGCCAATGACAGCCACAAGAATGAAGATCTGTCGAAAGACCCTATGGTCCATCTTTTATTCCAGGGATCTGCACATTCCGACTTCCTGAATGTTTATGGTATAGCCACCGTGAGTGAAGACAAGGAAAAAATTAAAGAGCTTTGGGAACCAATACTAAAAGTTTGGTTCACCGATGGCATTGACGATCCGCGCATTTCGGTAATAAAGGTTGAGCCTACCGAAAGCTACTACTGGGACAACAAGCATGGCAACGCCATCGCTTTTGTAAAAATGCTGGCCGGCGCGGCTATAGGCAAAACCTTCGATGATTCGATTGAGGGCAAAATAAACGTATAACTACTTTTAAGTAGAGAGAGATGTCCTTAATGGACAAAAGCCATGCAGATAAAGTTCTGCATGGCTTTTTTAAACATTACGAAGTTTCAGAAACCGGGTAAGGTTTCATGAGCAACTATCAATTTATCGCATCTCCTTGTCGCATCTCGTCGCTGGCATGTTTTACAATTGTATCGCCGGCCTTTAAATTACCGAATACTTCGGTCGAGTCGTTCCGGGAAAGCCCTTCTTTAACATCCTGTAATTGGGCCTTGCCTCCTTTTACCACAATCACATATTCGTGTTCTGTCGACCGGACAATGGCCTGGTTAGGCACCAGTAATGATTTGGCGCCCGATAGCATCGGGATATGTACCTCGGCATACATGCCTGGTTTTAAGTTGCCGTTTTTGTTCTCAATATCAATCTCAATGGCTTCAGACCGCATACTGCCCAACGCATTTGCCGACCGGCTGATCCTGGCTGTTTGCTGTGTACCGGGCATAGAATTGTAGGTAAAATTTACCTGCCTGGTCAAATCTACCTTGTCTACATAATCCTCAGGGATAAAAACCTCTAAACGCAATTTACTGATATCCTGCAGGATTAACATTGGCTGGTCTGTTCCTTTACCCGGCGAAACCAGCGCACCCGGCGACACATTACGCTGAACAATCATTCCGTCAAACGGTGCGCGGATATTCAAATAATCCTGCATAGTACGTACCGATACCACGTTGGATTGTTCTGATCTTGCCATGGCTTCATCGGCCCTCATTTTAGCCGACGCGTTATCCAGGTCGAGCGGCGATACCGAGCCGGGTTCTTTAGCGGCCTCTTTTAACCGCTGGTATTTTTCTTTACTGGCAACGGCATTTTCCTGCGCTTGCAGATACCTTGAATTGGCTGCCTGCAATTGCGATTCCATTTCGGGCGCTTCAAGGCTGACCAGTAATTGTCCCTTTTTTACAATGGTACCCCTATCTACGTACATACTTTTCACGAAGCCATTTACCTTCGGGAAAATATTTACTTCGTTGTAAGGCTTAAGCTGGCCGGGCAGGCGGGCGTTACTTGACAAGGCTTTCTCTGTCACAATACCTGTTTCGATGCCCGCTTTACTTTTTGCAGCCGGGGCCGAAATATCTACAGGCTTTTGATTGCCACCGCATGCGGCAAATAGGCTTACGACTGCTATTAATATAATTGATTGAAATTTCATGATTTTAAACTATGGAGGTTTTTGGTTCTGTTATTTTAGCTGATTGTTCGTCGGTTTCACCAGGCATCAGCGAAGGCGATAAAAAATCTGTTTTTTGCTGTACCCACGCAAATACCTGTGGTAAAATGAATAGGGCCGCAAGTGTTGATGCAAACAAACCACCAATAACCGCACGCCCTAAAGGTGCCGACTGCTCGCCTGCCTCGCCCATGCCCGAAGCCATGGGGATCATACCGGCAATCATAGCCAGGCTGGTCATCAGGATGGGACGTAACCGGATGGATGCGCTGGTTATAGCCGCTTTTGTGGCATCTTTATAATCAATCCGCAATTTTTCGGCATTGGTTACAATCAAAATGGCATTGGCCACGGATACCCCCGTGGACATGATCATCCCCATATACGATTGGAGGTTTAAGGTTGACCCGGTAAGCAGCAACATCAGCAGCGATCCTAAAATAACCGCCGGCACTGTTGATAGTACAGCAAGCGATACTTTAAAAGACTGATAGTTGGCAGCCAACAATAAAAAGATAACTACAATGGCAAGCATTAGCCCGTTTTGTAAACTGCCCAATGTATCTGTTAACAGGGTCGACATTCCTCCCATGGTGGCAATCAATCCTTTTGGCGGCGCGCCTACCGAGTTCAGCGCTTTTTGCACATCTGTAGTGGCAGTACCCAAATCGGTTTTATAAATATTAGCGCTGATAGTCAAAAACCGCCTTGGCCCGGCCCTGTCGTACTCGCCGGGAACATAGGTTGTGGTAAATGTTGCTATATCGCTTAAAACCGGGCTGCTTTGCCCTCTTACCAGCGGCACCTCTTTCAGCTGATCCAGGGTGTTCATTACATACTCGGGAATTTGTACCTGTACCTGGTATGTATAGGCACCTTTTTCATCAAGCCACAAGTTTTTATCAGTAAAGCGGCTGGATGATGTACTTGCTGTAACCGAGCGGGCAATATCTTTAATATTCAGCCCTAACTGCGCAGCTTTTAACCTATCCAAAGCAATTTTTATTACCGGGAACTTTAAAGGCTGCTCTATCTGTACATCGCGTAAATAACTGATATTCTTCAGCTTGGTTACTACCTTATTGGCGTAACCTTCAATCTGCTGCATATCCTTGCCGGCCACCTGTACTTCAATAGGCGACGAGGCACCCTGGCTCATGATCTTTTCGGTCATATCTATCGGCTCAAAGGTTATTTGCAGTTCGGGAAGTTTATAATGGATGTTTTTGCGCAGCGCATCTTTTAGTTCATCCATATTTACCTTGTACTTTTCATCAAGATTTACCTGCAATACGGCTTCCTGGGTACCCGTATTAAAAATATAAAGGTTACTGGTACCGTAGCTGCTTGGTATTAGCCCCACGTATCCTGATGTAATTTCTACATGGTTATTTACCGTTTGATTGATAACCTGCAATACCTGTTTAAAAGCATCCTCGGTACGCTCCAACCGGGTACCGTCCGGCTCTTTCAGCCTGATCTGGAACTGCCCGTTATTAATTTTGGGCATCATGTCCTTACCAATAAAAACAAAGCATAATCCCGCTAAAATGATAACCACGCCTAAATAAACAGATACGATAAGTCGCTTTCGGGGCATAGAATTATTGAGGGCATTAATGAGCCAGAGTTTTACTCTTTCAAACAGGTCGTTGTTTTCGGGGTGCTCCTGCTCGTGTTCCAGGTGTTTTTCAACCTGTTTTTGTTCCTTGTCATCCAACGATTCACCCGCATGGGCGTGTACTTTGCCGTGGTGATAGTGTTGATAGCGTTCGGCTTTGATGAGCCAGTTACTCAATATCGGCACACCTGTTTGGGCGAGGATGTACGATACGATCATGGTTAAACCTATTGACAAAGAAAGTGGTAAAAACATAGCCTTAGGTACGCCCGACATCATGAATGATGGCGCGAATACCGCCAGGATACACAACAATATCAGCAGCAGCGGGAACGAGATCTCTTCGCATGCATCATAAATTGCCTGTTTTTTTGATTTACCCATTTCCAGGTGCTGATGGATATTTTCGATGGTTACCGTGGCCTGGTCTACCAGGATGCCGATCGCCAGGGCCAGCCCGCTCAGCGTCATAATGTTGATGGTTTGCCCAAACAGGCTCAATAACAACACCCCTATCAGGATAGAGACCGGGATGGTTATTACTACAATAAGGCTGCTTCGCCAATCGCGCAAAAACAGCAGTACCATTAAGCCGGTAAGCAGGGCTCCCAGCCCGCCCTCGGTCATTAAACTTTTAACCGCGTTAACCACAAATACCGATTGATCAAAGGCGTAGCTCACCTTTACATCATCGGGCAGCAGGCTTTGCATTTCGGGCAGTTTACTTTTAAGGGTCTGTACTACCGTCCAGGTAGAAGCATCGGCTGTTTTTACCACCGGGATATAAACCGAACGCTTGCCGTTAATTAAGGCATAATCAACCGTAACGTCTGCTGCATCAGCAACACGGGCCACATCCTTTATAAATATGGGTACACCGTTTTGCGTTTTTACGGGTATATCGCCAAAATTATCCGGGCTTTTAATCAGCGAGTTCATGGTGGTTAAAAACATCGTGTTATCTAACCGGAGGTTACCCGAGGGCGACATAACATTAAATTTAGATAATGCTTCAACCACCTCATCGGGTGTTAAATTATAACTGCGCAACTTATCGGGATCAACACTCACAGTTATCGACCGCGCGTTTGCCCCAAACGGCGGCGGTGCCGAAAGCCCCGGTATAGTTGCAAACATGGGCCGGATTTTGGTAGCAGCCAGGTCATAAATATCTTTTAAGCTACGCGTAGGACTGGAAAAAACCAGCTGACCAACCGGTAATGAGGACGCATCAAACCGGATTACCTGCGGCGGCAATGCCCCCGGCGGAAAAAAAGCGGTTGCCCTGTTTACCTGCAAAGCCACCTGGGCTGATGCTTCGGCCATGTTGGTAGTTTCATAAAACGAGAGTTTGATGAGGGTTAAACCTTGTATATTTTTACTCGTGATGCTTTTTATCCCGTTTACATACAGAAACTGATCTTGCAAGCGGGTGGAGAAAAACCCCTCCATTTGCTGTGGCGACATGCCGCCGTACGATTCAATTACATATATAGTAGGCAGGTTTAACTGCGGAAAAATATCGATAGGTATTTTTATTGCACTAAGCACTGCAAAAAGCAAAAGGCTCATAGTGATAACCACCGTGGTAATAGGCCTTTTTAGTGCGGATGTGACCATTGACATATTAACTTATTTTAAAAGGTTTAAAACTGCGTTTACCTGGTTATCGGTAACCGCTTTTTGGAACAACGCGCTTGAATAGCTGTATTTTGCCTGTGCAAAATCGGTTTCGGCGCGGTAAAGGATATTGAGCGCCGCGTTTAATTCGATGATATCTGTAAGGCCGTTTTTATAAAGCGACAATTTTTGCCGGTATCCGTCATTAGCAGCCCTCAACTGGTGCGGAATTTCCTGTAAGCGCTGGCGGGCGGTTTCCAGCTCCACATCGGCCTGGTTGGCGTTAACTGCAAGCATTTGCTTTTGCTCCTGTAGCTTGCGAGCGTTATAGCTGGTTTCGGCCTTTTGGGTGCGGAGTTTTAATTGCTTGCGGCGCAAGTCGAACAAATTATAGCTGATACCAACGCCTACCAGGTAATTGTTCCGGTCGAAACCCCAACCCGTGGATAGGCTATTAAAGTGGTCATTGGCATCAACGCTTGATCCCCTGCCCCACACGGCACCCTCTAACATAATTTTAGGATTATAGCTTTTTTTAACCAAATTTTCCCGCTGCAGACTATTTTGATATACCGACCGGTAATAATTGATAATCGGGTGGTTAACGGTATCCTGCTCAATTGGCTGCAATGCGGCAGGCTGATCTATCAATGCGGTTTCGGCAGCGGTATCGGGCACGATAGATTGATATGGCAAGCCACTTACTGCCGAAAGCTGTAATTGCACCTGTTTTACCTGGTTGGCCAGTTCGATGTAGTTTAACCTGGCTTTGGATAGTTCGGCTTCGGCTATACTGGTATCTACCCCTGCCCTTACACCGCTTTTGGCCAATGATTGTACAGACCGCCGGATCTCGACATTACGCTGGATGTTTCTTGACTGGATATCCAAAAAGTTTTGCAGCCTCATCAGCAGTAAATAATTGCCGATGGCGTAAGCCTGTAATTGATATTTTGAGTTGGCAAACTGGCTTTGTTGCACCCGGATATCGGAATTAGCCACTTTATTTTGGGCATCATAAGCGCCAAAATTATATACTTCCCAATCCAGGGCGGCTACACCTACATTGGCAGATACCGCGGTGGTGTTACTTTGCGTACGCACTCCCCGCGAATCGGACGGTATGATCCCAAAACCAAAATAGGGCCCGGCTACGTTATTATTTGTGCCAATATCGGCCTGGTAATTAAGCTTTAAATTGGGCAGCCAATTGCTGCGCGTTTCGGCTGCCTGCGCCTGGCGGATGCCTATTGCAGCCGAATCTGTTATCAGCGCCGGCGCGTTGGCGTTTACCTGGCTCAGCAGGGCTTTAAGGCCGATAGGTTTTATATTTTGTTGTGCAAAAGTATTCAGGCTGATGAGTAGTGCCATCAGTATGAATACACTTCTTGTTATGATTTGCATATAAGTTTCCTGGAATTTGATGTACCGGTACAACACGCCGGGCAGAAAACTATGTAAACACAACATAGCAAACCTGGCTAATACCGGTAATTGATTTAACTAAATTTAAATGAATGCCTTAAGCAGGATAGCTTAGGCAGATGCCCGTAACAGGCCATCACATCAAATACGGAAGGAACAAAAAGAAAGGTATGAATACCGGTAATCACTAAACAGAACACGGAAAAGCAGTTGCCAATGGGGTCGTATTCTCCAGATCTGTAAGGCAAAGAAAAGCACGATAAAGCTGGCGACAACCGCTTTCAGGAGGTCGATTACCGATTTTTTATCACTTATCACTACCTTATCTGTACGCTGAATAAAATTCCAATGCACCGCATTTAGCGTTAAATTACCGGAGTTTCTTTTAAAAATAGAATTGTGCCCAGAAGCTGGCTGGTTGCCTTGTTCAGTGAGTTTGGGAAGCAAAAAAATATGTGAAACAGCTATAAAGATATACCAGGCCGCCACAAGCAGCACCTTTAAATCTTTAACTACACCATTTTTTTCAGGCAACATCGTAACGGTATTCTTTTGGATGCAAACATCAAAATAAAAAATATGTTTTTCTGCAAAAGTATTGTTGCAATTGAGCCGGCGAGAGCAATCTTCATGAATTCTACATAAACCGAACTAAACAAAATTCATAAATATTTACCAATGCTCTCAATAAAAAACTCCCCCTTCAGGGGGTTGGGGGGCCTTTTAAATATTTATCATACCAATCAATATAGCGCTGTAGCCTATCCACCTGGTAGCTTGGCACGGTAATACCATGAAACTGACCGGGGTAAAGTACCATTTGGGTAGGCACACCCTGCGATTTAAGGGCCTGGTACATCTGCTCACCGCCGCTGGTTGGTACATTAAAATCCTTCAGGCCCGACATAAACTGCGTTGGTGTTTTGATTTTATCTGCATGGAAAAACGGATACGATAACTTGATATATTTTTCGGGATTTTTCCAGGGAGCACCCAGTTCGTTATCATATTGCACCACCCATTGGTCGCTGCCGTAAATGCCCAGTTGCATAGCGCTGCCCGCCCCGCTGGATGCTGCTTTAAAGCGCGGATCGGTTGCTATTGTGTAATCGGTCAAAATGCCACCGTAGCTCCAGCCGCCTATACCTAACCGGTCACGGTCGGCTATGCCAAATTTCACCAGTTCGTCTACAGCCCCTAATAAATCCTGAACTTCTTTATTACCCCAATCAGCATAAATAGCTTTGGTATATTCCAGCCCACGGCCTGTGCTGCCCCGGTAATTAACTGCGGCGACTGCATATCCTGCCGAAGCTAAAGTTTGGCGGATCATATCAAACTCAAACTCGTCCTGGTCAGTTGGGCCGCCGTGGATATACAGGATGAATGGTAGTTTTTTATTTACTACACTATCGGGGGTATATAAAATTCCCGACACCAGCGTGCCATCGGCACTAAAAGATTGAAAACCTTTTACATAAGCCAATTTTACACTGCTTAGCCACTTATCCTGATGAAAGGTGAGTCTTCTAATCTTCCCATTTTCGATAGCAACAAGTTCATGAGGCATATAGGGCGTGGTCATTTTAGCAATCCACACGCCGGGCATTGCACCAATAACGTTTTCAAAACTGCACTCGGCACCTCTATATACGGTGGTTGACTTGCGGAGCAACAAGTTGTATTGAGCCACATACCTGGTACGGTCGTTGCTAACCAGGTAGCCAATATTTTTGCTATCGCGGCTCCAGGCCACATTGCTTACGGGCCTATCCAGTGCTTCGGTAAGTACACGGTTATTTTTTCCGTCGGCATCCATCATACACAACAAATCGTGCTGGTAAATATAATAATCGGCATCACTTGTCGATCTCAGGTAGGCAATATGCTTACCATCGGGGCTCCAAAGCGGCTGAATATCGTGACCGGTAAAAGTAGTCAGCTGCTTAATCTCGCCATCGTCTTTGGCCTCAACCGTAAAAATATCCAAATTTTCGTTCCTATCCGGATCATTGGTATGATTGCTTACAAAAGCTATGTATTTGCCATCGGGGCTCCACACCGGCGATTGATCGTCCCTGTCGCCGGTCGTCAATGTATCTACCTTTTTGCTCTCCATATCATACAGGTACAAATGGGTGTGCCGGTGCTGCAGGTACCCGTCAATGTCCTGCTTAAAATGGTAGCGGTCTATTTTTATTGGTGGTATAGTTTTTGGTTCCTTACCATTATATTCAGGATCTTTAATTACCAGTACCAATTTTTTATTATCAGGCGACCATGCATAATCTTCCAGCTCGCCCTTTTTTAAATCTGTCAATTTATGTCCCTCGCCTCCCCTGCGGTCCATCAGCCAAACCTGGCCGCCGTTTTTTGAGTAGCGCTCTGATACGAATGACAAAAATTTGCCATCCGGTGTCCACCTTGGCGAAGAAGCCGGTTCGGAGCCGTAAGTGAGCTGGATAGACTGCTTGCCATCAACGCTTTGCATCCACAAATGCGACACCCGGTTATCCTTTGCCGTATCCACATCCGAAACGCTATAAGCCAGCCACTTACCATCGGGCGATAATTGCGGATCGGCAAGAGTGGGAATATTATTTACGTCACTTGGTTTAAGCGGTCTTTTAATCGTTTGGGCAAAAGCACCGGTGAAAGCAAATGCAGCTATAACGAGTAGCAAGTTTTTATTCATGTGTTCAGAAGCAGCTATAAGCGCATGTAATTTAGCAATTATCGGCTATACTGTAATACAGCGGCAAATGAATTACTTTTATATGGCAACAATACCATTTCAAGTCCTATGATTTTTAGGGCATCAGATTAAGAACAATTCATTATCAATGTAGGTTTGTAATTTTACCTGCTAAATAGGTATCATCATGTATTTAGTATATAGTGAATTAAGTAAAACAGATAAAAAGATAGTGCGCGCCTTATTAGATAAAGGCAAGGCTGCTGAATTTAAATGGGGGATGGTACAATTTGATACCGTTTTAGAGGCATGGCGAAACGACGGCGACAACCATCAGGATAACTATTACAAAATATTTAACGCGGTACGTGATTTTGACAAACAGATAGCCCGTAGATACGATGGAATGACCGGATCAAAATTTTTATTGGTATTGGCAGGCCAGGTTTATGATAAACTAATTGACGAAGCTGAATTGGAACCCCTTAGCGAGAATGTAAGGGATTTTATCCTGAGGATAGTAAAAATTAATGTGTAGTAACGGTTAGTTGATAATGACTGCTTAATTAGCCAAAGTAAAACTTAACGGAAAGCTATTTACCCGCGTTCGGACCGGCTGATCATTTAGCATGCCCGGCGTAAATTTTGGCAAAAGTTTCATGATCCTTAAAGTTTCATCGTCGAGACTTGGTGCAACACTTTTTTTAATCTCCAGGTTGGTAAGTGTACCATCTTTCTCTACTATGAACGTCCCTATCACTTTTCCCTGAATATTACGCTCGTGGGCTTTGGCGGGATACCTGATCGTTTTCACAAGAAATCTTAATAGCATTTTTGTACCACCAGGAAATTCCGGTTTAACATTTAATACGCTATCGCTGTAAACAGTGGTATCAGTTGCCATTGTTGTGCTGATGTTTTGCGCTTTAACAGCTGCAGTACCTAAAATTAGCATAATGAACAGGAAGAATTTCATTTAAAAAACGTCAATAAAAGTTTGTACTAAAGTTGCCGGCCTACTTTTTCAAATACTTATCATACCATTCCACATACCGCTGCAGCCTGTCAACCTGGTAGCTTGGCTTGGTGATGCCATGGAACGAGTTTGGGTAAAGTATTAACTCCGTAGGTATCCCCTGCGACCGCAAAGCCTGGTACATTTGTTCGCTGCCGATGGTCGGGACATTAAAATCTTTTAAGCCCGACATAAATAACACCGGTGTTTTGATTTTATCAGCATGAAAAAATGGGTACGATAAGGCAATCCACTTATCGGCATTTTTCCAGGGCACACCAATTTCGTTTTCATATTGTAAAACATACTGATCGCTGCCATAAACTGCTAATTGCAAGGCACTGCCGGCACCGCTGGCTGCGGCTTTAAAACGGGTATCAGATGCGATAGTGTAATCAGTAAGGATGCCGCCATAGCTCCATCCGCCTATTCCTAAATGGTCGGGATCGGCAATGCCTAATTTTTCCAGTTTGTCAACCGCGCCCAGCAGATCTTTTACTTCTTTGTTACCCCAGTCGGCATATATCGCTTTACAATAATCAAGGCCACGGCCATTGCTACCCCTATAATTTACACCGGCAACTGCATAACCCGCGCTGGCCAAAACCTGCCGTACGGCATCAAAGGCATATTCATCCTGCCCAACGGGGCCGCCGTGTATAAATAAAATAAAAGGTAACTTTTTGGCATTACTATCGGGCGTTAAAACAATACCGTTAACCTGGGTACCATCTGCACTGGTAGATTCAAAACCTTCTACATGGGCCAGTTTAACATTGGATAACCATGCCTGCTGATGGAACGTTAAGCGGCGAAGCTTGCCGCCTTCCAACGCGAATAACTCGGCAGGGGTATATGGATCTGTTTTTTGAACAACCCAGTTGCCGCTTAAGTTGGTGTTGATATCGGTAATGCTGTACGTGCCCTTATTAACCGTACTTATTTTACCATTGTTTATGTTCACGCTGGCCACATAGCGTTCACGGTCGTCAACAACCAAAAATGTAATGCTTTTATTATCTTTTCCCCAGGCCAGGTCGGTAACCGGGCGGTCAAGCTGCTGCGTTAGTATCTTTTTATTGGAGCCAACCACATCCATGGTGCACAACATATTTTGATCGTACATCATATAATCGGCATCACTGGTAGAGCGCAAAAAAGCGATCAGTTTGCCATCCGGGCTCCACTGTGGGTTTGTATCGGGGCCTTTCCATGAAGTAACCTGGAGCATACTGGCATTCGGCCGGGCATCAATGGTAAAAATATCTGTGTTCTCGTTTTTATCGGGGTCGGCACTGCGGTTGCTCACAAAAGCTATCGTTTTACCATCCGGCGACCATACTGGTGAGCTTTCATCCTTATCTCCCTTGGTTAAGGTATCAAGCTTTTTTGCTGCAACATCAAACAGGTACAAATGCTTGTGCAGGTGCTGCAGGTAGCCTTCTATATCCTGTTTAAAATGATAACGATCAATAACAATGGGTTTAGGCGTTTTGGGCTCCTCTTTACCTTTATTTTCAGGGTCGCCAATAACAATCACCAGTTTTTTGCCATCCGGCGACCATGCATATTCGCCCAAGTCGCCTTTAATGTCTGTCAGTTTCACGCCCTCGCCTCCGCGCCTGTCCATCAGCCAAATCTGGCCGCCCTTTTTCGAATCGCGGGACGAAACAAACGATAAATACTTACCATCCGGCGACCATCGCGGCGCCGAAGCTGCTTCATCGCCATGCGTTAACGCCAATGACTCCTTACCATCCCAGCTTTGCATCCACAGGTGCGATACCCGTTTATCCTTTGCCGTATCAACTTCAGATACGCTGTAGGCCACCCATTTGCCATCAGGCGAAAGCTGCGGGTCGCTTACCGTAGGTATTTTATCAAAATCGGCTGGTTTAAATGGTTTTATCTGAGCAGTAGCATACAAAGCATAGGATAGCGCAAAAAGCGAGAGTAGTGTTTTTTTCATAGCGTCAACTTACGAGAATGTAAGTTAGAAATTTTCGGCATAAGGGGATGTTTAAAAACGGATTTTTACAATAGATAGATGCTGTCATTATTGGCAGCTTATTTAATCCCCCTCCTACTCAAAATATCGGCGCAGGCTATTGCTTATTAAAAATTAAATTATTTACTTTGTTTTACAAAGTACTTTTATTTACAGACTATGAAAGTTAAAATGATCCTCCCCGCCTTAACCGAAGCCGAAAGTCCGTTTTGGAGGCCGATAAAATATTCCCTGTTCCCGCCCCTTGGCCTGGCAACTCTGGCTGCTTATTTATCGCCCGACGATGAGATTGACCTGCAAGATCAACATGTAGAGAAACTTAACCTGGATGACAGTCCCGACCTGGTGGTTATCCAGGTGTACATCACCAATGCTTACCGTGCCTACAAAATTGCCGACCATTACCGGGCAAAGGGAGCTTACGTTATTCTTGGCGGCCTGCATGTTACCTCGCTGCCTTTGGAGGCCGCACCGCATGCCGATAGTATTTTTACAGGCCCGGGAGAGGATACGTTCCCTAAGTTTTTGCTGGATTTTAAAAATCGCTGCCCTCAAAAAATATACAATTCAACCATCCGCACTTTAGAAAAAGTTCCGCCCATCCGCCGGGACCTGATCAAAAGACACTTGTACCTTGTTCCCAACTCTATTGTGGTTACCAGGGGCTGCCCACATCATTGCAGCTTTTGTTATAAGGATGCTTTTTTTGAAGGTGGCCGCACTTTTTACACCCAGGAGGTTGATGACGCCCTTGCCGAAATTGACCGGCTGCCCGGCAGGCATTTATATTTTTTAGATGATCACCTGTTAGGCAACACCAAATTCTCGACCGCGCTATTTGACAGCATGAAGGGTATGAACCGTGTTTTCCAGGGAGCAGCCACTGTAGATTCGATATTAAGGGGAAACCTTATTGAAAAAGCCGCAGAAGCTGGCTTAAGGAGTTTATTTGTGGGTTTTGAAACATCTTCGCCGCAAAACCTTAAACAAAGTAATAAAAAGCAAAACCTCGAAAAAGATTATGTAAAAGCCGTAAACAGGCTCCACAGCCTTGGCATCATGATAAACGGCAGCTTTGTTTTTGGGTTGGATGATGATGACAAAGATGTTTTTAAGCGGACAGTTGATTGGGGTGTAAAACATTCAATTACAACATCAACCTATCACGTGTTAACTCCCTATCCCGGTACCGAATTATTTAAAACCATGGAAAGGCAAGGAAGGATAGTTACCAAAAACTGGGATTTGTATGATACCCGCAAAGTGGTTTATCAAACCGTTGGGTTAAGCGCACAGGAACTGGAAGATGGCTACTGGTGGGCCTATAAGGAATTTTATAAATGGAACAACATCTTCAAAGCCAGCATTCAGCACCAATCGCATATGCACAAACTCAAACACTTTTTTTATGCCGGCGGCTGGAAAAAATTTGAACCGGTTTGGAATTTCCTCATCAAAACAAAAAACCTAAACAATACGCTCCCAGCTCTCGAAACCGTACTATCAAAGATAAACTTCGGCAATAAAAATCAAAATTCAACCGAACCAATATCCTCTTATTTACCAGAAGCTTAACCTAATCAACTACTCAAAATCTTGATACTTGATACTAAATACTTGATACTAAATAACTCCCGCCTTTTCCAATTCCACTTCCATTTGCTGCTGCATACGTAATGCTTCGGCGCGGGCTGCTTCGGCAAAGTTTTCATCGTTGCCGGCGTAGATGATGGAGCGGGATGCATTTACTATCAGGCCGCAATCTTTGGTAATCCCGTATTTACACACTTCTTCCAGGCTGCCCCCCTGCGCGCCAACCCCGGGTACCAGCAGGAAATTATCCGGCGCGTATTTGCGAATGTTGGTAAACTCGGTACTTTTAGTGGCACCTACCACATACATAATTCTATCGGCCCCTGCCCAGGTATTGGCTTTTTGGATTACGGTTTCGTACAAATAGCCGTCGCCGGTTTCCAGGTATTGAAAATCCTTACTGCCTACCGATGACGTGAGTGCCAAAATTATGATCCATTTGCCATCATATTTAAGGTATGGCGTAACGCTGTCATTACCCATATAAGGGGTTATGGTGATAGCATCGAAGCTCATGCCCGATGCTTCCTCATTAAAAAAAGCCGTGGCATATTTATCGGATGTATTGCCGATATCGCCTCTTTTTGCATCTATTATATTTAAAGTATCCTTGGGTAGGTATTTCCAGGTATCTATCAGGCTTTGCAGGCCTTTTATGCCGCGAGCTTCGTAAAAAGCGGCATTGGGTTTGTAGGATACGCAAAGATCTTTGGTGGCATCAATAATGCGTTTGTTAAATTCAAGGATAGGATCGGGATATTCCTTTAAAAATTCCGGTATCTTATCAATATCAGTATCAAGGCCTACACATAAAAATGATTTTTTTTGCTTGATCTGATCTATTAGCTGCCTGCGCGATATCATAGGG
>NZ_JBFUIJ010000048.1:0-46933 GCF_056401935.1 Mucilaginibacter sp. P4_D1
GGTCATTGGTCATTGGTCATTGGTCATTGGTCATTGGTCATTGGTCATTGGTCATTGGTCATTGGTCATTGGTCATTGGTCATTGGTCATTGGTCATTGGTCATTGGTCATTGGTCATTGGTCATTGGTCATTTAGGGCCAAGTTTAATTGGCTGTCGTTGTTTTAAAAAATTCAAATAAATCCACCAATGACCAATAACAGCGAAGCGAAACGACTAATGACAAGCGAAGCGACAATGACTAATGACAGCATAGCGAAATGACTAATGACAAGCGTAGCGACAATGACAGCAAAGCGAAATGACTAATGACAAGCGTAGCGACAATGACCAATGACAGCGCAGCGAAATGACCACCTAATATCGCGTATTATCCCTGTAGTTTTGCGCACGCACGGCAATTTGTTCTAAAGTAAGCTCGCCATATTTTTTTGCACGGTCAAACCATTCAGGTGCCTCTTCGGCCAGGTTATCGATGATTGATTTTCCATCAGGTCCTTTTTTTGTAACGTAATTTATGCCATAGGCAACTGCTGCACCAACGGCAAGTATTTTTATAAAGCCCATATTTTTAATGTTTTGTTTAGTAATCATATGACAATGATGGTGCCAGTTTGTTACGTAGCACCGATAGTGAGAGTTAAATAACTACAAATAGTTTAATGTCTGTTATAAACAACTCCCAATAGGCAAACGTGTAGTTATTGCTTTAATTGTAATTTCCTGATTGTCTCTTTTTACCTATTTTTACTCCTGCTATGTTTTTTATCCTATCCAAGGTACTATCTTTTTTACTGTTGCCGGTTTTGTATGTTTTTGTTTTGTTGCTGATAGCCGCTATAACAAAAAGGCCTAAATTGAAACGCAGGTGCCTTACCTGGGGAGTGGTGTTATTATGGATATTTTCGGCCCCTTTGTTTTTAAACCTACTGGCCAGGGCATGGGATATAGCTCCTGTTAAACTGCCGCCAGGCAAAACATACGGGGCAGCCATAATTTTAGGTGGTTTTGTAAGTGAAAACAAACAAGGTAAAGGCGTATTTAACTGGGCTGCCGACAGGTTTATACAGGGCATTTTATTACAACGAAGCGGCCAGGTAAAAAAAATAGTGATATCGGGAGGAAACAGCAACCTTGTTCCGGACGCTTTTAGAGAAGGTTACTTTGTGCAGCAGCAACTGCGGATACTTCAGATTCCAGACAGTTGTATACTAATAGAGAACCACGCGCGTAATACGGTCGAAAATGCATCATTAACCAAAGCGCTGCTACTGAAAAATAAGCAACAGGGGCCTTACCTGCTGGTAACCTCAGCCTTTCATATGCGCCGGGCTATGCAAATATTTAACGGCCAACATGTTGATGTAATTCCATATTCCTGCAATGTAATTTCAGGTGATGTGCAATGGTCGCTTTTTGAGTTAATGCCCAGTGCCGAAGTTTTAAGCAAGTGGAGCCTGTATATCAAAGAAATTATTGGTTTTAGCGTTAACTATTTATCGGGGAAGGCTTAATTAGCCACTACTTTCAATTTATCGTCGCTATCCTGTGCCCGGTTGTTCTTATTCCAGTCATCTATATCAACTAGTCCTGGTTGGGTTTGGTAGTGTGCAATGTCTTTAGGGCACCGCACTATAAATTTGCTGCCTTTAGCTTGTTCAATTACCGGGCGGCTTCCGCATATTACGCAGTTATAGCAAATTACTGAAAGTTGGATCTTAATAAATTGGGCCATAGGGTTGCTAATATGTCTACTGTTTCTTTAATTTTATATACCCGGTTATGGGTATATTTTAGTATCTGCTATGTAAACCAAGGTATGCAAATAAAATTCGCAACCCGGTGGTAATTTAAAAAGCCCGAAAATGGAATACAATTATAGGTTTATATTTCAATAATTAGTCAACCGCTAAATTATTTATTTATTTTGGCAACCCAGCACTTAAATACATTGTTTGTTTTATGGGGATACTATTAGTTGAGGATGAACCAAATGTGGTATCGGTAATTAAGCGCGGCCTCACCGATTATGGTTTTGAAGTAAGCGTTGCAGCTAATGGTGCAACGGGTTTACAAATGGCGCTCGATCATGATTTTGACCTGGTTATACTTGATGTAATGCTGCCAGTAATGGATGGCATACAGGTTTGCAAACGCATCAGGCAGCAAAAAAAAATGATGCCCATTATTATGCTCACGGCGCTCGATTCTACCGAGAATATTGTAAGCGGCCTGGATAGCGGCGCAGATGATTACATGGTAAAACCATTTAAAATTGCCGAACTCGCCGCCCGCCTTCGTACGCTGCTGCGCCGCAGCGGAAGCGAAACATCAGCAAATAACACCTATACAATAGGCAACCTGCTGCTCAATACCGAATCAAAAATAGCTTACCGCAACAACGAGACATTAAAACTTACAGCAACCGAATACCGGTTGCTTGAATATTTTGTAAAAAATCAAAAAAAGGTATTATCCCGCATCCAAATCCTGGAAAATGTTTGGGATATTGATTTTAATATGGGCACCAATGTGGTAGATGTTTACATAAACTATCTGCGTAAAAAGCTGGAGAAAAACGGTGGCCCCAACCTTATCCATACAGTGTTTGGTATGGGTTACCTGATGAAAGAGGGCGATACCGATGAAGATACAAAGTAAAATAACATTGTTATTCCTGATGCTGTCGGGCGGTATACTTATACTGCTTAATGCATCCATATTTTACCTTGTTTACAAATTCAACTTTGATGATTTTTATAAACGGCTGGAAGCCCGCGTAAACATAGCGGCGGAAGTACAGCTGTCGCCAGGCGCCAAAAGTAAAGCTACTTTAGAGGTGCGCAACAAATACCTGGAGAAGCTGGATTCGGAAAAAGAGTATTTTTTAGCGGTAAGCAACGGCAATAAAGTGCGGGCAAGTGCCGGCATTGCCCAGGTTTTTATCGACGATATATTACTGACAGGCCAGGCCCATTACAGGCATGATAACACTTTTTATGCAGGCTCGCTGTTCAAAAAAGGCAATGCAGGCTATGTTGTTATTGTATCGGCATCAAACCCAGCTGGTTTCCAGGAACTAAAAGACCTTCAAAAAATATTGTTATATGGTTTTTTGCTGGCCATGATATTGGTATATTTTGTGGGCAAGATTTTTTCCTTTTACACCTTTCAGCCGGTGAGGCGAATTATCAACAATGTAAAAAACATCACCGCCAATAACCTGCATTTCCGGCTGGACGAACTGACCGGCAAAGACGAGATAGCCGAGTTATCGCTCACGTTTAATGATATGCTCAACCGGCTTGAAACTGCTTTTGAAACACAAAACAACTTTGTAAGCAATGCATCGCACGAGTTACGCACGCCGCTAACCATCATATCATCTGAGCTTGAGCTGGCTTTAAACAAACAGGACCTGAACAGCCAGCAACGCGGGGTTTTAAATACGGTGTATGCCGAATCGGAAAAACTAGGCCAGATCCTGAACAGCCTGCTTACGCTGGCACAATCGGGCTTTGATGGCAAAAGGCAAAACTGGGAAAGCATCAGGATGGATGAGCTGTTGCTTACCGCATCCGAATCTGTTAAACGAATAAACCCCGAGAGCAATATCTATATCGATCTTGAAAACTTACCTGCCGATGAAAGCTTGCTTTACGTAAAAGGCAACAGCAATTTGCTGCGGCTGGCCATTAACAACATTATCAGCAACGCTTGCAAATACTCCAATAACCGGCCTGTAACAGTTAGCCTGTTAGCCGAAAATAAAAGAGTGATTATTGCTATTAAAGACCAGGGCATCGGCATCCCCCAAACCGAGCTTCAGCATATATTCGAGCCTTTTTTCCGCGCCTCAAACGCCCACGAGTACGAAGGCCATGGCGTTGGCTTGCCCTTAACGCTTAACATCATCCGCCTGCACAAAGGAAGCCTGGGCATCAGCTCGGAGGTTGGGGTAGGTACCGAGATTAAGGTATTTTTGCCTGTAGAGCCTCACCCTGCCCTCTCCAAAGGAGAGGGTTCTTAAAAAGTAATGGGTTAAACGATTCTCGAATATGCAAATCAAAAGTCCTCTCCTTTGGAGAGGACTTTAGGTGAGGCTACGGGGCTAAACTCTAATCAATTTCTAATAACTTTCTTATATCCTCCTAATTATTGGCTGCTACACTTGTATCAAACAAAACATACAAGGTTTCACCATTAATTAAAATTACCATGAAAACGTTATTAATCCCTACCGATTTTACCCAGCAGTCTATTCAGTATATTCCTGCTTTGGCCCAGGTTTTTTACCCCGAAAAGGTAAGCATTGTGTTGGTACATATGCTTAAAATTACCGATAACATGAGTGAATTGCTGATGCTATCGCGGCGCAGCGTAGAGTACCGGCAAATTCCGGATAATTTTTATATCAGGTGCCGCGATATCGAAAACAAGTATAGCCATGTCATCAACAATATTGCTATCACTTTTTTTTATGGCAGCACGGTTGCAGTTTTCAATAATTTCCTTGAGGCTCATGAAGTTGACGCCATTGTGCCCCCACATGACAATTACGAGTTGCTTTTTAAAAACAGCATAGCTCCGCAAATGCTTTTTGATAAATGCGATACAGCCCTAATAAAGCTGCCTAAAACGTCCGGCACTTTGGCCGATGTGGTTATAGAGGAGCCTGTTTTAACTGAACATGAATCATAATTAAAAATCTCACACCTATGTTATTAAAAGAAAATATACCGGTAAGCTACGTATTTGGTAAAATAAAAAAGGAAGTTTTGATGGTGGCTGTGTACGCCATTACCATCTATTGTGTTCACCAATACTATAACTTCAAAGATGTCTCTATTCCGCTAACGGTGCCTACTATTTTGGGTACCATCATTTCGCTCCTGCTGGCCTTTCGGTCAAACCAGGCTTACGACCGGTGGTGGGAGGCCCGCATTCTTTGGGGAGGTATTGTAAATGACTGCCGCACTTTTGCACGCCAGGTGTTAACCTTTGTGGATAGCAGCCATGATGGCGAACAAAAATGGGCGTTAAAAGAGCGCATCATCCGCAGGCAAATGGCCTGGTGCTATAGTTTAAGCTGCCACCTGCGCGGTCAAAACGCAAAAGATAACCTGGAGGCCTACCTAACCGACGATGATGTAAAAAACATCAAAAAGCTCGATCATATTCCGCTTGCAATAAACGAGTTGCAGGGTCATGACCTGCGCACACTGTATAAGTTGGGCTGGATAAATGAGTACCAGCAAGTGGCCCTTGATAACACACTCACCAACTTTATGAATTCGATGGGTGGCTGCGAGCGTATTAAGAATACCGTTTTCCCGGTTACCTATAGTGTATACATTCACTGGCTGGTTATGTTTTTTGTGTTGCTGCTGCCTTTCAGCCTGATGGAGTTTTTCGGAATTTTCCAGGTGCCACTGGTAATAGCCATATCATCGGCCTTTTTCCTGATCGAAAAAATGGCTATCCACCTGCAGGATCCGTTTGAAAACAAACCTACCGATACACCCACAACAACAATTAGCCGCACCATCGAAAAAAACCTGAAACAGATGATGAAGGATGAGTTACCTCATGACATCGACGCGGTGATAAGTAAACAACCGCAAAAACCGGCTCAGTTTTACATACTTTAAAAAGAGTCAAGAGTTAAGACTTTTTTCTGTTCCGTGACGCCGCCTGTTTTCATAAGGAAACGGCGGCTTTTTTGTTAAACATCCAAAAAAATCTTGATACTTGA
Source organism: Mucilaginibacter sp. P4_D1 (assembly GCF_056401935.1). Taxonomy (NCBI): domain Bacteria; kingdom Pseudomonadati; phylum Bacteroidota; class Sphingobacteriia; order Sphingobacteriales; family Sphingobacteriaceae; genus Mucilaginibacter; species Mucilaginibacter sp. P4_D1. The sequence goes on from NZ_JBFUIJ010000048.1 coordinate 5,755, forward strand.
TACTAACTACTTGCTACTTGTTTTAACTACTTGCAACTTTTTAATAGTCTTGGCTCTTGATTCTTGACTCTTGGCTCTCGTTGATTGCCTCTTGATTCTATTTTCCCCGATTCTTTTCGCTACTTTGGCTATCTTAAATTTTGGAACAAATCGCACTGTATAAAAATGACTTATTGCCTCGGAATTAAGGTTAAAGAGGGTTTATTGGCTATTGCCGATACCCGCATAACCTCTGGTACAGATACCACTGTAAAAAAGAAGATCACCATAGAACAAAAAGATCATTTTTCGCTTTTTATTATGACCAGCGGTCTACGGTCGGCAAGGGATAAGGCAATTGTTTATTTTAACGAATTGCTGGAAACCAAGGAGTTTAACAAAATGTACAAAGCTGTAAACGCCTTTGGCGAGCAGGTAAAGCGGGTAATTGCCGAAGACAAGGCATCATTAGAAGCCGCGGGTTTCAGGTTTGACCTGAACACCATTATAGGCGGACAGCTAAAAGACGACGACGAGCACAAGCTTTTTTTGCTGTACCCCGAAGGAAACTGGGTTGAACTTGGGCAGGGTGCGCCTTATGTAGTTATAGGAAATTCGGGCCATGGCAAGGCGATATTAAACCGCATCCTTACCGAAGACAGCAGCCTGAAACTGGCCCTTAAAACTGGTTTTCTTTCGTTCGATTCAACAAGGGTAAGCTCCAATAATGTGGATTTCCCGATTGACGTTGCTGTTTATAAAAAGGATAGTTTCGACATTATCCAGCAACGATACGAAAAGAAAGACCTGGAATATATCTCGGCCCAATGGGCCGAAGAACTGAAACTGGCTTTAGAACATATATCTGAAGACTGGATGGATACGACCTTTAACAAATTAGAAGAAATTAAAACCGAAAGCTGATCAATGAAATTCAATGTGTTTACCCAAATGGAATATGTAGTACGGGCGCCGGGCACATTGATATTAAACATACATGCATTACGTACACCCAACCAAACTGTACTGAATGAGGAGTTTACGGTTGACCCTTACGTTAAAATTGAGGAGATCATATCTGCCCAGGGCGAAAACCGGTTGATGCGCTTCGAGGTATATCAGCCGGGGACTATTAAAGTTACATACAACGCGCTGGTTGACAATTTTTATGAGCTTACCGACTATTCTCAACAACAGGAAACGTTGGTGGCCCAGCTCGATTCATCGGTGCTGCCTTATTTAAACCCAAGCCGTTATTGCCAGTCGGATAAATTGTACCGGCTATCGCATAATCTGTTTGGCCACATCACCAATCCGTTTGAGAAAGTAGTTACCCTTACCGACTGGATTCACAATAATGTGCAATATTTAAGCGGGTACAGCAATTCGCAAACATCGGCATTTGACACTGTAACCGAACAGGTTGGCGTTTGCCGCGATTTTGCTCACCTGGGTATTGCCCTTTGCCGCGCTTTAACCATTCCGGCTCGCTATTTCACAGGATATGCCTATCACTTATACCCTGCCGACTTTCATGCTTGTTTTGAAGCTTACCTGGGCGGCAAATGGATACTTTTTGATGCCACCAAACTGGTGCCGTTAAATGGCCTTATAAAAATTGCCACCGGCCGCGATGCCGCTGATACCGCCATTGCCAATATTTTTGGCGATGTAACCTTTACCACCATGCAGGTAAGCTGCGAACTTGCCCCCGACGAGCATAATTTTGAACCGGTGTATTATATTCACGGCGGATATAACGGGTTATCGTATTTGTAGCCCTTCTATTTGGAAGTTGATCTGATTGAAGCGCATAAATACTATGCCTTCTTTTTTAACCTGTTCCCGTAAACCCAGTTGATGCCCAGTACGGCAACGCATATCAGCAAACCAAAAAACTCCCGGGTTTCTTCTATCCATGGTTTTTCAGCCTTCATGCTTTCTACCAGGCTTTCGGAGTGGTGTTGGGTAAACCAGTCTATCAGGCCATTGGCATCAAATATTTTATAGGTAGCATAAGCCAGATAAAGGAATATGCCAACTGCATACCAAACCGGGTAAAACTTTTTTTGCGAAGCTTTAAAGCAAAACCAGGCGCTGTAAAGGTAAATAGGCACCCAAATGTAAGGATCGGGGTCATTATATTGCAGGGCCGCAAAAATGACAAACAACACAACAAATACGATGTTGAAAATTTTCATGATTTAAATGGATATTGGTTTTGATTGGGCTTAATGCAGGTTAAGCGCTTAAAGATAATATTTTTTGAGTTTCCTGTTGATTTTGGAGATAGTTAACCAGGGCAAGCGCATCTAATTGGGTTAACATAACTTAACACATTTCAAATATATTTTTTACAAATAGCTAATAGTCAATGTTTTATATTTGATCATGGTTAACACTATATTGATCGTGCAACTTATAAACATCCAAATATCTGTGCCTGTTGTTGGCCAATACAAGTCCCTTATTCGATTTAAAAAGACACGAAGCTTTTTTTGCGAAACGCAAATGCGCCGGCTATCTCAACAAAATGCGAGCATAAATTTCCGGCTGATCTTATGTAAATTGTAAGTTGATGCTATGTATTTTGTAAGTTGATGTCATGTATTTTGTAAGTAATTAAGTAGTTTTTGCTGATTGTCCTCTTCCTCAACCGTTCTTAACTTTCATCATAACCCATTTCAAAACAAACATTTAACATTATTATAACATCTATCAAAACAATTTCATAACTAAGCGCTTTTGGATAATAGTTTTTTCCACCTCCTGATAACCTTTATATGAGCTTAGCTGATCTTTACCCTTCAAAAAAAACATTATTAATAAGCTTTATATTTTTCTGTATCGCCTCCAGGCTTTTTGCCCAAAACAATATATTCGATCAAAAGCCCGAAGTGAAACTACGCTATTACCGGGATGTTCGGGATACTTCCGTAAAACGCAGGTTTGGCCGTGCGGTAGCCGAATTGGGTATAGCCGAAATTACGCCCTGGATTTTTGATCGATATGTAGCCAATAAGGATTACGCCCGTATAAATTGGAAAAGCGTTAGCCACAACCTTAACCCCGGCAACTGGGAGTTTGATAACGATCCTTTCCAAACTAATCAGTTTGGGCACCCTTATCACGGCAGTTTGTTTTATAGTGCGTTCCGAAGCAATGGCTTTAGCTTCTGGCAATCGGTACCAGCTACCATGGCGGGCAGCTACCTTTGGGAAACCTTCGCCGAAAACCAGGCACCCGCCCCTAACGATTTTATAAACACCAGTTTTGGCGGCATAGTGTTGGGCGAGATGACTTTTCGCCTATCCAGCCGTATTGTAAACAACCGCCAGCGGGGTTTTAAAAGGCAGGCCAGCGAAGTAGCAGGATTAATTATTAACCCCATGCGCGGATTAAACCGCATTTTAGATGGCACCTGGGGCAAAGTTTATGGCAATAGCACCGAGCGAGACTCATCAAAAATAGGCGCTGAATTTGATCTTGGAGGACGGATATTTAATTCAAAATCCGTAAGCCCGTTTGAACATGGTCGCTTTGGCTGGTTCGGCCGGGCCTCATTATTGTATGGTGTACCCAATGAGGGCTTCAGGAAGCCGTTCAGCAATATATCTATAACTGCCGAGTTTGGTAAGGACGATAGCAGCTCGGTTAATGTGATAAGTGTATATGGATCACTTACCGGATGGGACATTTCTGTGGTTGACCAGGATAAAATGGAGAACCTGGTGATATTATCAGCAAACTATGATTACATCCGCAACCAGGCGTTTTTTTACGGAGCACAAAGCGTAAAATTTAATCTATTCTCGGAGCTTAAGCTAACGCATGACGTAAAAATAACCGGCAGTCTCGGGGCCGGCCCTATCCTATTGGCCGCCGTACCCGATCAATACATATACAATAGCCGTAATTATGATTATGGGCCAGGCTTCTCTGTTAACGGGGGCGGTACCATAAAGCTTTTAAATAAATTATCATACAGTGCAAATTACCGGGGAGGCTGGATGGTGACAATAGATGGCAATAAATCGCATTATTTTTTGCACACTTTTAGTAACGAAGTAAGCTATATGTTTATCAAAGGCCTCTCCATAGCTGCCGAATCGGGTTATTTCCGGCTGGAAGGAAACTATCGTGATTATCCTGATGTGAATAAGAAATATCCTTACCTCAGGATCTCGACAAGATATTCGATAGGAAATTTGTAGAGAAGCTAAAAGCAGAAAGCCTAAGGCTTAAAGCCTGACAACGCGCCAAAAAAGCTTTTTGCTTTACGCCTTTAGCTTTAAGCTATCTCGACAAGATATTCGATAGGAAATTTGTAGAGAAGCTAAAAGCAGAAAGCCTAAGGCTTAAAGCCTGACAACGCGCCAAAAAAGCTTTTTGCTTTACGCCTTTAGCTTTAAGCTAAAATAGACGTCGCGGGCAGATTCGAACTGCCGTTTAGGGCTTTGCAGACCCCCACCTATCCTCTCGGTCACGCGACTTAAAAAAACTATAAAATCACTTATTAGATTGGCAGGGGGCGAAGATGGTATGTTATCTTTCTCCGTTGAATGGAGCAGGAATTAGCACCTTTTACATTATGCGGATGTATAGGTTGCTAAGACGTCTTTGGGCCTTTCCCTCAGTCTTTCTTGATAAGTTAAAATAAAGAACGATTTGTCTTTGTTGACGATGCAAACATAAAACATTATTTATATAAATCCTATAGGGATAGTAGAATATTTTTTAATAAATCATTATCTCTTTAAAAATCAGCAGTATAAAATAAAAACTGCATCGCTCCCGTGAGCATCCAGTTTGTGGGTCGGACGGTTTCAGTTTTCAGCAGAGCTTAAGCGAGGTAAATATCCGCGAATTAGGTTGCGCTAACCTTGGGGTAGTTGGATTGGTTGACGAACAGAAACAAAAAGACATCAGATGCAGAAGGCGCAACGCCAGGTGATGGAGTAAAGAGGGCATTGCGTGTTAATAAGATTGCCCGCTTAAGCTTTAAATTCACTTTTCTTCTATCTCATGGATTATTCCGCTACCCAAATACGCCAATCTCCCCCAGCCTTTTGCAAAAAAAACTGAATAACAGTTGCCTGTTATAACTGTATTTTGGGTACTTTAATATACAACTATACTTTGCAGATACCTAAGGATAGTTATGCAAATGATAAGCGTTAATATTGCTTTAACCAATTGAAATAAACACAAAAATGAAGGTAGCTTTATTTGTTCCCTGCTATGTCGACCAGTTTTACCCCCAGGCGGCTATTGCCACCCTTGAACTGCTGGAAAAGCTGGGTTGCGAAGTTCATTACCCTAAAAATCAAACCTGCTGCGGGCAACCTATGGCCAACAGCGGCTATGAGCATCTTACCGGCGGTTGCAATAATTTATTCATCGATAATTTTGCCGGTTACGATTATATTGTTTGTCCGTCCGGTAGTTGCACGCTGCATATTAAAGAACACCTGCATTCACACGAAAACGAAGATAAAGCCGCAGAAATCCGTAAACGCGTTTTTGAGCTTACCGAATTTTTGGTAGATATATTACAGGTAAAAAGCCTGGAAGCCAGCTTCCCCTACAAAGTAGGTATGCACCAAAGCTGCCATGGTTTGCGTGGGTTGCGAATTTCGCAAATGACAGAACTGGTTGCCGAACCTTTTAGCAAGCCGGGCCAATTGCTGGGCATGGTTAAAGGCCTGGAGCTTGTTCCGCTAAGCCGGGCCGATGATTGCTGTGGCTTTGGCGGTACCTTTTGCGTGGTGGAAGAAGCCGTATCATCCAAAATGGGTAAAGACCGTGTAGACGACCATATTGAACACGGGGCCCAATACATCACCTCGGCCGATTTGAGCTGCCTGATGCACCTGGAAGGCATCCTGCGCCGCCAAAACAGCAATGTTAAAGTAATTCATGTTGCCGAAATTTTAAACCACACTATCTAAATGAGCAGCACCGCAACAAAAGATCATCCGCAATTAGCCGCTATATTTAACCGCGACGAGCCACGGGTTGACTGGCATGACGAAACACTGTGGTGGGTGCGCGCCAAGCGCGATATTGCCGCGCATAAACTGCCCGAGTGGGAATTGCTGCGCGAAACCGCCTCGCAAATCAAAAACAACGTACTATCAAACCTAAGCACCTACCTGGAGCAGTTTGAGGCCAAGGCCATCAACAACGGTATAATAGTACATTGGGCTGCTAATGCCGAAGAGCATAACAAAATCATTTATACCCTGCTGGAGAAACGCGGCATCAGCCGCATGGTAAAAAGCAAATCGATGCTTACCGAGGAGTGTCACCTTAATGAATACCTGTTAAAACAAGGTATAGATGTTATCGACTCCGACCTGGGCGAACGCATTGTGCAGCTGGCCGGCGAACCGCCAAGCCATATTGTATTACCCTGTATCCACAAGAAAAAGGAAGAAATAGGCGACATTTTTCACCAGCATTTAGGCTCGGCCAAAGGCGAATCAGATCCTAAAATATTAACCGAAACTGCCCGTCAGCACCTTCGCGAAGTGTTCCTGACCCGCCGCGCGGCTCTTACCGGGGTTAATTTTGCTATTGCCGAAACCGGCGAGTTTGTAATATGCACCAACGAGGGCAACGCCGATATGGGCGCCCACCTGGCCGAAATCCATATTGCATCCATGGGTATCGAAAAGATAATTCCCGAGCGCAAGCACCTTGGCGTATTTTTACGCCTGCTTACCCGCAGCGCCACCGGGCAGCCTATTACCACTTACTCCAGCCATTTCAGCAAACCGCAGGATGGCAAGGAAATACATATGGTGATAGTTGATAACGGCCGCAGCATCCAGTTGGGTCGCGAAGATTTTCGCAATTCGTTAAAATGTATCCGTTGCGGGGCCTGTATGAATACCTGCCCCGTATATCGCAAAAGCGGTGGCCACAGTTACCATACCGCGGTTGCCGGCCCTATAGGTAGCATCCTGGCGCCCAACCTCGATATGGAAAAATATGCCGACCTGCCCTTTGCTTCTACCCTATGCGGCTCATGCAGCAATGTGTGCCCGGTTAAAATTGATATTCACGACCAGCTATACAAATGGCGGCAGGTAATTGTTAAGGCAGGCTACACGCCCAAAGCAAAAACTTTAGCCATGAAAGGCATGGCTTTCACCTTATCATCGCCCACAATTTACCGCGCGGCGGGCAAAATGGGTCGCTTTACGTTCAAATACGCGCCTTTCTCTGTTAATAATGGCGCAAACCCATGGTACAAACACCGCGAAATGCCCAAAGCACCCGAACAGTCATTTGGCGAATGGTATGCCAAAAGAAAGGAAAACAAGAAATGAGCAGCCGCCAAAACATATTAGCAGCCGTAAATGCAAACCAGTTTAGCCAGGCAGATTTACCCGGCCTTGAGGTTTTAAGCACCCTGACATCCACTAACGACAACCTGGTTGAAAAATACAAAACCATCGGCAGTGCAGGGGGTAGTTTTGTATACGAAGTGGCCGACTATGCGGCCATCCAGAACATCCTTCACAAGGAGTTTAAACCCGGTGTAAAAATCATCTCAGGCATTAAGGAATTGAATGAATACACCTATGTTGCCGATGTAAAACACGAATTATCCCACAGTTTTGCCGATGTGGAGTTATGCATCCTCCGGTCGGGCCTTGGCGTTGCAGAAAACGGGGCATTATGGCTCACAGAAGAGGATATGACCGTCAGGGTGCTGCCCTTTATTGCCCAGCACCTGGCGGTAGTAATCAGTAAAACTAACTTAGTGCCGACTATGGCGCAGGCTTATGAAAAAATTGGCAGCGCAACGTATGGCTATGGAGCATTCATCTCCGGCCCATCAAAAACTGCCGATATTGAACAATCGCTGGTTATTGGCGCCCACGGCCCACGCAGCCTGTCGGTTTTTATCCTCCCTTAGCCCTTAATTACCTGGTTATATATTTTTAATTAAGCCTGCCGGTTGATTGACGGCATGCTTTTTTTATTGTCTTCGTCTTGATTCTTGAATCTAACTTCCTGATTCTTTCCCCGGCGTTGCCTGCGGCCGGGCTCTCTGCTCATACTGCACGGGCCTTGTACACAAGCCGGTATCCGCGACGATCCCTAACGCATTTTGTCTGGGCCGAAATTTATGGGTTAATGGATTATTCGATTTTTATTATTCTTTTCGCTGGTAAACAGTACAAATTTACGCGCTTCCTTTTTTATATCAAAACCGCGCTTTATTCATACACAAACAGGTAAAAACAAGGTAATAAATTCACACTTTTTCGCAACAAATGTGATATTTATTCACACAAAAAGTATATTTATTGATACAAAAGTAAAACGAAGATTTTTTTCGCAAAAGTTCAGAAAAAGCAGTCTGAAAAATCGGGTATTTTACGTTTTAAAACTCCCGGCTCTGCCATCGCCCGGATCCCGCGCCGGGGGTAAATTAAACCAGCACGATATTAAAATAATTAAAATTGGTTAACCATACAACCCGGCACAGAATCAATTTTTACGTTTCAGATATTTATCAGGAACTTCGTTCGGCCAAACCAGTGTTAAGTCAACAGTACTAAGTCGTAAGTCAAAAGTTGAATTTTTTTTGACTTAGAACTTAAAACTTTGGGCTAAAGGCCATCCGTCAATTTATCATTGGCATGACACTATAACCTCGTTTATGGAAGCAGATAAAAAAGAACATTGGGAACAAGTATATCACACCAAAAATCCCGACCAGGTAAGCTGGACGCAAGCCGTACCGCAAACCTCGCTTAATTTTATTCGCGATTTCGATTTAGCAAAAACCGACAGGATAATCGACATCGGTGGCGGTGACAGCAAACTGGTTGATTTCCTGCTGCAGGAGGGTTACACCAACATTACCGTGTTGGATATTTCCGAAGCAGCCTTAGCCAAAGCCAAGGCTCGGCTTGGCGAAAAAAGCAGCCAGGTTACCTGGATAGTTTGCGATGTTACCAATTTTGAACCCACCGAAACCTACACCCTTTGGCACGACCGGGCGGCCTTCCACTTCCTGACAACGCAGGATCAAATTGCCAGCTACTTAAATATTGCCGCAAAAGCAGTCGGCAATTATTTAGTTATCGGAACATTTTCTGAAAACGGGCCCGAAAAATGCAGCGGGTTAGCTATTAAACAATACGCAGAACAACAATTGCAAGCCATATTTGATGAGCATTTTGAAAAGGTAACCTGTTTTACCGAAGACCATACTACCCCTTTTGCCACCAAACAAAACTTCCTGTTTTGCAGCTTTAAAAAACGCAAGGTATAACCGCTAAAAAAGCCATCTGATAATGATGACACAAAGATGAAGATTACCTATTGTATAAATATACCGATTGGTATATTTTTGTCGTGTTGAATTTAATCACTCAACGCAAAACAATGAAAACTTCAAAAAACACCATACTCATTACCGGCGGCAGTGCCGGCATAGGTTTTGAGTTAGCAAAAAAATTATCAGCCGATAATCATGTTATCATCATTGGCCGCAACCAGGCCCGCTTGCAAAAAGCTGTGGCCCAATTACCAAATGTGAGCGCAATAACCGCCGATGTATCCAACGCCGAAGATGTAGAAAAACTGGTAGCCAAACTAACTACCGATTTCCCCGAACTGAACATCGTGATCAACAACGCAGGCGCAGCAAACCTTAATAACCTGCTTACCGATACCAATACCTTTGAAAAAGCCGGCGAAGAAATGCTGACCAACTACCTGTCGGTTATCCGCCTGAACGAAAAACTGCTGCCATCGCTCAAAAAGCAACCTGGTGCGGCTATTGTAAACGTATCATCGATAGTAGCTTTTGCGCCAAGTACCAGCCTTGCCACTTATGGCGCTACCAAAGCTGCTTTACACGCTTACACCCGCGCCTTACGCTTAGTATTAGCAGATACCAGTGTTAAAGTATTTGAACTGATGCCGCCGCTGGTTGATACCGAATTCTCGGCCGAAATTGGTGGTAAAAATGGTATCCCCCCAGCCCAGGTTGCCGAGGAGTTTTTGGCCGCATTAGCAAGCGATACCTACGAGATCCGTGTAGCCAATACCGAACAATTTTACAGGCTATACCTATCCAACCCCGATGAAGCTTTAAGGGTGATTAATTTACCAAGGGAATAATAGCCCGTTTAAAAAATTTACCATATAATATACCACTTGGTATATTATATGGTATTTACCCAACCCTGCCATGAAAAAAAGCATTCTCATCATCACCGTTATTACCGCCGCTATGATGGAGCTCATTGATACCTCGATAGTCAATGTTGCCTTATCGCACATGAGCGGTAATTTGGGATCAACGCTGGAAGATACTTCCTGGGTTATCACTGCTTACGCCATTGCCAATATCATCGTAATTCCCATGACCAGCTTTTTAGCCACCAGGCTGGGCAGGCGCAATTATTATATAGGCTCCATTATCGCCTTTACCTTTTTTTCGGCCATGTGCGGGGTGGCGTCAAATATCTGGACATTGGTGCTGTTTCGTTTTTTGCAGGGCATTGGCGGCGGTGCGCTGTTATCGGTATCGCAGGCAATCGTTTTTGAGGTTTATGGCAAAGCCCGTGCGGGTATTGCCAGCGCTTTATTTGGCGTGGGGGTATTTTTAGGCCCAACCATCGGCCCTACCCTCGGCGGTTTCATCACCGAAAACTACTCCTGGCCCTGGATATTTTTTATCAATATCCCTATCGGCATCGCCGTAGCGGTATCCAGCATCTTATTGGTTACCGAACCCGAGATAAAAGTAACACCAAGGGCCGTCGACTGGTGGGGCATCCTTTTATTGATTATAGGCGTTGGCTCGCTCCAAACTGTACTTGAGCGGGGGGAAACTGACGATTGGTTTTCTGCAGGTTATATCGTTGCGTTAACCGTTATTGCCGTGTTCAGCATTCTCACTTTTATCTGGTGGGAACTTACCATCCCCAACCCGGTTATCGATTTGCGGGTGCTTAAAAGCAAATCGCTGGCCGTTGCAGCAGTACTAACCGCAGTAACAGGTGTAGGCCTGTTTACATCGGTGTTTTTAACACCGGTGCTGGCACAGCGGGTATTACTCTTCCCGCCTACCATAACGGGGCTTACCTTGTTGCCGGGTGCTATATTAGCCATTTTTGGCCTGCTGTTTTCGGCTACCCTGCTTAAACGGGGCGTATCGCCACTAATAATTATTACCATCGGTTTTGTGTTGTTTATAATGTTCAGCTTCCTGATGTCGGGCTTAAACCTCGAAGCAACACCCGGAAACCTCGCCAGGATACTTATATTCAGGGCTTTGGGGCTGGCTTTTTTAACCGTTCCACTCACAGCATTGGCAGTATCCGGGTTGGATGCCAAAGATGTTCCGCAGGGATCGGCATTAAACAATATGATGCGGCAGCTTGGCGGCTCGTTCGGTATCGCTATGATCAATACTTATGTGGCCCATCGTTTTGGATCGCACCGTAACGATCTTATCTCTAACATCAGCATATATAATCCGCAGGCTACACAGCGTATCAATGGGCTAACCCAATACTTTGCAGCCAAAAGCGGCACCCTGATGGAGGCGCAGCACAAAGCGATGGCTGTAGTAAATAACGGGATAGACAGGCAATCATTCCTGATGAGTTACCTGGATGCCTATATTTTTGTAGGGCTGTTATTTGTGTTGGCGATGCCGTTATTGCTGCTGGTGCTCGATCGTAAAAAACAGGCAGGGCCGGTGGTTTTGGTGAGCGATCATTGATCCGGATTATATATGTGCTAAAAACAGAAGGCAGAAGGCTTAAAGCTGACATGATTTTCTATTCGATAATCTATATAAAAACAACTCACACTCAAAAATTTCAACAATTCAAATACCAACCGGTATATTTGTATCATGGAAAAGGAATTATCAAAAGCCGAACGCACCCGCAAGTTTATCGTAGAAACCACCGCGCCCATCTTCAATAAAAAAGGATATGCCGGCACTTCGCTGTCTGATTTGACGGATGCTACAGGCCTTACCAAAGGGAGCATTTACGGAAACTTTGCCAATAAAGAGGAAGTTGCCGCCGCAGCATTTGATCATAACTCGGCTATCCTGAGAAAACAGATCCAGGACCGCATTCAAAAGGCCGGTACTTATTACGATAAGCTGCTTGTTTATGCCCAGGTGTACCACAGCTTCACCAGGGCTACATTCCCGGCGGGTGGCTGCCCCATTTTGAATACTGCCGTTGATGCCGACGATACCAACCCTATGTTAAAAGATAAGGCTGCCCAGGCTGTGCTCCGCTGGCAAAAATCGATAGAAAACCTGGTCCGGGCTGGTATCGACGCAGGCGAGTTTAAGCCCGATGCTGATTTAAGCGGCACAGCCCTGGCAATGATTGCGCTGATAGAAGGCGGCATTATGATAGCCAAGGTTACCAACACCCCCGCAAGCCTTGATAAGGTATTGCAAACTGTAAACGCTTTAATAACCGCCCTTAAAGTAACGTAAGCCTGTTTGGAGGCGCGCATGCGTAAAATTGTCGGCGTAATGTAAGAAGACTGTTACCAAAAAAAATATTTAGCTGTAATTCAAAACATTACAACCCCAGGTTGTAACTGCAAAAAACAAAACCTAAATCTGCCACGTTATTGAGAGTACCAATTATATAAAAAATGTCTAAAAAAATCTTGATACTCGATGATAGCGAAGATATCCTTGAGGTGATGAAAGACGTGCTCGAGATGGAGGGTTACGAGATTGAAATTTTAAATTACACCGATGACATATGCAAATCGGCCATAGCCTTTAACGCCGACCTGGTGATATTAGATTATATCCTTTTTGGCATAAACGGCGGCGAACTTTGCCATATGCTAAAAACCAACCCGCTCACGGCCCACATACCGGTAGTTATGGTTTCGGCTTACCCACGGGTGCTGGAGTCATTGGGCAATTATGGCTCTGATGCCTTTGTGGCCAAACCCTTTAGCCTTGCCGATATTGTTGGTACGGTAAAAGAGTGCCTGTTGAAGGCCGGGGATATTGAGCATAGCTTGAACTAAAATAAAGTCTCAAGTCCTAAGCCCTAAGTCTTAAGTTCTAAGTCTGAAGTCAGAAATGAGAATTCAGACTTATAACTTAAGACTTCCGACTAAAGACTATCCGTTGTTCCCTGTCTTCGGCGCTAGGCGCGTGGTAGTTTTTGATAAAACTTGCAAGAATCCTAAGTCTGAAGTCTGAATTGTCATTTTCGACTTTGAACTTCAGACTTAAGACTTCCGACTTAAGACTATCCATCGTTACCTTATACTATGCTCATCAAACTCCCTGTCTTCGGCGTTGGGCTCGTGGTAGCTTTTAATAAAACTTGCAATTTCTTCGGCTTGCAGGTGGGTAAGGTCGCCCATGCCGCTGTACTCCCATTGGTTCATGTTATCGTCAAAAACAATGTCGCCTAAATCAACCGTGCCCTCGTTCAATCCAAAAACACCGGTAGCTTGTATGTAGCCACCCGTTGCGGGTTGGGTTACCGGGTTAATGGTAATCAAGCGGTCGCCATTTGATGTATATAATGTATAATCTACAGGCTTTGTCATGTTTAATGTATTTGCATAACCTACAAATACAAGCCCATTTTGTTTACTTTATTTAGCTAAAAAACTTACCAGCCCATTATTTCCATCACTCTTGCAAATTCGGGCTGAAAACCGGCGTTTATAGTGATTTGCAAGCCCGTAACCGGGTGGCTAAATTGCAGGTGCGATGCGTGGAGCAACATGGTGTTCATATCCCAGGTTTCGGTAAAAAACTTATTCTGCTTGTTACAGCCATGCGTACGATCGCCAATAATGGGGTGAAATATGTGGGCAAAATGTTTTCGCAACTGGTGCATGCGCCCCGTGGTTGGTACAGCTTCTACCATGGAGTACCTGGAGGTGGGGTGTGCACCAAACGGCACATCAAGCTCGGCACGTTTAAGCGTGGTGTATGTGGTAAATGCGTCCTGCAAAGTTCCGTTCTCTTTGCGTAGCGGGTAATCAATATCCTCGGTATCAACTGTATGCCCGCGCACAATGGCCAGGTATTTTTTTTGCACCTTGTTATCCATAAAAGCCTGTTGCATGGCTATCTCCACCTGCTTATCCAGGGCGAAAAGTAAAATGCCACCCGTTTTCCTGTCTATCCGGTGTACCGGGTTAACCTTCTGCCCTATTTGATCGCGCAGTATCTGCAGGGCAAACTCCGTGGCCTCTGCCGCAATGGGCGACCGGTGTACCAACAGGCCATGCGGCTTATTAACAGCAATAAGGTATTCATCCCGATATACGATCTCTAACATCCGGCAAAGGTACTTTTTAGATTTGAGATGTGAGATTTGAGATATGAGACTTAAAGCGGCAACGTAAAACAGATTTGAGAGGTGAGATTTGAGATATGAGACTTAAAGTTTGGTTCATTGGTTCATTGGTAGCTGTCGCCGATGGATGGTTTGTTATTAAAAACTGCTCACTCAACTACTACTCACTACTTCTTTTTCTCATATCCCAAATCTCATATCTAATTTTTCCTATCTTTAGTTCATCACAATAAACCGTAAAATAATGAGTGCCAAAGCAAAAACCGTTACAGGCGATACCGCGCCCGATAGTATCAACTCGGCGCCTACCAGGCTTTTCTCGTTGGATGCACTGCGCGGATTTGATATGTTTTGGATAATGGGTGGCGAAGAGATATTCCATACCATGGCCAAGGCTACGGGCTCGCCATTCTGGGGCTCCATTGCCAACCAGTTTACTCATCCCGACTGGAACGGCTTTCATTTATACGATCTGATATTCCCTTTATTCCTGTTCATGGCAGGTGTATCAACTCCATTTTCGGTGGGCCGCGAACTGGAGAAAGGCAAAAGCAGGCAGCAACTGGTATTGCGCGTTATAAAACGGGCGTTCATATTGGTGTTGCTGGGCCTGGTGGTAAACAATGGCTTAAAAATTATGCCTGTTAGTGAAATCCGCTTTGCAAGCGTACTAGGCCGCATAGGCATAGCCTACATGTTTGCCAATATTATTTACCTGTACAGCAGCGAGCGCATGCAGATGGTTTGGTTTTGGGTATTCATTATAGGTTATTGGCTGCTGTTAAAATTCACATCGGCACCGGGCTATCCGCATGGCGATTTAACCATGCAGGGCAATTTTGCATCCTACATGGATAGGGTTATCCTGCCAGGAAAACTATATTTAGGCATTCATGACCCCGAAGGATTGTTCTCGACCATCCCGGCTATCAGTACCGGGCTATTGGGTATTATCACCGGTACCATCCTTAAAAAAACAGGCCTTGCACAAATGAAAAAAGTAGCCATCCTTGCCATCGCCGGTGTGGCTTTCCTGATCATAGCCCAGGTTTGGAACCTCGATTTCCCTATCAACAAAAACCTGTGGACCAGTTCGTTTGTAATGCAGGTAGGCGGTTTAAGCTTATTGCTGATGGCTTTCTTTTACTATATTATTGATGTGTTGGGCTACCAAAAATGGTCGTTTTATTTTAGGGTGATAGGCATGAACTCCATCCTGATTTACGTATCGGGCCACTTCATTAAATGGAGTTATACCAACAACGGCTTTTTTGGCTGGATAGGCCAGCTCATAGGCGATCCGTTTAACGCCGTGGCCATGGCCATTACCTTTGTGATGGTGAAGTGGCTGTTTTTATATTATTTGTATCAGAAGAAGACGTTTTTGAGGGTATAATGTCAGAATCAGAATTTTCAGGATTTAAGAATGCTCAGAATTAAAAAACACATTCTGCTAATTTAATAATTCTGAAAATTCTGATTCAGACAGCTAAAACAACCCCGCATACTCCTCCGGCATTTTATCGATGCTTTTAATCTCGATATCTTTAAAATAAACTTCGGCGGCTTCGCTTTGCAGCTGGAGTTTGCCTTTGGTTAGGGGTTTGCTTTCCTTACCGTCCTGGTAGCCCAGGTTAGATAGGGCATTTACCACATGGCCGTTTACAATGTAAACACTTTTATCGCCGTAGCAAATCAACTCCATGGTGTTCCATTCGCCTTTGGGGTTTTCAAAGTTTTGCTGGCGCTGGCAAAAGCCCTGGTTAGGGGCGCCTACGCCCATGAAAACCTTATCCGCATTTTTATTAAACACGTAATTAGGCACACCGTCGGGCTTGCCGGCCCTCACAGTGGCATGTGCAGTGCCTACGTTCCAGTAGTCGCCAATGCCGCCTTCCATCACCTGGAATTCCTGCGATAACATCCAGGCATGAAAATAGTCGGCCCCGCACTCGCCCTGCGAATGGTATAACAAACCCGAATCCATAGGTTCATTTAAACGTGGTTCCCATTTTTTGGTGCCGAATTTAGTTTTCAGCCTGAGGCGATAATTTTGAAATTCCTGTTTAGTATAAATACAACCATATATCTCGCCGGTGATGTGCAATACAGGTTCGCCATGCTGCATCTCGACCGAAAATAAATTGCCTTCATTTTTATCGTAACCAATAGGCGGCAGCGTTTTACCATCGGCACCTTTAGGTGCTTCACCTTTGTAGGGATAGGTTAACCGGTAGCTTTGGTAAATAGTCCATTTGCTCATCTTTTTATCCATAAGCTTAACCCAGCCGTTATCGGGATTAAAAGAAGTAAGGCCAGCCAAAACCAGGCAGCCAAGCGCAAGCGCTAAAGTTTTTTTCATAGTGGTGAGAAACTATAAGTTTAAGAAATTTAAACCAATCCGCAATCGATTGTAATTGCATACTAATGTAAGCAATAGGTATTGCAGAAATAGCGCGAATGCTAAAAAACGATCAGAAAATGTTTAAATGTTATTGGTTCATTGGAACCCGGGCATAGCAGACAAGACAGCCGCCTAAACCAGACTTACGAAGTTTTAAAAACTTCGTAAGTCTCAAACCTCAAAGGCTTTTTTACTTTTTACTTTTTTGAATTTTGACTTAATACTAAAGCATCCCCCCATCAACCGGAATAACCTGCCCGGTGATATAGGTTGCCATATCTGACGCCAGGAAAACACAGGCATTGGCTACATCTTCAGTTGCCCCGGCGCGTTTAAGCGGGATTGCTGCCGCCCAGCCTTCAACAACTTTAGGGTCTAACACTTCGGTCATTTCGGTTTTGATAAAACCAGGCGCAACAACGTTGGTGCGGATATTACGTGAGCCTAATTCTTTAGCCATTGATTTGGAGAAACCAATGATACCGGCTTTTGAAGCGGCATAGTTACCCTGCCCGGCGTTACCCTGCACACCTACAACCGAGCTCATGTTGATGAACACACCGTTACGGTTTTTCATCATGATTTTTGAAGCTGCTTTGGTTACGTTGAAGATAGATTTCAGGTTAACATTCATCACTTCGTCCCAGGCTTCTTCGGTCATGCGCATCAGTAAACCATCTTTGGTGATACCGGCGTTATTAACCACAATATGAAGGGTACCAAAATCGGCAATAATATCGGCTATCAATTTTTCGGCTTCATCAAATTTGGAGGCATCGGAGCGATAGCCTTTAACCTGTGTGCCAAAGCTTTGCAATTCCTGTTCTAACGCCTGTCCTTTTTCAACAGACGACAGGTAAGTAAAAGCTACATTAGCGCCGTGCTCGGCAAATTTTTCGGCTATTTTACGGCCTATTCCTTTTGATGCACCGGTGATAAGTGCGGTTTTTCCTTCTAATAATTTCATTTATGTACTATTTCGGGCGGTGAAGTTAGTTAATAAGTACGAAAGTTGGAAAAGCCGTTTTTAGTATCAAGTAGTTAGTATCAAGTATCAAGATTGTTTCGGGTTTACTCTGAAAGATATTTAACCATTAAAGCTAAGGTATTAGCATAGCAAAATACTTTCCTTAAGGTACTGTCTGAATCAGTAATTTTATACGATATTTTTTCTTTTGTCTTGATACTTGATACTTGATACTTGATACTTAATACTATTTTTATGCTAACTACTTGCTACTAATTCACTACCTTTGCGGCTCAAAAAATCACTGTAAATGAGCCAGTCTGTTCAAATAAAAAACGCTTTAATTTCTGTTTACTACAAAGACAATTTAGAGCCAATAATTCTCGAGTTAAATCGCCTTGGTGTTAATATATATTCTACCGGTGGTACCGAAACCTTTATCCGCAATTTAGGGGTAAATGTGATACCAGTTGAAGACCTTACCTCGTACCCGTCTATATTAGGCGGTCGTGTTAAAACCCTGCACCCTAAGGTGTTTGGTGGCATTTTGGCCCGCCGCAGCTTTGATAGCGATGAAAAACAACTGGCCGAATACGAAATCCCTGAGTTGGATTTGGTTATCGTAGATCTTTATCCGTTTGAAGAAACTGTACAATCTGGCGCAGGTGCCGAAGATGTGATCGAAAAAATTGATATCGGTGGTATTTCCCTGATTCGTGCCGGTGCAAAAAACTTTAAAGATGTTACCATCGTTGCTTCAAAAGACGACTACGGCATACTGGAAGACATCCTGAAAACACAGGATGGCGTTACCACTATCGATCAGCGTAAATCATTTGCGCAAAAGGCATTCAACATTACTTCAAACTACGATACACACATTTTCCAATACTTTAACCAGGAAGAGCCGCTGCCTGTGTTTAAGCAAAGCATCCTTACCAGCCAAACCTTACGTTACGGCGAAAACCCGCACCAGAAAGGTACATTTTATGGTAACCTGGATGCCATGTTTAACAAACTGAACGGTAAAGAGCTTTCATACAACAACCTGGTAGATGTTGACGCCGCCGTTGCGTTAATTGACGAATTTACCGGCGAGCCAACCATCGCCATATTAAAACATACCAATGCCTGCGGGATAGCATCACGTAGCACCATTCACCAGGCTTGGGTTGATTCATTGGCTTGCGATCCGGTTTCGGCTTTTGGTGGTGTAATTATCGCTAACGATGAGATAGACGCCGCTACCGCTACCGAGATTGACAAGATATTTTACGAAGTGCTGATTGCACCTGCCTATACAGACGAAGCAGTACAAATATTACAGGCTAAAAAGAACCGCATTATTTTAGTTCGCCAACCGGTTGAATTACCGGTTAAGCAGTTTAAAACCTTGCTAAACGGTGTTATTGAGCAGGATAAAGACGCGGTTATTGAAGGCCCGGCACAAATGACCCCGGTTACCAACCGCAAACCAACAGAGCAGGAATTGAAAGATTTGTTTTTTGCCAATAAAGTAGTAAAACATACCAAATCAAACACCATCATATTTGCCAAAAATGGGCAGCTGATGTCAAGTGGCGTTGGGCAAACCTCAAGGGTTGATTCATTGAAGCAGGCGGTTATTAAAGCCAATAGCTTCGGCTTCGATCTGAATGGTGCAGTAATGGCGTCCGACGCGTTTTTCCCGTTCCCTGATTGTGTGGAACTGGCTGCCGAAGCGGGCGTTACCGCGGTACTACAACCAGGCGGATCAATAAACGATAAACTATCTGTAGCCATGTGCGATGAAAAAAACATCTCGATGGTGACAACAGGAGTGCGTCATTTTAAGCATTAATGTTTGAAAAAAAAGTGAATGGTTGATTGAGTTGATTAGGTGAGTGGTTAAGAAAAGTGCGGAGTGTATTTAACTTAATCAACATAATCAACCCAATCCAACTAAATCAACTTCCTAAACAATAAATATTAATTTTTAACGCTTTTAATTGCAAGTATGTAATTTTATTAAGCGTATTTTTATAAACTTTGCAGATTATTTCAAGGGAAACATTAGATGGGTTTATTTAACTTTTTTACACAGGAAATTGCTATTGATTTGGGTACTGCCAATACCCTCATTATACATAATGATAAAGTTGTTGTTGACGAACCGTCCATCGTGGCGTTCGACAGGACTACCAACAAGGTTATTGCCATTGGGCGCCAGGCCATGCAAATGGAGGGTAAAACACATGATAATATCCGTACCGTTCGCCCGCTTAAAGATGGTGTAATTGCCGACTTTAACKCTGCCGAACACATGATACGCGGTATGATCAAWATGATAAACCAGGGTAAAGGATGGTTCTTCCCATCGTTACGTATGGTTATCTGTATCCCATCGGGTATTACCGAGGTTGAGAAACGCGCGGTGCGCGACTCGGCCGAGATTGCAGGCGCCAAAGAGGTTTACCTGATACATGAGCCAATGGCTGCCGCGGTAGGTATTGGTATTGATGTGGAAGAGCCTATGGGCAACATGATCATTGATATTGGTGGTGGTACTACCGAAATTGCGGTTATCGCTTTATCGGGTATCGTTTGCGATCAGTCAATCCGCGTTGCAGGTGATAACTTCGACTCGGATATTGTTCAATACATCCGCAGGCAGCACAACATCATGATTGGCGACCGTACTGCCGAGAAAATTAAAATTGAAGTTGGTGCAGCACTGCCCGAGCTGGCAGATCCACCGGCTGATTTTGCAGTACAAGGTCGTGATTTGATGACCGGCGTGCCAAAACAGATCATGGTATCGTATACCGAAATTGCACATTGCCTTGATAAATCTATCTCCAAAATAGAAGAAGCGATATTAAAAGCGCTGGAAATTACCCCGCCCGAACTTTCGGCAGATATTTACCAGACTGGTATTTACCTAACCGGTGGTGGTGCCCTATTGCGCGGCCTTGATAAACGTGTGGCAGCCAAAACCAAACTACCAGTTCACGTAGCCGAAGACCCACTACGCGCCGTAGTACGTGGCACAGGAACCGCCCTTAAAAACATAGGTAATTTTAAATTTTTAATGCAGTAAAGGAGAATCAAGAATTAAGAGTCAGGAATTAAGACAGCTACGTTTGTTTTTTTTATCTTGACTCTTAATTCTTGACTCTTGATTCTATCTCCAATCTGAAAAGCCGATGCGTAACCTCTTGATATTTATCACTAAGTATAACGCGTTTTTTTTATTCCTGATTTTTGAGGTGAGCGCGTTGCTTATCTACATCAAATACAACTCTTTTCAAAAGGCTACTTTTATCAGTTCGCAAAACCAGGTTACCGGCAGTTTATTCGGGCAGGTAAGCGAGTTTAAGGGATATTTATCTTTAAAGGATGTAAACGACAGCCTTGCACGTGAAAACGCAAGGTTACGGGGAATGCTTAAAACATCATTTTATGTTGATACTACCGAAGAGCATAAAGTTACTGATACTGTTTACAAACAACAGTACACTTACCTGGTAGCGCGTGTTATCAATAACTCAACCAATCAATCCAATAATTACATCACCATAAACAAGGGCAGCAGGGATGGCATAACCAAAGATATGGGTGTAATTTGCGGCGCCGGTGTGGTGGGTATGATAGCCGACGTAACAGACCACTATGCTATTGTAAAATCATTGCTGCATTCAAAAAGCCAGTTTAGCGCTATGCTGGTAAAAGATAAATCTGTTGGCTCATTTATATGGGGAAACGATCTTAATCCGCGTAAGGGTTTGCTAAGCCTGCAAAATGATGCCAAACCCACCATGGGCGAAATGGTAGTAACATCGGGTTATTCGCTTTTCCCAACGGGGATCCCTTTTGGTAAGGTAACCAACCTGCATGCCAAAGAAGGCGGCTTGCTGCTTAATGTAGAGGTTGGCCTATCAGTTGATTTTACCAAACTGCAATACATATACGTGGTAGTTAACAAATACGCACAGGAACAAGCCGGACTGGAGGCCGCAGCAATTAAATAATGGGCCGCACTATCATCATCAATGTAATCCGCTTTCTGTTATTGGTGTTTATGCAGGCATTCCTGCTTAAAAACATCACTTTTTACAACCTGTCTACCCCGTACTTTTATATCCTTTTTATACTGCTGCTGCCTTTCGAAATACCGAATGTGCTGCTGTTTGTATTATCATTCCTGTTAGGACTTACGGTAGATGCCTTTTATGATACGCCCGGCCTGCATGCTTCGGCCTGCGTTGTGCTGGCACTTGTTCGCATCCTTTTCATCAACATAACCGTGCAAAAAGAAGGGTTTGACAACGAGCCTGAACCAACCCTGAGCATTATGGGGTTCAGGTGGTTTTTCACTTATGCGGTGATACTTACTTTTGCCCATCATTTTTTCCTGCTAACCCTGGAAGTATTCCGGTTTTCTGAAATACAATACACACTAAGCCGTGTTGTTTTAAGTTCAATATTTACGGTATTTTTGATACTTGTTTCGGGCCTGCTATTTTTCAAAAGGAAAGAACGTAAATGAATAATTTTTTCGAGCGTCGCTACGTCATCACCGGTATTTTTGTAGCTATAATTTTAACGCTGCTGGCCAGGCTTTACTATATCCAGATAGTTGACGACCGCTACGCTATTTACGCTACCAAAAACGTTATCCGTAGTTTTATCCAATATCCTGCCCGCGGTCCTATTTTAGATAGGAATGGCAAAATACTGGTACAAAATGTGCCTATTTACGATATCATGGTAACACCCAAAGATGTAAAACCCTTTGATACCGTTGCATTTTGTAACCTGTTGGGCATTGATAAGGACGGCTTTAACAAGCGCTGGATAAAGGCCATTAAATATTCGCCTAATAAAGACTCCCCTTTTGAAAAACAAATATCGGCCGAACGCTTTGCTTCGATACAGGAAAAAATAAACGACTTTACCGGCTTTTATGCATTACCCCGTACAGTACGTACTTATCCCGATTCGGTTGCAGCGCAATTTTTAGGTTACATTGGTGAGGCACAGGACCGCGATATCAAACGCTCAAACGGTTATTATCGACTGGGCGATTATATTGGTATAACCGGTGTGGAGAAAGCTTACGAAAATGTTTTACGCGGACAGCGTGGTGTTAAAAACATGATGGTTGATTCGCGTGGGGCACAAAAAGGCTCTTTCGCCAATGGCGCTTTTGATACGGTGGCCCGCACGGGCGAGCGGCTAACCTCCTCGTTAGATATCGAATTACAAAAACTCGGCGAGCAGCTGATGCAAAATAAGCTGGGCAGTATTGTAGCGATTGAACCATCAAGCGGCGAGATACTGGCCTATGTAAGCAGCCCGAGTTACGACCCTAACCTGATGGTTGGGCGCGAGCGTGGTAACAACGCTGCTAAAATGTATAATAATCCGTATAAGCCGTTTTTCATCAGGCCTATACAGGCTCAGTATCCGCCAGGCTCATCATTTAAGCCGTTAAGCGCTTTGATAGCTTTACAGGAAAACATCATCTCCCCTTCCGAAACTTATTATTGTACCGGGCATTACAGGGCTGGCAACCGGCTGGTACCATGTAACAATGGCGAAGCTCACGGTTCAGTTAACATGGGCAGGGCCGTAGCCGAATCATGCAATGGTTATTTTTCGATGGTGTTTCAACGGATATTGGAACGCAGCGGAGCAAAATATACCGAAGCCGAATTTACAAAATGGAGGGCCAACGTGATGAAATTTGGTTTGGGCGCCCGGCTGGACCTTGATATGCCTGCCGAAAGTCGCGGAAACGTGCCAACGCCCCTACATTACGACAACGTTTATAAAAAAGGTGGATGGCGTGCCAGCACCATCATTTCTTTAGCTATAGGCCAGGGCGAGCTATTGGCAACCCCATTACAAATGGCCAACCTGGAGTGTACCATTGCCAACCATGGTTTTTTTTACAAACCACACCTTATTAAAGCCATTGGTACCGAAAACGTAATTAAGGCCGAGTATACCAAAAGAAACTATGTGGGTATAGATTCACAATACTTTGAGCCGGTTATTAACGGAATGCAGGCTGTGGTGGAAGATGGAACCGCCCGCCGGTCAAAAATTCCGGGCATTATCATGTGCGGTAAAACGGGTACTGCGCAAAATCCGCGCGGCGAGGCTAACTCAGTGTTTGTGGCCTTTGCGCCCCGCGAGAACCCTAAAATAGCCATTGCTGTTGTTGTAGAAAACTCGGGCGAGGGTGCGCACTGGGCCGCCCCTATTGCCAGTTTTATTGTCGAAAAATATTTACGCGGCAAAATATCACCACGCGAATCGGGCATTACGGTTGATTATTTTGCCAATGCCAACCGCATGCCCGATTTGACACTTTACGCCATGGACTTGAAGAAGGAACGCATGCGCGATAGTATCCGCGCGGTAAAAGCCGACTCGATAAAAAAATTCAAGGCCGATTCCATAAAAAAGGCAGCACGTTTAAAAACGGCAAACAATAACAAACCGAATAGCTGGGGCAATTTATTAGCAGGCAGGGGGGCTGGCAAATAGCATGAACAACAACAATACAAATCAGCGCAGCTTCTTTTTTAATGTTGATTGGGTTACGGTGTTCCTATACCTTATCCTGTGTACCATAGGCTGGTTCAACATTCATGCTGCCGTTTTTGATGAAAGGCATCCAAGTATAATAGATGGCGCCACCAATTATGGCAAGCAATTTATATACATCATTGTGGCTGTAGTAATTGGCATGATCATCCTGCTATTAGAAAGTCGCTTTTTCAGTGCCCTGTCTCCGGCTTTCTATGTTGTAACAGTACTTTTGTTAATTGTTGTACTGGTTGTTGGCCGTAATGTTGGCGGTAACCGGGCCTGGATAAACATTGGTGGGGGTTTCAGGCTACAACCGGCGGAGTTTGCCAAATTTGCTACATGCCTGTTATTGGCCCGGTACCTGAGCGGGCCGAATATCCGCGTTACCGATCCAAAATCATTTATGGCGGCGGGAGCTATCATTGGCTTACCGATGATGTTGATTATGCTGCAGCCGGATACAGGCTCAACACTGGTATTTTGTTCGCTTATCTTTGTACTCTACCGGGAAGGCTTATCACCGTACTTTCTCATCGTAACCGGTTTGCTGATTACGCTTTTTGTGGTGGCCCTGCTGTTTAATCCCCTGCATATCGTCATTGCCCTGGTGGCCTTTACTGCCCTGGTTATCTTTTTATTCAGGCGTAACCGCAAACTCATCAGTACGATGCTGATAGGGCTTGCTATCTCCATCACCTTTATTTTCAGCGTAAAATTCATCTACACCAGTGTATTAAAACCCCACCAAACAGACCGTATCAACATCATTTTGGGCATCACTACCGATTTACGGGGCAAAGGGTATAATGTAAACCAATCAAAAATTGCCATAGGCTCGGGTAAAATGTGGGGTAAGGGCTATTTACATGGCACCCAAACCAAATACTCGTTTGTGCCTGAACAAAGTACCGATTTTATTTTTTGCACCATAGGTGAGGAATGGGGTTTTGCGGGCTCACTTGCATTATTAGGCCTTTATATTTTCCTCATTCTCCGGGTTATCTTTATTGCCGAGCGACAGCGATCGCCATTTTCGCGCATCTATGGTTATGGCGTGGCATCGGTGCTCTTTTTTCACGTAGTGATCAATATTGGGATGACGATAGGGATAGTACCCGTTATAGGTATTCCACTACCATTCATAAGTTACGGCGGCTCATCCTTATTAAGTTTTACCATCCTCCTTTTCGTACTCATCAAATTCGATTCTAACAGGATGGGGATCATTTAAGCTGCCGGATGTGCAGATTTCAGATGTGCAGATGAATTATTTGAAGATTTGAAAATTTGAGGATTTGAAAATGTTCTGAATTCGTTACGCGAACCAATTTTTTAAAATTACCTGAGAATTCATGGTTCAGATAAAAAACACGGATTTCATCTGAACCGTGATTTTTAGGATTAAAGGATTACCAGAATTGCCATGCATGACCGCGCAAAATCAAAATCCAAAAAATCTGACAAATCTGTTTAATCCGAGTTCAGACAAAAACCACGAAATCATCTTCCATCGGTGAAATCACAGCCTGATATTCATCCCCACATTATAATTCCTTAAGGACGAAGCATTATAATACCTGTTCCCTACTGCATTTAAATCATTGCCGAGGCTGTATTTTTGGTTCAGGATGTTATCCGCGGCAGCAAAAATCTCTAACCGTGTTTTACGACCGATTGTCGGTTGCCAGCTAACCCTGGCCTGTAACAGGTTATAATGCCCGGCGTATACCGTATTTGCATCATTCAGCGGAATTTTTGAAGTGTAGTTATGTTGCGCAAACAACGAAAGATCTGCCGGGAATTTGAGCTGTAGGCTGGATACAAACACATGCCTTGGCACCCCCGTTAACCTGTTGCCCGAATAGCTGGTGCTGGTAACCGTGTAATCGCGGAAAGTAAACCCACTGTAAGTATATGATTCATTAAACTGCAGACCGCGGATAAAATGAGTACTATTCTGGCGGATGATCCAATCCGTAAATGACAGCTCAAAACCAGGCTGATTGGTACCACCGGCATTAATGTAGTGCTCCGTCTCGTCGGCATTTAAACGGCGTACAATGGCATTGCTGATGCGGTAATAAAACACGGATGCATCAAGCAGCAAAGTCTCGTCCTGGTTGCGCAGGCGGAAACCGGTTTCATAGTTCCAGCCGGTTTGGGCTTGCAGGCTGGTATTTACAATATTATCGGTAGGCCGCACCTCGGCAGTGGTTGGTGTAGAGTAGCCGCGGCTTACTGATGCCCGCCAGATGAAGTTATTGGTAAGCTGATAGCTTAAGGCCAGCCTTGGCATTAACTGCGGCGTAAAATTACGGTTGGTAAAACCGCTTTGGTTAAGCGGGTAAATATTTTTAAAATCATAATCGTACCAATTCAGGCTCAGCGCGGCTTCTGCGTGCAGGCGTTTAAATATATCTGCCGAGTACCGTCCAAAAATAAAATGCTGATTGGTATGAATGTTATCGCTGGTTTGGGTAGTATCCTTTACCCCCTTTTTATTGCCGTAATTGCTGATCTGTGAATTGGTTTGTTGCCACTCTATCCCCAGGTCGGCTTTCCAGTCCAGGTTTTCCTGGTGATTGCCGGCCAGTTCAAAATAAGTACGCAAACCATAAGTATTCTCGCTGCGCTGCTCATAATTGGTAATAAATGGGTTGGCAAAATCAACATGGCTGCCAAAAACAGATAGTACGTTCCTGATCCTGTCGCTTAAATGGTATTCGTTGCTCAATCCGCCTAAATACAGTTTAGTGGTAATACCAATTTGCTGTTGTATTGCACCCGGCAAAGTAGGTGTTGGCTGGCGTGCCAAAGTAGGGTTGGCGGTAAACTGCACCAGGTTTAAACCTCCCGGCGTTTGGTAGGCCAGGTTGGAGTATAAACCCAGCACTTTTAACTCATTTTTACCGCTATAGTTCCATTTATCAGCAAGTTGAATATAATTGCGGTGCGTATCGCTATGTTGCCGGTAACCATGATAGGTTTGAAAACTTTGGCTGATATTAAGCAAATTTGCCCCCGACCGCTGCTGAAGCGTAACCTTTTCATGGAATAAGCCATAGCTGCCGGTATTTACGCCCGCCGTTAAGTAACTACTATCATTATAGCGGTTAATGGAACTTAGCAGAACTACTCCGCCCGAGTTGGCACCGAACAAACTGCCATCGGGGCCTTTTAGTATTTCGATACTGCCTATGCTGCCTATATCAATAGCATTCAGGTAAGTATTGCCCCCGGCATCCGTTAAGGGAATTTCATCAAAATAAATTTTTACGTCCCTAACCCCAAACGGCGACCGTAACAGGCTCCCGCGGATGGATAAACGGTAGCTCCCCGGCGACCGCTCCTCGGCCCGGATACCCGGAACCGTGTTTAACGCCGTAACAAATGAATTATCGGGCTGTAATTTTAGTTGTGCAGCACCCAATACACTTACCGAAGCGGGCACACTTAACACAGGCTGTTCGCTCAGGTAACCACGCACAATTGCGGTTTTAAGGTGTGTTGTATCTTTTGTTACCGTTTTTTGAGTTTGGGCGGCGGCATTTATAGTTATAGCGAGGACGAGAAAGCAGCTCAGGTACAATTTTATCATATAGTCAAGTAGGTAGGCAAAAGTAGTTGTTTTAACGCTAAATCGGCGTTGTGTTTTGGTAACAAGTTAAGCTAAAAGCAGTATTTACCCGGCTGATATCATTGCTTCATATTCCTTTACCAGTTTTTTTGTTGCCCGGGCAAGATAGGCGGTTATCAACAGGTTTTTCACGTCATCCGGAGATACCGTTTCAAGGCATATTAGCATGTATTTGTAATTGAGATAATGCGGAGTAATAAAGAATGTGTGAGGATCGCGCTCCATCCACTTTTCACGTTCGGTGGTGTGGATACCCAAAAGCTCTTTTCCTAATTTTACACTGGTGAAAATTTTACTATTTACATAAAAGGCCGGATCTTCAAAGCACATTTTTTCGGTAACACCGGGCAATGGCAGTAAAAAACCACGCATAAACTGCATGAAGATTGACATATCTGTAGCCATAATTAAAGTTAAGTAATTTTCATATTATTCTTAATTTTCGCCATGCAAAATCAGCTTCAGCAAACGTTTGGCAATATTGATATTTACCTGTTCGATCAGTTATTGAAAGGCCGGTTTGATGACTGCAAAACCGTATTGGATGCCGGCTGCGGCGGCGGCCGAAACCTGGTTTACTTTTTACAAAACGGGTTTGACGTTTACGGAGTTGATCAAAGCGAGGCGGCTGTTGATGCGGTTAAGCAATTATCGGCCACGTTAGCGCCGGCTAATCCCCTGTCAAACTTCGCGGTATCGGGTGTTGAAGACCTGCCTTATCCCGATAACACTTTCGACCTGGTGATTTGCAGCGCGGTTTTACATTTTGCAAAAAGCATCGAACACTTCGACAACATGGTACACTCGCTTTGGCGGGTGCTTAAACCCGGCGGTTACTTTTTTGCCAGGCTGGCATCAGATATCGGGATTGAAAACCTGGTGAAGCCTGTTGATAACAATAACCGTTTCCTGCTCCCCGACGGCTCTGAACGTTTCCTGGTAGATGAACAGATCCTGCTGCGCTACGGCTTTGCGTTAAACGGTACGCTTTACGAGCCGATAAAAACAACCAATGTACAAAACCTTCGGTGCATGACTACGTGGTGTTTGCAGAAGCTTTGAGCCTGCTTATACGATTGAGTTAAAAACTCAGCATAGCTATCAAGAATGCTAAAATGTTTTAGCTACCAACAGATATCGGCTTTGAACGCGGGTTAATACTCACCCGACATCGCTGCGCTCGTCACCCTCTCTTCGCTGCGCGTAAAGAGGGGCTTGAATAGCTGAATATTTATGTCTGGCACCTCCATCGGCATCACAAATGCTAAAATGTTTTAGCTATCAACAAATACCCTCCGCTGTTCGAAGTCTCTGATTTCGAGCCAATATGCCTGTAGTTTAAAACTACAGTAGTTCAGTCCAACGCGATGAAGAACAACATTACTTTAATACCCTCTCTCCCATTATGCCTGTAGTCTGGAGACTACAGGCATAATGGGAGAGAGGGTGCCGTCCGCCAACGGCGGGGCTGGCGGGTGAGTCTTCGCCTTACTGCAAATATTTTTTCTTCAATTAAAAAAAGTACCTATATTCACGTTTTCAAAACAGGTGTTATTCCTACACTTATTATAAACTAATTTACTGCTGTTCAATATGTTTAAAATGTTACCCACCTTAAATGCAAAAATAAAACAATCGATTGCATTGTTTATTTTGCTGGCAGGCGCTATGGCCACACTTAATGCAAACGCCACCGTTAAATCCTTTAAAAAAGGGACCGATGGCGTTACCTTTTCTTTAGATAAAGGCCTGATGAAGGTGCTTGTGCGCAGTGCCGATATTATCGAAGTAAAATATACCATTTTTGACGCCTTTGAAACCAAGCCATCCCTGGTGGTGGTTAACAGCTGGAAAACACCTACTGCCTACCAGGTAACAGCAACTAAAACCGAGGTAATCATTACCACGGCAAAAATGAAAGTTATAGTGAACAAGGCCACCAACGCCATCACTTATACCGATTTAAAAGGCAACGTAATTACCGCCGAAGACAGCGAAAATAAAACGATAACACCCGCAACTATTGCCGGCATCAGTACCTATAATGTAAGCACACAATTTACATCGCCGGTAAACGAGGCGCTTTACGGTTTAGGCTGCCACCCGTTGGATTCTTTATCCATCAACTATAAAGGCCGCAACCAGGAGTTGCTTATCAAGTACCTTACCGGCGCCATCCCTGTATTGTTATCAACCAAAGGTTATGGCTTGCTTTGGGACAACTATTCGGCATCAAACTTTTATGGCGCCGAGGCTGATAATACCAAATTTAAATACGTATCCGAAAGCGGTAAACAGGTAGATTACTTCTTCTTCTACGGCCCTTCTTTTGATCATATTATCGATTCGTATCGTACTGCAACCGGCCGTGCGCCAATGTTTGGCAAGTGGGCTTTCGGGCTTTTCCAATCACAAGACAGGTACATGAGCGAAAAAGAAATATTGACTGTGAAAGATAAATACCGCGATAACCACATCCCGGTTGACGTAATTGTACAGGACTGGTATTACTGGGATCCATTGCCAATTGGCTCGCACGTGATGAAGCCCGAGCGTTACCCTCACCCAAAACAAATGGTTGATGAACTGCACAAGGCAAACATCCATGCCATGATCTCGATATGGCCGGTATTTGGCAAAGGTACCCCCAACTACGATGCGTTGGAAAAAATGGGCGGCTTAACCGACATTACCTGGGATAACGTGGTTACCCACACTTTTGATACCTATTACGATGCCCATAACCCTAAAGCCCGCGAATTGTATTGGGACCAGGCGCGTGATAGCCTGGTAAAACGCTACGGTTTTGATGCCTGGTGGATTGACCAGTGCGAGCCTGATAATGGCGCTTTGCAGGATGCCCGCCGTCAAAGCAATTTCAGCATAGGCAAGGGGATCGACTATTTTAACACCTACTCGTTACAACATACCAAAGGCGTTTATGAAGGCTGGCGCAGGGATATTCCGGGCAAACGCGCATTCTTTTTGGTAAGGCAGTCATTTGCAGGCGAGCAGCGCAATGCGGCTACTTTATGGTCCGGCGATATTGAGTGTACCTTTAAAGATTTCAAAAACCAGGTTCCGCAGGGAATTAATGCCTGCGCATCGGGGCTTGCCTACTGGACATCTGATATTGGTGGTTACCATTGGCATTGGAAAGCGGCCGACTGGTCGCAGCCGGATAAACGCGAGCTGTTTACCCGCTGGTTCCAGTTTGGCGCTTTCAGCCCCATTTTCAGGATTCACGGTAAAGGGGAACGTGCTTTGTTCAGCAACAACTGGGACGACAATACTAAAGCCATTCTGCTGAACTTTGATAAATTGCGTTATCGTTTGTTGCCTTATATCTACTCGTTAGCCGGCCGCACCACCCTCGATAACTATACCATGATGCGCTCACTTGCCTTCGATTTCAGGAACGATGATAAAGTTTACAATATACCAGACCAGTTTATGTTTGGCCCGGCATTGATGGTTAACCCGGTTACCGAGCAATTGTATACATCGGCCAATGCTGATAAAAAAGCCAAAGCCCGCCAGGTTTACCTGCCCGCTGCAACCAAATGGTACAACTTTTGGACTGGCGAAGTGCTTGAAGGTGGCCAAACCATCAGCGCTGCCGCACCAATCGAAATATTGCCGCTTTATGTAAAAGCTGGCTCTATCATCCCAATGGGCCCGCACATGGAGTACGCTACCGAAAAACCAGCCAATAACATCGAGCTAAGGATTTACCCTGGTGCCGATGGTACCTTTAAGTTGTACGAAGACGAAAACGAAAACTACAATTACGAAAAAGGCGCTTTTGCCACTACTAACTTTACCTGGAATGATAAAGCCCGTAAACTAACCATATCTGATACCAAAGGCCATTTTAAGGGCATGCTGAAAAACCGCACATTTAACATTGTGTTGGTTAAAGGGGCACACGGCTCGGATGTGGAGGTTACCGCGAAAGCCGATAAAGTGGTTAAATATGCTGGCAAGGCGATGATAGTTAACTTGTAAAAAAGAATCAAGAGTCAAGACAGAAAGCTCTTGTGGTAATTGAAAAGGAAATTATTTCTACGTTAATTCTTCTCTCTTAATTATTATCTTTCGGAAAAATATACCAGCCTGCGGTAAAATGCAGGCTGGTTTGTGTTTAAGCATTTCCAAACAAAACCAAAATCTGTTGAAGCCAAGCAAACACCTGTCGCCCTTTCAAATTATATCATTATTGTTGGTTTTATCTTGGGTGCCATTTGCTGCATTGGCGCAAAAAAAGAACTCGGCTTTTCAATATCATATTCGTAAAACCACGGCGCCCATCACTATAGATGGCGTTATGGACGAGGCCTGGCATAATGCCGATTCGGCTACCAACTTTTTTATGGTAACGCCCATGGATACCAGCCGGGCCAAAGTACCCACCGAAGTGCGGATGACTTTTGATAACAACAACCTGTACATTATTGCCGTTTGTTACACTGCCGGGCCGGGCGAATACATGGTTGAATCGCTGAAGCGCGATTTCGCTTTTCAAAAGAACGATAATTTTATATTTTTTCTCGACCCATTTGATGCCCGTACAGATGGCTTTAGCTTTGGCGCCAACGCCGCCGGCGCTCAATGGGATGGTACCATGTACGAGGGTGGCAAGGTTGACCTGAGCTGGGATAACAAATGGATATCGGTAGTAAAAAACTATCCTGATAAGTGGGTGTTTGAAGCAGCCATTCCCTTTAAAAGTATCCGTTATAAAAAAGGTGTTGGCCAATGGGGTATCAACTTTAGCCGCAACGACCTGATAACGACCGAAAAATCGAGCTGGGCACCGGTACCAAGGCAGTTCCCTACCGCCTCGCTGGCTTATACCGGATTGCTGGTTTGGGACGATTTGCCGCCCGATGCCGGCACCAACATTTCTATTATTCCTTACGCGCTCACCGGCATCTCAAAAGATTATAGCGCCGGAACCAAAACCGACTGGAAAAAAGAAATAGGCGGCGACGCCAAAATTGGCCTTACCTCGTCCCTTAACCTCGACCTTACCGTTAACCCCGATTTTTCGCAGGTTGATGTAGACCAGCAAGTGGTTAATTTGAACAGGTACGAACTGTTTTTCCCCGAGAAGAGGCAATTTTTTTTAGAGAACGGCGACCTGTTTGCCAATTTCGGCTACGCCGATATAAGGCCGTTTTTTTCGCGCAGGATTGGGCTTAATGCCCCCATTAGGTTTGGCACCAGGCTTACCGGCAAACTGGATAAAGACTGGCGTGTTGGGTTGATGGATATACAAACCGGAACATCAAACGATGCCCTTACCCCTGCCCAAAACTATGGCGTGCTCACGCTTCAGCGCCGCGTTTTTGGCCGTTCAAACATCGGCTTTATGTTTATCAATAAGGATGCTACAGGGACATCAACCCCGGGCAATGCCTATAACCGTAACTTTGGGGTGGAGTACAACCTGGCCTCGCCAAGCAATTTATGGACCGGCAAGCTTTTAGGCCTAAAATCATTTACACCCGGCCTTAAGGGGCACGACCTGGTAGCAGCAGCCCACGTGCAGTACCTAAGCAAATACTGGACGGCCTATTTACAGGATGAGTATGTTGGCAAAAACTATACTGCGGGGGTTGGCTACGTACCCAGGGTTGGCTATAATAAAATTAGCCCGCTGATATTACATAATTTTTTCCCCAAGGGCGGCGATGTACTTATCCATGGCATTCAGTTAACCAGCAACTATTATTTTGACGAAAACTTTAAGCGCACCGACAATGAAAGCACCTTAGCCTATATCATGACGCTGCGTAACAAAAGTACATTTACGGTATCGGGCATTGATACCTATATCAAATTATTGGTGCCTTTTGATCCTACCAATACAGGCAAAACACCGCTGCCTATCGGCTCGCAACATCATTGGAACACGGTTGATGCGCAATTTGCATCAAAGCCGCAGGCCTTATTCACCTATTTGTTAGAGGGCCTACACGGCGGTTATTACGATGGATACCGCACCAGCCTGATTGCGCAACTGGGCTACCGCTTTCAGCCTTATGTTAACCTGTTTGTAAACTCCTCATTTAATGATTTGCGCCTGCCCCAGCCTTATGGCGATACCCAATTTTGGCTGATTGGCCCAAAGGCAGATATCACCTTAAGCAACACCCTATATTTTACCACTTATGTACAATACAACGGCCAGGTAAAAAACATCAATACCAACGTACGCCTGCAATGGCGCTACAAACCGGCATCAGATTTTTTTATTGTTTATGGGGATAACTCCATTCCATCGCCCTATACCGTTAAAAACCGCCAGCTGGTAGTTAAGTGGACGTACTGGTGTAACCTTTGATTTCGGATTTCGGAATTTCCATTTCGGATTTGCTAATTCATTATTTTCGATTTTTTCATTTTCAAATCTTCAAATTCTCAAATTTTCAAATCATTTGCACATCTACTCCCCTCCTTCCATCAGGCTGTATACTTCCTGCATGTAAGCGGCTTCTTCCATGGCGGCATGAAAATCTTCCCATTCATCACTGCTGAAGGTGAACTGTACATCATTTACCGGGGTACGCATTACCATACGTTCCTGCCCGTCGGGAAAGGGGAAGGTATAATTCTCAAAATTAAGCTCGATCGTAAAATCCCGGAATTGTATAAACTGCTCGGGCGTAAAGCTCAGGATAAGATTATTATTCCAGATGAAAATACAACGGCACTCCTGGCACCGGCTAATAACCGATGCCCCAACCTGGCTCAAAACTTTTGCGTCGCACATAGGTAGCTGATTTAATTTGTGCCTGCCCTGTAAAAAAGCCATCACGGCGTTTATTACTACAGAGCAGGACTTTATATTTTAAACTGTTTTTTCAACGTATACCTCAATTACTTTGCGGGCAGCAGTTTTACTTTGCTCCGGCGTCCATTTTTCTTTAACAGACTGGTCTGCCAATTCAAACAACCGTTCAAACAACAGCTTGCCATCAACTTTTCCTTTTAATTTAAGGGCGTCCGGTTGGGCATAAACATCGTCCCACACCTGCCGAACGGCTGTCCAATAGGGCTGCTGGCTTGCCCACCATTTTTGGGCAAAGGCAAATTTATTTTCGTCTGCTTTAGTAAATTCCTCGTAGCCTTTCTCGCGGGCCAGCAGCTTGTCACTGTTTTCGCTGCGGATTATCTTTTGATTGTCCTGCTCAAACATCCAGCCTTTATCTGTTAAATAAATGCGGTTGCCCCGGCGTAATACATTATAATCGCTGCGTTTGGTAAACTCGCGGCGCGGCAAGGGCGAATCGCATGTTGATTGCCATTCGTGGCGGCCATCAACATGTAGCCAGGTACCTATGCTTTCATATCGCGGGCTATCATCAACCTGGTAAACCTTTTGCACCCAACGCCCTTTTGCATCAGCAGGATTTAGTTTTGCTTTTTTCCAGGAGTTGCTTTTATCAAAATTGAGCAGGTTAGTTTCTTCATAAACCCAGTCTTCGCGCCAGTGCTTAATAACCGACGAATCGCCGGTAACCAGGATATGCTGGATCACTATTTTTCTGGGCGATACCCGCTCCACTACCGCCCATTCGTACCCTACAGCATGATATGGAGCATGGTTTTTATAAGCCGTATCGGGCGAAAAGGTCTCGGCATAGTCAAAGGTTACTTTGTAAAAGCCACCCAGGGCCAATATAGCCTTCCTATCCTGCTCCGGTTTCGCTTGGGCTTTGATTAAAGTGGTTTGAAATGTAACGAACAGTATTGAAAGGCAAAAAATCTTCTTCATTATGCAATATTCTTTTAAAAGTTGAACTCTGATCTGCATTGAACAAGAGCAAAGTAAATCCTTATTTAGAATAAATCCAAATAAAAATAACAATTAAAAAAAGAGTCAAGAAATAAGAGTCAAGAATTAAGATAAAACTGTCTTGTCCTGAAATGACTTAGAGCTTAAGTCGAAAGTCTCAAACTCTAAGTCATTTAGGGATAAAGATTTTTCGACAAGACTTAGGGCTTGCAACTACGTAATTACAACTTAACAGTAGCTGTATCTTTGTTCAGGCTATCGGCATACTGTTTCATTTTAGGGTATTGTGGTAAATCGTACCAGGGGCGCGTTGGCCTGTCGGCAGGGAAGCCGTGTTGGGTGCGGTAGGCTTTGCGTTCGGCCGTGAAATGCCACCACCGCTTACTATCGTCGCGGTGTAAAATATAATGGGCCAATAAACGGTACGAGTCCTCAACGCAGGGGTCGGCCCAGGTGCCGCAGTGCTTTTCAAATGCGTTGTACAGCTCAACTGGATCTTTACCTTCAAGCTGCTTTAATGAATAGTAGCCCTGTTCAATAAGCTCGGATGCAAAGTTAATGCCCAACGATGGGATACTTTGAAATTCCATCAGCGCAGAAATCTCTTTAGCCCTTTGGGGCGAAGCTTTCAGGATAGCCGCTATTTCATCAGGAGCGTAGCCGGCCAGCGCATTTATCTTTATTTTTTGGCTTTTAAGTACTGCCTTTTCGTCAGCATTTAAGTTGAGGTCGATATTCTTTTTCATTGCTCCTTTTAAAGCATTAAAATTAATTAAAGTGAATTAATTAAGCCCACTACTAAAATACCCTATATTTATTAATTAAAATAAATCAAACCAATTAAGCCGTTTGTTTCGTATAAAGCATTAACTATTTACTGATCTTGAGATTTAAAAAACATATTGCAGGTAATCATGGTACACGGGGGTTAATATCGGCGGTCTTTTTTATATTCTTAAGCCTTCCGGCATTTGCTAAATTGCATCCCGAAGTTGACAGTATTAAAAACCTGTTGTTGCCCGCGTCTGCATATCAAAAAAATCCAGACACCGCTACTATTAATAAACTCAATAAAATAGCATCGGGCTATTTTAAATCGAACCCTGATAGCGCTTACTATTATGGCAAAAAAGGCGTTGAGCTATCGCGCAAAATTAAATACCTCGAAGGCATAGCGGATGGCTTGCTGGAAACAGGGCACGTAAATTATTTTAAAGGCAACTCCAAGCAAGCAAAACAGAATTTTGACGAAGCGATAGCCATATTCAAAAGCTTACATAATGATAAAGGCCTTAGCAAAGCATACATCTCCTACGGGCGGATGTATAACCAATTGGCCGAATACAAACTTGCGTTAGCCTATTTAGATAAAGCCCGCCTGATTTGCCTGCGCAACCAGGACGAACCTACTTTAACAGATTGTTATAAAAACATAGGGATAACTTACTTTAGCAAGGGCCAGCTTTCAAATGCGCTCGACTTTTACTACAAGGGTCTTTTTATCGCTTTAAAAAACAACTATGTAACAACATCAGCCGAAATTTATAATGATATTGGGGTGGTATTGCAAAATATGGAGGTGTTCCCGAACGCGCTTGAATATTTTAAAAAGGCCATACAGGTATTTGAGGCCACCAACAACAAACAGGCTGTTGGTACTATTAATGAAAATATTGGCGAAGTGCTGCTTGCCCAACATAAGTATGATGAAGCTATCGTGTATTTATCAAAATCATTAAAAACCGCCAAACAGCAGGATGATAAAGACGGCTTAAGTTCGGTTTATACAGATCTGGGCATGTGTTATGCACATAAAAATCAAATTCCGCTTGCCAAATCATACCTGGATACATCATTACGGATAGCCCAAAAATACAAGATTGTGTATAACCAGGCCTATGCTTTAAATGGTTATGCCACCGTGTATAACTTGTTAGGCGATTATACAAATGCCTACAAATACGCCGTGGATGGCCAGGCACAGGCCATTAAGCTTGGCAATATATCGGTACGCTCAAACTCTGCTTTACAACTTAACAAAGCAATGGCCGGTCTTGGCAAATTTGAGGACGCCAACCGGATGTTAAATGAATACATCAACCTTAAAAATCAAATTAACGATAATGAAAGCATTCAAAAGCTGACATCATATAACTATGAATTGGGCTTTGCCGAAAAGAAGCGCCAGCTTGCCCAGCAGCAACGTGAACGCGACCTGATATATCAACAGAAAATAAAAAGCCAGCGGCTGGTTAATGCCATATTTTCTATCATCATTGTGGGGATGATTGTAACCGTGGGTATTTATTACCGGCAAAAACGAAAACAACAAAAAATTAACGCATTGCTTGAGGACCGTAACAGCGAGATATTGAAACAAAAAACCAATATTGACGACCAGGCCGAAAAACTGAACGATTTAAATGTTTTAAAAGACCGGCTGATATCCATTTTAGCGCATGACCTGCGGGCTCCGCTAAGCACACTACGCGGCCTGTTCAGCTTGTTGCAGGATGATAGCATCAGCCACGAGGAATTGCTGGAAATGATACCCGGCGTATTAAAAAAACTGGAATACACCTCTGATTTCCTGGATACCCTACTGTTCTGGATAAATAGCCAGATGGAAAACTTTGAAGCATCGGTAAAAAACTTTTCGATAAAAGAGCTGGTAAGTTTAGAAATTGAAACCTATCATGAGCAAGCCGAATTAAAAGGTATTACCCTGTTGGATGGCATCCCTGCCAATTTATCTGCCTGGGCCGATCCAAACTCCGTCCGCATCGTTATCCGTAACCTGATCACCAATGCGCTGAAATTTTGCCGTGAGGGTGATACGATAGAGATTTCGGCAACGATGGAAGATAACAAAAGGATTATTGTAAAGGTAAAGGACACCGGTGTAGGCATGCCTGCCGATCAGCGCGATAAGCTGTTTAAAGGCAAGGTAAACAGTAAGGTTGGAACCAAAAATGAATCGGGCACCGGCATGGGCATGCTGTTTTGTAAGGACCTGGTTGAAAAATGCCACGGCAAAATATGGGTAACCAGTCAGCCGGGAGTAGGTACCGAGTTTATGTTTACACTGCCCGCGGTAGCTATTGGTACACCAGTAGAAGCGTAGCAATGCCCGCTTGAATCATCTTAAGCCAAACCCTTTCAAAACTTTGCATAGGTTGATTATTAGCTCATAAATTCAGCAAAAAAGCCTTTCAAGTTTCTCACTCAAAAGGCTTTCAAAAATCTTCAAATTCTCAAATTTTCAAATTGAAAAGAATTATTTCATCAGGTTGATAAAATCATCAAACAAATACCTTGAATCATGCGGGCCAGGAGATGACTCCGGGTGGTATTGTACCGAGAATGCTTTTTTATCTTTTACACGGATACCTTCTATCGATTGATCGTTAAGGTTCACGTGGGTAATTTCTACTTTATCAGATGCGCGTACAGCTTCTGGTATCACACCAAAACCATGATTTTGCGATGTTACCTCGCAATGGTTAATGATGATGTTTTTTACCGGGTGGTTTAAGCCACGGTGACCGTTAAACATTTTTTTGGTTGGGATATCGTTAGCCAAAGCCAGCAACTGGTGGCCTAAGCAAATACCAAACATCGGTTTATCAGCAGCTAAAATTTCTTTTACCGTATCAATAGCGTAAGGCATGGCCGACGGATCGCCGGGTCCATTTGATATAAAATAACCGTTTGGAGCAAAGTCATTTTCCATTTCGGCATAAGTAGTTTTTGCCGGGAAAACTTTGGCGTAAACATCACGATCATCAAAATTGCGAAGGATGTTTTTCTTTACACCCAAATCAAGTACTGCTACACGGTAGGCGGCATCTTCGTTACCAAAAGTATAAGTTTCGGTGGTTGATACCTGCGACGATAACTCCAGCCCGTCCATCGAAGGCACTTCGGCCAGTTTGGCTTTCAATTCTTCGATATCCAATATCTCTGATGAGATGATTGCGTTCATGGCTCCCTTATCGCGGATATGGCGTACTATCTGGCGGGTATCCACATCGCTGATGCCCACAATATTTTGTGCCTGGAAGTAATCCTGGATAGATT
This sequence comes from Mucilaginibacter sp. P4_D1, assembly GCF_056401935.1. Lineage (NCBI taxonomy): Bacteria > Pseudomonadati > Bacteroidota > Sphingobacteriia > Sphingobacteriales > Sphingobacteriaceae > Mucilaginibacter > Mucilaginibacter sp. P4_D1. The sequence goes on from NZ_JBFUIJ010000048.1 coordinate 45,562, forward strand.
CGTTAGCTTGCTTACGGCTGTAAGCAATGTTATAGTTTTTACAAACCAAACCTGCAATCTGGATATTACCCGATTCAACTTCGATATCGGCTATGCCATAATTACCAATGTGCGCATTGGTTGCAACCATTATTTGCCCAAAGTAGGATGGGTCGGTAAAAATTTCCTGGTAGCCGGTCATCCCTGTGTTAAAACAGATCTCGCCGGTAGTAGTACCTATCTTTCCAGCGGCTTTACCGTAAAATACGGTGCCATCAGCCAATAAAAGTACTGCCGGTAATTTGGTGAAGTGCGTCATTTAGCAAAAAAATTGAATGGATTATTAAATCGGATCGCCTGGTTCAAAGCCCCGTGAAAACTGATAGAAATATTGAAGTAAGGAACTTCCGGATTCACGGTGCAAAAGTACAAGAATATTTCGGATTTCGGAATTGGGATTTCGGATTTTTTTATTTTAGAATTTTTATTTTGAATTAACCTTCATTTAGCCTTACTAAATCCGAAATTGAACATCCGAAATCCGAAATAAAAAAAATTACCTTTGCGCTTTCTTTAACACATTTAACTATGTCTGTAAACAAAGAAGTAAAAAGGATCACCACGCACATTCTGCAGGAGATGAAAAACCGTGGCGAAAAAATTGCCATGCTTACCGCCTACGATTACTCGATGGCTACCATTGTAGATGAAGCCGGTATGGACATCATCCTGGTGGGTGATTCGGCCTCAAACGTGATGGCCGGGCACGAAACCACGCTGCCGATAACGCTCGACCAGATGATCTACCATGCATCATCAGTGGTCCGTGCGGCCAAACGCGCCTTGGTTGTTGTCGATTTACCTTTCGGATCATACCAGGGTAATTCCAAAGAGGCGCTTAACTCGTCTATCCGGATCATGAAAGAGTCTGGTGCGCATGCCGTTAAAATGGAAGGAGGCGTAGAAATAGCCGAATCTATCAGCCGTATACTTACAGCGGGCATCCCGGTAATGGGCCACTTAGGCTTAACGCCGCAATCTATCTATAAATTTGGCACCTATACCGTACGCGCCAAGGAAGAAGTTGAGGCCCAGAAACTGCGTGAAGATGCGCTTAAGTTACAGGAGCTTGGCTGCTTTGCCATTGTACTTGAAAAAATACCGGCCAAACTGGCAACAGAAGTTAGCCAAAGTGTACAAATACCTATTATAGGTATAGGTGCCGGCCAATGCGATGGCCAGGTTTTGGTAATACATGATATGCTGGGTATCAACAACGATTTTAAGCCGCGTTTTTTACGCCAGTATTCTAATTTATATGAGCAAATGAACGGCGCTTTTAAAAACTACATCAGCGATGTAAAATCAAAAAGCTTCCCGAACGATAAGGAAC
>NZ_JBFUIJ010000049.1:0-42977 GCF_056401935.1 Mucilaginibacter sp. P4_D1
ATTGACAACTCTAACCGGATGGGATTGCGGGATTAGCTCCTCCAGGGTTGGCGGAATAGCTAATATTTGCTGCTGATCATAGTGTTTGAAAACAGGTTGTCTGATTGCCATATCTCATATATCTATACTTTAAATATATGAAAATCAGATTGTTAAAACAAATAAAACCATAGATAACTAATTGATTTTATAGCAATAAACCATTAATAATAAAAAAGAGGCTGATCATGATTTATGATACAGCCTCATTTTTTTTATGCTTTATCCAGATCAAATAATCTGAAATATACACATTCAAAATCTTCCATCTGCACATTTGAAATCTGCACACCTGCACATCTGGGGTTTCTACCCCAATATCTCCTTTATATCATCCGCAGTAAGCGATTTGATAAAACTCTCCTCGGTGGTAATTAAAGCCCGGCTCAGGCTTAATTTGCGCTGCTGCAAGGCAAGTATTTTCTCTTCAACAGAATCTTTGGTGATGAATTTGTAGATGAACACATTTTTGGTTTGCCCAATACGGTGGGTGCGGTCAATGGCTTGTTGTTCAACCGCGGGGTTCCACCAAGGGTCAAGGATAAATACGTAGTCGGCCTCGGTAAGGTTAAGGCCTACGCCTCCGGCTTTTATCGATATCAGGAATACCCTGGTTTTCTTATTCTCCTGGAATTGTTTAACCACATCGCCCCGGTTTTGGGTGCTGCCGTCAAGGTACACATATGGTATCCCCTCGCGCTCGAGGTGCTCGCGGTAAATGGCAAGCTGCTTCACAAACTGCGAGAATATCAACACCTTGTGCCCGCCATCCAGCACGCTGGCCAGGGTGTGTACAACGTTTTCAAATTTCCCGCTATCGCCCTCGTAATCCTTATCAATCATGATGGGATGGTTGGCTATCTGCCTCAGCTTAATAAGCCCCTGCAAAACCTGTATCTGGGTTTTGGCAAAGGTGCCATCCTCCAGGCTTTTCAGCAATTCGTTGCGGTATTCTGACTTTATTTTTTCATATACCGATGCCTGCTCCTCGCTCATCTCGCAGTAAAGCAACGTTTCTGTTTTTGGAGGCAGTTCTGTAGCTACCTGCTCTTTGGTACGGCGCAGCACAAAAGGTTTAATGAGCGCCTGTAGCTTACGGGCCTTATCCTCGTCCTTTTTCTTTTCTATGGGCGTTACAAACTCGTTCTGAAAAAACTGCTGGTTACCCAACAGGCCGGGATTTATAAACGACATCTGCGTCCATAAGTCGTTAACCGAATTTTCAACCGGGGTACCGCTCAATATCAGCTTAAAGCGCGACTTGAGCTGCTTAACCGCCTGGAATGATTTTGACGATGGGTTTTTGATGTTCTGGCTTTCATCAAGTATCACATAATCAAAAAAGTACTCCTTAAACATTTCAATATCTATCCGGCTGATGCCATAGGTGGTAATAACCACGTCATAGTTAGCAAACACATCTGCCGACCGATACCTTAATGTGCCGGTATGAACCATTAGCCGCAATTGCGGTGTGAATTTTTTTGCCTCGTTAAGCCAGTTGTATATCAACGATGTTGGCATAATAACCAGCGATGTACTCTTGCTGCCCTCCGCTTCGGTAAACTCTTTATGTTTTTGCAGCAGGGCCAGGGTTTGTATCGTTTTACCAAGCCCCATGTCATCGGCAAGGCAACCACCAAAATGATATTGTTTTAAAAAGTGAAACCAGTTATAGCCCGCTTTTTGATAGGCCCGCAAGTTGCCTTCAAAATTCACCGGCATCTCAATTTCCTCCAGCTCTTCAAAATTGGTAAGCCTTTGTAGCTTGCGGGTCATGGTAACGTTAGCCATTTCGCCTTCGGCCAGGTCGTTAACCAGGCCTATATGGTGGCGGCGCAGCCGTAAATCATTACCACCCTCGGTAAAATGCAGCAGGTTACCATATTGCGAAAACCATTTTTCAGGGATAACAGCAATCTCGCCCGATGGCAAAACAAATTCCTTTTTATGGTTAAGGATATGGTTTTTTAGCTGGATAAAGGGAATACGGTATGGCCCAAACCAAACAATGGCGTTAATATCAAACCAATCGTTGTTTTCAGATACTTCAAGGTCTATTTTGCTGTTTCCAAAAACGTACCGCTTTTGTCCTTCAGGTTGCTCTATTTCAAAACCCTGCTCTGTTAACTGGTTATGATGCTGATTAAGCCATTCAAATACCGAGAAAGAATGATCTGCGTCTTCATCATGCTTATTATCAACCTCCAGGTTTTGAAATAAGCTGGAGGCAGTTTTAAGGCCCAATTGCTCCAGTTGTGCCATCTTGCCTTTTTCCCAGGTACCCGAGCGTTTAATGCGGTGGAACAGGTAATCGTCGCCATTTTTCTCCATCCTTACCGATACCGTACGCCCATCGCCGTAAGGGAAAATATAGCCCGCATATTTAAAATACAATTGCAGCTGCGATGTGCCCCCCTCTACATAAATAGGTTTTATAACCGGCTGCGCATCGTATTTTTCGGTATTTATCGTGAATCCTTCGGCATATACATTGTGCTTCTCAATCAGCGGCGCAACAAACTTTTCAAAGTAGGACTGCTCTGACGACCTGGGAATTGCGATATAGCGCTTATTCAGGAACGGCACCAGTTTTTTACCTTCTATCTCTTTATCAAAATAATACAGGGTGTCGTCCAGCAGCATCCAGGCCGGGTGGTTACAAATGATCTCGGCATTTTTAAACATGAATTCGATGCGCATTACCTGGTATTTAATCGTCGGGAAATACCGTATCTCCTCCTCATTTCGCCTGAAATGGAACAGCACGCTGGCCGGCTCAGTTGCTATCTGCAGCTTCCGTTCGCCGGGATAGCCCTCCTTACTCATCTGGTAAACCTTTTTGCCGGTTTGCGTCAGCAGGTTCAGTGCTTCGGCCATCCTTTTCTCCAGCTTGGGGCGAATGGTATCAAATAATGTTTCGTTAAATATCTTGGCAAAAAACTCAAACGGCCGAATAGGCTTTTTATAAAAGCGTTTAATCACATTGCCCTGCTCCATCTCCTCCAAAATCTTGATAAGCTTAATATCAACTTCATCAATACAATGAATAAACTCCTTTGCCGTATTGGAAAATAAGCGCTGGTGGGTTAATGAAAATTCGCCGTTGGGGTTAAGCTGAACGATGTGTGGCTCAATTACATAGCCAAGGTAATCATGCTTTGCAATGGCATAAATAATCTGGCAGGGTTTTGTACTGTCTACTCGTAGCATTAACTTTTGATAAAAAATTAATAGAAGCTACATCAACAAAAAATTCAAACGTAATCAGAATTTGGGGGAATTGAAAGGATTTTTTGTTTTTTAATTCAGACGGCGAATTTCGGGGGCCGGGGCGTGCCCTTGTTAACAGCMTGCGTGGCGGTAAAAACTTAGGCCCTAATATTTTGCCGCCAGCATTACAACTTAATTGAATTTCACGAATCTCAGGGCCGATCGTGTTGGTCAAACGCCAAAACATGGTTAACATAACTTAACACATTTCGAAAACAAAACACATTAAACATTTAATAATCAGCTGTTTGCGACTTTGGTATGGTTAACATAAAAATGATGTTTTTCGCAATTAAGGCATCTAAATATCTGTTCGTTTTGTTGGCCCTTTTTCATTGTAACCATCCCAGGAGGGCATCATTTCTAGCAAAAGACAAAGATGCTAAGTGGCGAAGTGACCTGCTTATTTTTCTTTGCGTCTTTGCGCAAGAAAAGTATCCTGTTTAATATTCCGCAACAACATTTTTATTATTTTAGGGCATCATTTTACAATGGAAGTACACCACCACACCCACACCGACAGAAGTAAGCTAAAGCATTACCTATTTGAATTTTTCATGTTGTTCCTGGCTGTCTTTGCCGGCTCAGTTGCCGAATATGAACTGGAACATATCAATGAACATAGCCATGCCAAGGAATATATGCACAGCATGGTAAGAGATCTTAAATCGGATACCAAAGATTTACAGATTATTATTGACCTAAACAACAAGAAGGTAAAGGGGTTAGATAGTGTTATTAACATTTTAAGTACTCCAAATATTTCCAAACCCGAAATTATACATCTGCATAAATTAAGTTGGGCGATGCTGGTAAGTTCGGTTATGCCATTTTCAACCGGCACACTTACCCAGCTTAAATATTCCGGCTCATTAAGGCTCATACAAAACCATGCTATTACCGATAGTGTCATGAACTACGAATCTAACATCACTCAAATAGACGGGCAAAAAAAGGGATACGGCGATTACGGCAAAGAGTGTATTGATAAGCTTAGTGAAACAATGGACGTACGCTATATTGTGGAAAACGGGAAAACACCCGGCCCTAATGTAAGCCCTTTATTTGCATCAAACGCTTTATCACTGGCCAATAAGGCGGCTTTGTTAAAAGGGGTGGTATTGGGCTACAACAATATGCTGAAGCAACAGCTGCAACATGCTAAACTATTGATCAGCCTGATTAACAAAGAGTACGACCTGGGCGACGAGTAGCTTCATTAACCCAACTAACTCTCGCTGTTTTTTTCTCATTACAATTTGTAGGGAATGCATTATGCCGTAAGTATATTTATACTTAGTTTCGGATTGCATAAATCGCCATTTTTAACCATAACACCTTTGTGATGAAGACTAAACTTTTACTCCTGCTTTGCCTATGCCTTCCTGTTATCACACTCCTTGCCCAATCGGCAAAAAACTACCATATAAAATCGCCGAATGGCGAAATCGATTTAGCTATTGCTACCGGTGCCACAATCAGCTGGGAAGCAAAGCATGAAGGGACAGCGATTATCACCCCGTCAACTGTATCCATGACATTGGCTGGCGGCGAGGTGTTAGGCAAAAACGCGGTTGTAAAATCGGCCAAAACATCATTCGCAGATACCTGGTTTAATACCCCTATTTATAAAAAAGATAGGGTTCATGACCAATACAACCAGGTTATCATCAACTTTAAAGGCGATTACGCGGTGGTATTCCGTGCCTATGACGATGGGGTGGCCTACCGCTTTATCACGCAAAAAAAGGGTGAAATTACCGTTGTTGACGAGGAAGCCAACTTCAATTTTAAGGACGATAATAAAGCTTATCTGCCTTTTGTGAACGATTTCAGGAACAAGGATAAATGGACAACCTCTTTTGAAGCACTTTACGATAACATCAACATCTCTGCCGTAAAAAAAGACACCCTGGCTTTTTTGCCCGTATTGGTTGATGTTGGCGCTCCGAAAAAGGCAGCCATTTTAGAGGCCGACCTAAACAATTACCCGGGTATGTATTTAACCGGCGATGGTAGCGGCAGCAAAAACCTGAAAGGAGCATTTGCCAAATATCCTACAGTGGAGCAAACCGGCGGTTATGCCAACATGAACTACGTGGTGAATGGCCGGGCCAATTATATTGCCAAAACCACCGGTACCCGCAGTTTCCCATGGCGCGTGGTGATTATCAGCACCGAAGACAAGCAGCTGGCCAATAGCGACATGGTGCAAAAGCTTGCCGAACCATCAAGGCTAACCGACCTATCGTGGATAAAACCCGGCAAGGTAGCCTGGGATTGGTGGAACGACTGGAACATCAGCCACGTTGATTTTAAGGCAGGCATCAATAACCCAACCTATAAATACTATATCGATTTTGCATCGGCTAATAAAATAGAATATGTGGTGCTGGATGAGGGCTGGTCGAGCATTGTGGACCTTACCCAGATTTCGCCCGAGATTAACCTGCAGGAACTGCTTGATTATGCTAAACAAAAAAACGTGGGCCTCATTTTGTGGACCAGCTGGTATGCACTTACCCGCCAAACCGATTTAGCTTTTGACAAATTCGCAAAAATGGGTGTAAAAGGGTTCAAAATAGATTTTATTGACCGCGACGATCAGAAAATGGTTGCATCGCTATATGATATAGCCCAAAAGGCTGCCAACCATCACCTGATTGTTGATTACCATGGCATGTACAAGCCCGGCGGCATCCAGCGCACTTTTCCTAATATTGTGAATTTTGAGGGCGTGAAAGGGCTGGAGAATGTAAAATGGGGTGTAACCAACCACCCGGGTTATGATGTAAGTATCCCGTTCATCCGCATGCTATCCGGGCCGATGGATTACACGCCAGGTGCTATGCGCAACGCAACCAAAGCAAATTTTCGCCCGGTTAATGGCAACCCGATGAGCCAGGGAACTCGCTGTCATCAACTGGCCATGTATACCATATTTGAGGCCCCGCTGCAAATGATGGCCGATAACCCTACCATTTATACCAAAGAGCAGGAAAGTACCGATTTTATAGCTGCGGTGCCTACCACCTTTAACGAAACCGTTGCCCTTGATGGTAAAGTGGGCGAATATGTAGCCATTGCACGCCGCAAAGGCGCCACCTGGTATGCCGGCGCCATGAGCAACTGGGATGCGAGGGATTTAAATATCGATTTAGCATTTTTGGGCGATGGCAATTATAAGGCCATTGTATTTGAGGATGGCGTAAATGCCGATAAGGACGCTACCGATTATAAACGCACCGTTATAAACGTTACCGCGAAAGACAAGCTATCTGTAAAACTTGCACCTGGCGGTGGCTGGGCTGCAAGATTTGAGAAGGTGAATTAAGTATAATTTCGTTATTTTTATAGCTTAGGCACTCATTTACAAATAACTATGGGTTCAAAAGGTATCCAGGGGCAATTGTGGGGTAAGCGCCCAAAAGATTGGGCCAACATCCAGGAGCAAACGGGCAATGCCGGCTATCTTTATGTATTAGATTATCTTAAAGTAAATAACCGCTATTCGATGTTGGATGTAGGCTGCGGCTCGGGCTTGTTTAGCGATCTGGCCTATCACGCCGGGGCGAAGGTAACCGGCATCGATGCCAGCGAACCGCTCATCGCATTAGCCAGGGAACGAAACAGGGCTGTCACCTTTTTAACCGGCGAAATGGAAGAACTCCCATTTGGCAATGATAGCTTCGATATAGTTTGCGGCTTCAACTCGTTTCAATACGCAGCCAATGTAAAAAACGCGCTTACCGAAGCTAAGCGTGTTTTAAAACCCGGCGGCATGCTTATTGCCATGATATGGGGCAATAAAGAGGATTGCGAAGCCGCCAGTTACCTAAAAGCTGTAGGTTCGTTAATGCCACCACCGCCACCCGGCGCACCCGGGCCATTTACATTGTCCGAAAATCAGCTGTTAGAAAACACCCTGCAGACCGTTGGCTTTAAAATCCTGGAAAGTTCAGATATCGATTCGATATGGGATTACCCCACCACCGAGGTCGCGCTAAAGGGGTTAATTGCAGCAGGCCCTGTAGCGAGGGCCGTAGATCACAGCGGCTTTGACAAGGTTTATGAAACCATATCGACCGCTATACAGCCTTACATTAAAGCCAATGGGCACGTAGTTTATCATAATAAATTCAGGATTATTATAACGGCGAAATAAAACCTTACTGCCCGCATACTTATATCTAAAAACCTATTTCTACAATCGCTCTACAATTGTAGAAATAATTTCGAAAGTCGTTTGCATTTATGATTTATTTACTCTACAATTGTAGAGTAAATTCTAATGTCGTAGAACATGAAGCTAACCAATACCGAAGAGCAATTAATGGAACTGATTTGGGCAGGCCAGGAAGTTTTCCTGAAAGACCTGATAGATAGTTACCCGGAGCCCAAACCCGCAGTAACTACTATTGCCACTTTATTGAAACGCATGCAGGATAAAGGTTTTGTAGCCTATAACCTGATGGGGAATTCAAGGCAGTATTACGCGCTGGTAAAAAAGTCAGATTACTTTGCAACCCATGTTAACGGGCTTATCAAAAACTTTTTTGGCAATTCGGCCATTCAGTTTGCTTCGTTTTTCGCAACCGAAACCCACCTTACCGATGCCGAATTACAAGACCTCAAGAAGATTATAGACCAACAATTAAACAAAAAAAAACCATGACAACCTACCTGCTAAACTTTACGCTTTGCAGCGCCTTGTTGCTGCTTGCTTATGTTGTATTGCTTAAAAATAAAGCAATGTATACTTTCAACAGGTTTTACCTTTTGTTCGGCATTGTATTTTCGCTTTCGGTACCGTTAATCAGCATACAGCAACGTGCTGCAACGATTGTTGAACAACCTTATTTTAAGGCAGAAATACTGGATGCGCCGGCAACTCCCTCAACATTAATACCGGCGGCTACAACAGCAAGTCCTGAACGCATCAACTATCTGTTTTACTTGTTGCCCTGCATTTATATTTTAATTACCGGCTTGCTTTTATTGCGGTTTGTTAAAAATCTATATAGCATCAAACAAACTATAGATAAAAACTATAGCGCCCCATATGAAAATGCAAAACTGGTGCTAATCGACCAAAAACAAACGCCGCATACCTTTTTAAAGTACATGTTTTTAAACCGCGACGACTATCAAAACGGACAAATTGACGGTGGCGTTTTATATCATGAACTTGCACACGCCCGCCAGTTACACTCTTTTGATATCATATTTACCGAGCTTGTACAAGCCATTTGCTGGTTTAACCCCTTCATCTTAATATACCGCAGGTACATTAAGCTAAACCACGAATTTTTGGCCGATGCCGCGGTATTAAATACGCACTACGATACTGCCAACTATCAAAACCTGCTTATTCACAGTTTATCAGGCCTTAACGGCTTAGGCATAACCAGCCAATTCAACTACGCTATTACCAAAAAAAGATTGATCATGATGACTAAAACCACAACCACCGTTAACGCCTGGCTAAGCCGGCTGGCCGTTATGCCCTTCGCCATTGCGGCATTTTTGTTATTCACCACCAAAACCGAAGCGCAGCAACCAAAATTTGCATTGCCGGCAGCTAGAGGAAAAGCCGACCAGCTTCAACCCAAACCAGCGCCGAAAAATAGCCCGCCGGGCAAAGTACAACGCGACTTTATTTTTGCCGAGCTCAATTATAAGCATACTGTAAATGGTGTATCGCCCGAGTTATTGGCCGAGTATAAAAACATCGCTGATAAATATGAGCCTTATTTTTCGGCAGCCTTAAGTAGCCACGGTAAAAACATGATCTCGGCGGATGGAAAGATCATGAAAGTTTCGGATGAGGATAAAGCCCGGCTTAAAGAAATATATGGCCAGATGAGCAAAGAACAGCAGGCACAACAAATGGTTGGTTTTATGATGGGCAACGGGCTTATACTGCCACGGGCCTTCCCGACGGCAAAGCAACTGAGCGTTTTTACAGATGCACGCACCTATGGTATCTGGATTAACGGAAAAAGAGCGGCTAACGCCGAACTTGAAAAATACACGTCGGCCGATTTTGCGCAGGTATTTGTCAGCAAACTGTATGCAGGCGCTGCCAAAGATAAAACCTATAAATACCAGGTTGATTTGATGACAGTTGATTATTACGCTAACTACCGCAAAGAAACGCTGGCAAAAACAAAAATAGCGCGCATGTATTGCCGAACACCTTTTGGTGCAAAGCAAACAGGATTAATGATGCTTTAATAACAAAGGGCCCCGGATTGAAAGAATCCGGGGTCTTTTCGTTTCCTGCAAATATGATATAGGTTTAATGTAGACTTAAAATTAGGAATCCCGGCAAGACAAGATTTAGTTAGCCAATGTTATAATCATGTTGATCATCGAGTGTGTTTTTTTTAATGTAGAGACGCATAATTGCGTCTCCCCCATGCAAATCACACATGCAAATCGGTCTTGCAAATTCTGAATATCCTGCGGGAGACGCAATTATGCGTCTCTACAGCAACTCCATTTGCCACCATGTCATCTCTGTTTTTTCCAGCTGAGCTGGTAGTTACTTGCGATTACGGATATTTTATACTAACAATCAATAACTTACAACGCGTCATTATAAGCAACCATCAGCCAGGGCCAGGACAGTAACCACATTGCTGTAGCCTGGATTCTTGCACATGCGTTTCCCGCTATACCGGTTTCGATTTGCATGTGGGCGACGCATGTGATGCGCCTCTACAAAATCAACCATTACTATCAGTTCCCAATTGTTTATAATCATGATTAAAGTGCCTATTTTTGCGCCCACCAATTGTTATGATCAGAAGGATACATCGCCACGTTCGCACCGCCCGTTATATTGTTTATAAAGAAACGCTGGTTGATTATAAAGAACATTTCTGGACGTTTATAGGCTCGTTCCTGGGTATAGGCTTAATTGGTTTTTGTAGCAACCGGTACTTTAGCTCTTCGGATAATTTATTTCTTATCGGCTCTTTCGGCGCCTCATCGGTATTAATTTATGGCATTGTAAACAGCCCCCTTGCCCAGCCCCGAAACTTAATTGGCGGCCACGTAATCTGCGCTATTGTTGGGGTAACTATGCATAAGCTTATCCCGCACGAGGTTTGGCTATCATCGGCCCTGGCTGTATCAATTGCCATTGTATTAATGCAAATTACCAAAACGCTGCATCCGCCGGGCGGCGCCACAGCACTCATTGCCAATATCGGGTCGGTCAAAATACAGGCATTGGGGTATTTATATGTATTAAGCCCGGTGCTATCCGGCGCAACAGTATTGTTGTTGGTGGCTTTGCTGGTAAACAACGTAAGCGGCCATCGCAAATATCCCAACAATAAAAAATGGTTTATGGTATGGCGCAGGTACCAGCGCTAAGCAGCCGGCTGTGCACCAGCTTCATCTGTTAGCTTGCGCAATAAATCCTCGGCTTTAATAAGTATGCTTTTTCCTGCTATTTCGATAATTTTTTCTTCAACCAGGTCATTTATAGTACGAAAAAGTGATTCGTATGCAGCACCGGTAAATGCGGCCAAATCCTGCCTGCTCAGGTCGATATCGATAAATCCACCGGCATTTATACCAAACTTATTTTTAAGGGAAATAAGCGCCTGGGCAACCCGCCCCTTAACAGGCATATGCGCCAGGTTGCGCATTCGCTTTTCAGACTCCTGCAGCTCGTTGGCAAAAAAGCGCATAAGCTTAATTACAAAGTTATTGTTAATATTCAGGGTCGATTCCAGGAAATCCATGCTGATATAACAGATTACGCCGGCCTCAATAGCCGTAGCCGATACCGGATAATAACCCGTATCGCCAAGCCCCAGGTGACCAACAATATCGCCTTTTTGCGCAAAACGTAATATCAGTTCTTTTTCGGCATCCCATTTTTTATGCACTTTTATTTTGCCTTCGTAAACAAAATAAATTCCTGTAACCGGGTCGCCTTCCTTAAATATTATTTCCCCCTTTTTTACAGCATAATTTTTCCGCTGCGCATCAATAACCGGAATCCAGTCTTTTAAGCAGTGCATGCACAAAAAGCAACTCTTTAAATCACAAACACTTTTACTTTTTGCCATGTATGAATACTGTTTTATTATTGGCAACCGCCTTTGCGAAATTATTAAAAGTACCGGCCTTTTGGCTGCTCCCAGGTAGCCATGTTAAAAATAATTCCCAGTATGGCAATTACCGAACCCCCAAATACCGGCCAGGGGAATGATTTTGCGCCATTAATATAAATTGTCCAGTTGTGTGAATCAACCGCGTTAACTGTTTTTAAATGGGTAAAAGTTAAAAAACCAATAATAATGATGATAACCCCTATCGCCATTAATGCATAACTGAATTTTTTCATGTTACTATCCTTGCAATGTTTTAAATAATTTCGATGGCAAAACTTGCAATAAAATATTGCATGTGCAATATTTTATTGTGAAATATTTTTCAAAAAGTCTATTTTATATTACTTTTGCAATAAAATAGGCCCGCGTTTTATAAGTGCGGGATCGTGTAATATTCATCATGAAACAAAAAGAAACAGGCATTCCCATATCGCCTTCCTTAAACGCCATCAATAATCACCAGGATAAATTAACTTTATCCCGAAGTATAAAAAACAGGTTATTATATGTATCGGCACTATCTGTTGTGGTGGCAATAGCCATCAGCGTTATAGCCAAGGGGCTTATATACCTCATTAATATTGTAACCAACATATCTTTTTACGGCATGCTGGATGTACATTTCCATAGCCCCGCGGCCAATCATTTGGGTACATGGGTTATTGTTGTGCCGGCCATTGGCGGAGTAATTGTTGGGCTAATGGCCTTATATGGTTCAAAAGCCATCAGGGGACATGGTATCCCCGAAGCCATGGAGCAAATACTAACCAACCAAAGCAAAATAAAACCTTCTATTACGTTTTTAAAGCCCATATCGTCGGCAATTGCTATTGGTACCGGGGGGCCCTTTGGTGCCGAGGGGCCAATAATTGCAACCGGCGGAGCCTTAGGATCAACCCTGGGCCAGTTATTAAAAATTACCGCCAATGAGCGCAAGGTTATTCTTGCAGCGGGCGCTACAGCGGGTATGTCGGCTATATTCGGCACTCCCATAGCGGCTGTGTTGTTGGCCATTGAATTGCTTTTGTTTGAGTTTTCGCCCAAATCTATTTTGCCCGTTGCCCTGGCTTGTATTACGGGAGCAGCAGGCCATCACCTGTTGTTTGAATCGGGACCGGTTTTTCCTATGCCCAATTTAGCGGTGCCAACTAACGAGGCATTAGCTATTTACAGCGGCATCGGTTTACTTGTCGGTTTTCTGTCATTAGGGATAACCAAAATTGTTTATTTAATTGAAGATTGGTTTGATAAACTCCCCATTCACTGGATGTGGTGGCCCGCATTCGGCGGCCTTGCAGTTGGGGTAATTGGTTATTTTGCGCCTCACACTTTGGGTGTAGGATATGATAATATCATCAGCATTTTATCGGGCACCATTCCACTGCTGCTTATTCTGCGGTTATGCTTTTTTAAATTTCTGTCGTGGGCTATTGCATTGGGCAGCGGCACTTCCGGCGGTACCCTTGCGCCTTTGTTAACTATTGGCGGCGCGGCGGGGGCTATCATCGGTGCGGTTATTTTAATGCTTTTTCCAAATTCGGGCATAACCATACCTATGGCGGCGTTGCTGGGTATGTCATCTATGTTTGCGGGGGCTTCAAGGGCCTATTTAACCAGTATTACCTTCGCGCTTGAATCTACCATGCAATCAAACGCTTTATTGCCTTTACTTGGCGCCTGCACCGCATCGTACCTGGTATCGTTCTTTTTAATGGAGAATACTATCATGACCGAAAAAATTGCCCGCAGAGGGGTAGCCACTCCCGTATCATTTGAACCCGACGTATTGGGTAAACTATCTGTACTTGACGTTATGAGCAAAGAGGCTATTATTTTAAGTGCCGAAAACCCGGTTAACGAAGTAAAAGCCTGGCTACTTGCCCACAACTCAACCGCACACGATTTTATAGTGGTAGATAAAAAAGGAGATTATATGGGCACGTGTAAACTGGGCGATCTGTATAACAACGGCCAGCTGCAAAAACTCGGAGATATCGTTCGCCCATCGGCGTTAATGGTTGCTGGTAATACATCGTTACGCCTGGCTGCCGAATTGATGGTAAAACACAATGCCGAACTGGTACCAGTTGCTTCGGCAGAAAACAATATTATTGGCAGCCTATCCTACAAAGAAATTATAGCCGCTTACGGGTTGCATAATAACGAGGCCGACAAAACATCATTATCCATATCGTTAAAACGGCAACGCTTAAAAATAATGAGTAAAGGGCGTAGGCTGATAAATAAGGATAGCAATGCATGAGCATCTCACAATTAACTCAAAGAAAAATAAAGGATTAGCAATATTTAAAGGTTGCAGGGGCGTGATATTTGCTCCTGCTAACCTTACATTAACTCCTGGATGTTTTAAATCCATCCCGTGAAATAGACCAATCAACAAACCTCGCCCTGTTATTGAGCGGGTTAGTATTAAGAGCGCTACGCACTTTTGCCGCCGCAGCCACATCCTTTGCAAATATCAGCATATAACCACCACCGCCAGCGCCCAGTAATTTACAGCTAATTATCAAATCGCTGATGCGGTCAATAATAGCCTGAGTTTCGGGTGTGTTGGTACCGCCATCCAAACGCTGGTTAAGCTCCCAGCTAATGCCCGTAGCCTCGGCTACTTGCTGCAGGTTACCGTATTGGAAAGCCTCGTAAGTTTTAAGGGCGTGGTGGTTCATTTCTTCAAGGATGCTTAAATAGCCATTGCCGTTAAGGAACATTCCCTTTACAATTTCGGCCAGGATATTTTTAGCTACCCGGGTAATTCCGGTATAATATAACAACACAGATGCTGCAGAAGCATCGGTAAATATAAATTCAGGAGCCCAGCGCACAGTCGGCTTTTGAAAAATACCAGGGTTACTTTCCAACAGCTTAATACCACCAAAAACACCACCATACTGATCCTGCCAGCCACCGCCGGTTGTTAACATTTGCTCCAGGACCAAGGTTCGCGAGCAGATGGCATATTTATCCCATTTCAAATCGCAAAAATCGCTCAGGGTACCCAATACAGTACTTGCCAGGATGGAGCTTGTGCCTAAGCCCGATCCCTTGGGAATAGCAGCCAGCAAAGTTACCTCAATACCCATACCAAAGTCTTTCAATTGCTCTACCAGCGAACCATACCTGTTTGCCGAAAATTCCGGTACAAAACCCGCCAGGCAAAGCGCCGCTTTGGGGATACAAAATGCCGAACCTACGGAATTATTATAATCATTCAATTGCTCGTAAGTGGTTATATCCTCCCGCACACCCAAATCGATAGACCGCAACGTGATAACATACCCGGCAGATGGTTTTATGAATACCTGCAGTGGTGGCTGGCCGTTAAGCTCGACGGCCAGGTTAAGTACCTTACCTCCGTTTATGAGGCAGTTTGGCGGGGTGTCTGTCCAACCGCCGGCCAGGTCGAGCCTGATGGGGCTGCGGCCCCAAACTATCTGGTCGGACATTACATCCAGCTTGGGTGATGCAAGTTCGGTTTTAGCTGTATCAACAATAGTTTCGGCAAGCAATCCAAATGCTTTTGCCTCATAAGCAGCAGCCGATGGATTGTTTGAACCCAACACCTCACTCCTGAACATCTGGTCATGCAGGCGCGTTAACAGGGGCGCGTCATCGGGTAAAGCAGGCGGTAACGTTAATTTTGCATTTTTAAATATCCCGGCAGCGTTTTTCAAATCAAGCTGGTAAAAAACAGATTGTTTCCAGTTAGCAGCCATGCTTTGCAGGTTACTTTCTAAAAAAGTTTCACGCTGGGCGTACTGGCGATAAAGGTTTACTTCGTCCGCAACATCAGCTGCCGCAATTAACCGTTTTCCCTTTTCCTGGTAATTAAATGGGTTATCAATCAGGCTTTGAATAACTTCACTGTTCAAGTCTGCGGCATCAAATACCGGGTAAACCGGCTCATTAAACCAGTCGCCAGCGGCATAGCCTTTATTGGCATTTATTCCCCGTATGGGTAACTGGGGGTTGTAAAAGCCATAAACCCTTACACACCATTCATCGCTATTACCAATGGGTATAAAATCAAGACAGGTTTCTTCGGGGAGGTTAAGCGTCCAATCATTTACAGGAGCTCCTGTAATGATATGCTTACTACTCAATTTCCAGGTATGGGCAATATCGCTATTCTCAATCCAAATAGAATTGTTTGTGCCGGTAAAGTCAATCCTGGTGATCGCGTTTTGAGTAAACAGGTCGGCACTGGGTTTTATTTTATTATGCCATATCTCTTCCTGGTTTTTCACCAGGTTTTGCAGCTTATCGGTCGATTCTATTAGTTCGGCGCTGGTGCCAAAATGATAAAATTCTCCTTTAGGGAGCGGCACAATCGCCACTTTTAGCTGGTTGATGGCATCGTCTTTCAGGGTTGGATTTTGGCCCAGGGCCTGCCCAAACTCTGTGTACATATCATAAAACGAAGGAATGCCGCCGGCAAACGAGTTACTATCTTTATTCCACCCGCTACGCTCAAACATCAGCTCCATGGCCTTAGGACTAAACAGCCAAACGCCGATATCGATAAAAAACAGGTAGTTAGGTTGCAACTCCTGCAATTTTTGAGCCGTGGGTTTTTGCAACGCAAAGGCCAGCTGTTTGGGCGAGCTTTTGTGCGCAAAAAAAACACCAAAATTAGATGCTTTCTCGGGCCGTTCCCACAGGCCAAAGCAAACAATATCTGCATCCGGAATTTCGGGCAATATGCCCCCTGCGCGAATAAGCACATCACCGCTTGCTACCAGGTGATTAAGGTTTTTGGGCGCTTTGTTCAATATTTCTTCATACAGCGGCAACTGCAGGTCAATCAGCGTTTGGCCAATGCGCTGTCCTCTTTTCCAGCGAAAAATGGGCATGGGGGTAAACACTTTGCCTACGGCCGCATACGCCGGCAAACGCCGGCTTTGGCCACCCGCATGGATAATCAGCCGCTTCTCTTTGCGTAACCAATTACCTATCGGGCCTTCGGCCTTCTCCTCTTTGCTGGCTTCGTATAATAAATTAACGGTTCCGCCACCCGAGCCAACTTTGCCCTCTTTAGGATCCGAGCTGAAGTAATAGTTTTCTTTGGCAAAATGGTGGTCGCCAAATTGTTTAAAGGCCGGAGGAATGCTTATCAGTTTTCTCATTTATGCTGGTTGAAGTCGGGATGTATGAAGATACACCTAATCAGTAAAAATCGTAACTAATAGCTTAAATGGATTCAACTATTTGAGCATATTATTCATTATTTATTGCTTCAATATAGTTGGGCGATGCAGCTATAAGTGTTTGTTTTTAAGACTGAAAACTTTGCCTCAACGGCTTGAAAAATGGGCTTGGGTTGCTTTGCGATAGGTAAAGTCCTTAAAATAAACAGACAGCCCTTGCCCGTTGGATAGGTAGTGCCAAATATTGCCCGGGCATTTTGTTAACTATATGGTTTAATGGCTGTATTGCTCAACGCCTTTTAAAAAACGCATTTAGAGCTCCTAACCAACTACAATAGTCTCCTTTTAACCAAAACGGCAGCTACACTAAACCTATGGGCAAGTTATTGCGTACAAGCTAAGCAGTGGCGCTTTTTTTTAACGTTTTTGAAAAAAGAGCCATCATAGTGATTTAATCCAACGTGTTTTATTATCGATGAGTTTTTTAACCGACCCGCTGTTCAAGGCTTTGTTTTTTACGGATACGCCCCGGATAATATTAAAGGCCGATGCGCCAAACTTTACCATATTAACCTATAACGATGCGTATATGAAAGCAACGTATACCCATTATAGGAATATAGTTGGTTGGTACCTTTGGGAGGCCTTTGACCCTAAACGGGCAGGTAGCGACGGAGATAAATTTTTGCTTGATACACTTACACGCGCGGTGGTAAACAATGAAACTATTGTAACACCACCTTTCAATTATAATATCCCATCGGCCAACCCAAACATAATGGTTGAAAGCTGGTGGCAACTGGATATTATTCCTATTGTTGGTAAGCACAAGAAACCGGCATACTTGCTATTAACAACCAACAACATTACCGATAAAATATTAACTTAATAAAGTAGGCCCTGGCTTGGATTACCGCATAAATAACAGCGATAAAAGGACCGTTAGCAGTATCCGTCGATAGATTTGGGCTGTTCATCGATGCTTGTGTTTATTTGCTGGCGGTTGTTGTATGTTAGCAGTGCAAATCGGGGCGCACGCCCTATTGTGATAAGGTTTAGGTAAAGGCCTCTGAGCTGCGAGAGCAAAGAGGCTTTTTTTATGCCTTCATTTCGCTGGTTAAAAGCCGGTCCTGATATCTTTAAATACAGTAATTTTATCGCCATGAAGCTATATATAAAAAATATGGTGTGCAGCAGGTGCAAAATGGTTGTAAGAAGTGAGCTTGAAAAGGCGGGCTTGCTGGTACTTGGTGTTGAACTTGGTGAAGTAGAAATTAAGAACCCGCCTACAAATCAGCAGCAAATGAAACTGACATCGTCGTTAAACAAACTGGGGTTTGAATTAATTGACGATCAGAAAAGCCGCCTGATTGAACAAATTAAAACCATCATCATTGAGCATGTGCATTATACTGATACGCCGGCACCTTTAAAACTTTCGGCTATACTAACAGATAAGCTTAATTACGACTATGGATACCTTAGCAACCTTTTTTCGGAAGTAGAGGGTTCAACGATCGAAAAATATTACATCAACCAAAGGATAGAAAAAGTTAAAGAGCTGTTGGTTTATAACGAGCTTAGCCTTTCGCAAATTGCTTTCCAATTGGGCTATAGCAGCGTGGCGTATTTATCAAGCCAGTTTAAACAGGTTACCGGGATGACACCATCGGCATTTAAAAACCTGCAGGGTAACAAACGTAAAAATATTGAGGACCTGTAAATATTATAAAACATAACTATAATAAATAGAAAGCTTGGTGGGCAAACTAAAAGAAGAGCTTGCTCAAAAAAACATCCTGCTTATTTAATATTAGTTTAAAAGTAGCCGTTTTTAATATTAATAATGGTATTTTCACGCTAATAAATCGTTTTGCAATCGATTTATTGGCCGTTACCCAGGTAACGCATTTATCGCATATTTAAAACCCAGACCTTTGTTGTCATGTTTCCGGGGTGACAATAACTACACTTTTAATCGCCTAAGCGATAATTAAAATAATCATTCATTTATTAGCCGCTATATGTATAGAGGGACAACCGATGAGCTTATCATCGCCAACAAAGAACTGGTATACCAAAATACCGAGAAAGAGAAACGCGCCGGTGAATTACTGGCGGCAAACAACGAATTGGCCTATCAAAATTCTGAAAAAGAGAAACGCGCGGCCGAACTTGCTATAGCAAATAACGAGTTAGCCTATCAAAACGCCGAAAAAGAAAAACGTGCAAACGAGTTGATTGTCGCCAATAAGGAGCTGGCCTACCAAAACTCCGAGAAAGAGCAAAGGGCTGCTGAATTGGTGATAGCCAATAACGAGCTCAAATTTCAGAACCAGGAGAAACAAAAACGGGCAGATGAGTTAAACGTTGCCAACGTTGAACTGGCTTTCCAAAATTCTGAAAAGGAGAACCGGGCAGCTGAATTGATTATAGCCAATGATGAACTGAAATTTCAGAACCTGGAAAAGCAAAAGCGGGCCGATGAGTTAAACATTGCCAATATTGAACTGGCTTTTCAAAATTCCGAAAAGGAAAGCCGGGCTGCTGAATTGATCATAGCCAATAGCGAACTTAAATTTCAAAACGAAGAGAAGCAAAACCGCGCCGAGGAACTGGAAATAGCCTATAACAAAATTAAAAAGGCCGAAGAGTTTTTGAAAGAGTATATCCTTGGGTTAGAAAAAATGATGTTTATGACCCATCATAAAGTACGCCAGCCGGTTGCCAATATTTTAGGTATCGCCCAAATTCTTAACCAGTTTTTGCGTTCGCCCGCTACATTGAAAAAAATGGTTGGCTATATGGAGGTTTCAGCAATCGCCCTTGATGATTTTACAAAAGAGCTAACCATTTTTGTGAGTGAGCTGGAAAAGAAGGGAAAAAGCAACGGGGTTGAATGATCTGTTTTGCCGATGCTGTATTAAAAGAGCTTGTTTAGACGGACAACTACTATTATACAATATTCTATAATATAAACTAATGTACACTACATCCTAAATCTTAAGGAAACCGATCTGCCTAAAGCCTGCGCCAGTTCAGGATCAATCAGCGGGCCGTTGCCTTGCTGTATCCATACACTTCGTTCATCTTTTTGAAGGGTGATTGTTTCGCCGTTCAGCAAAATTTCAAGTTCGCTGGTAGTCTTGTTTATTGGCGATGTGTTAACCTGGTAAACAAGGTCGGTATCGTTGTACGTTATTCTTAGTGGCAGTCCCATCTGTGTCTTCTCTCCGGGTAAATATACAAATCCAATACTCCAAAAAAGCAAAAAGATGTAACTATGGCTTCGTTCTTGTAGTAAGTACCTAAGGGATAGTTGATTAAAAAAAACAATAATAGGACGGTGCGTGCTACGCTGCCAACTGATATGCTACCTTTTCAATCAGGTTGTTAATACCAAATGGTTTCAATAACACATCATCTGGTGCACCTTTTTGGTTTAGCGCCGAGCCAACATCTTCGCCAGGCAGGCAGATAATCACCGGAAGGTTTTTAGTATCCCGGTTAAGCTTTATCAGCTTGCAAATTTCCAGGCTATCCAAGCCCGGCACCAATATGTCAAGTATCACCAGGTCTGGGTGGGATGTCTTAATTTCGGCAAAGATATTGCCGGCATCGTGAAACGATACCACATCATATCCGTTTGCAGTTAAAATATAGGTCATCACCTCTATCATTAACTCGTCGTTATCAACTATTAATATTTTCTTCGCCATACTCGTTTCAATCCCCTTCGGTTTAACAGGTGCAAAGCGCATGCCATTGATTAACTTGCAGTTAAATCTGGTTTTCTACAGGTGAAAGGTGTATAGATTATGATATAATTTTAACATATTTTACAATAATTGCACGCGGTTTTTCGGGGCTTAATAGATCAGTTTTGTTACATTTGGCTGGATAAAAGATTTACGAGATAATAATGGATATTGTTAATATAAAGAAACTGGCGAAGGAGCTCAATATTTCTACGTCAACTATCTCAAGGGCATTTAACGGCAGCCCCGATATTAATAAGGATACCAAAGAACGTATACTGGCCTTTGCCAAAGAGCATAACTTTTTGCCCAATCATTACGCCAGTAATTTAAGGGATAAAAAAACTAAAACATTGGCTGTTATTATCCCCGAAATAGCCAACGATTTTTTCTCACAAGCCATAAACGGTATTGAAGAGGTGGCTCGTAAAAAAGGCTTTTATATTTTACTTTACCGCACAGATGATGTTTTTGAAAAAGAAGTGTCGTTTGTAAATTACCTCAATAACGGCAAGGTTGATGGCATCATCATGTCAGTATCCGGCGAAGCTAATGACCATAATTACCTGCGCCAGCTGGAGTCAAAAAATGTTCCGGTTGTGTTTTTCGACAGGGTGTATGAAGATATTGATGCAGCCAAGGTAACCACTAATGACTATGATAGCAGTTTTGATGCCACAGAGCACCTGCTGCAAACCGGTTGCCGCAGGGTAGCATACCTGGTGGTAAACAAAAGCATTTCTATTGGGCAGGTGCGTATGCAGGGTTATATGGATGCACTTAAAAAGCACAATGTAGCTTTTGACGACGAACTGGTTATTGATTGCAGTAATGACGAGAAGGTAAACTACAAGATATTGACCAAGGTGTTGCAGGAAATAAAGCCCGATGGGATTTTTAGCTCGGTAGAGCGATTGGCGTTTGCCACCTATTATGTTTGTAATGACCTGGGGATTGATATCCCGAAGCAACTAAAAATAGTAAGCTTCTCCAGTTTGGGGATAGCGCCTTTATTAAGCCCCGCGCTATCAACCATTACCCAGCCCGCCTACGAAATGGGCATTAAGGCCGCCAACCTGCTATTTGAAGCATTGGAGCACAAAGCCGCCACAAACCATAAGCGGCACGTGGTTTTAAAATCTAAATTGTTTATCAGGAGGAGCTCCTCTGGTGAGTAGAGAGTGGTTGATTGGGTGAATGGTTTAAGCCGGATTTAACCCAATCAACTACTTACATAATCAACCACTCACCAACATTAAACGTGTATAAATAACTCGCTTTTAGGCCTGCGTACTTTAATCATTTTGCTGTAAACATCATCTTCGGCACGGTAGCCAACGGCGGCAATAACCGAGGTGGTTAAGCCTAATTCTTTTAAGCCCAGTATCTCATCAAATTGGGCAGCATCAAAACCTTCCATCGGGCCGGCATCTATGCCTAATTCTGCGGCTTCGGACACCAGTACCCCTAAAGCAATGTAAGTCTGTTTATGCGACCAGGCTAACTTTTGCTCATCTGTATTGTTGCTTAATCTGCCTAAAATCACTTGTTCAAATCCGGCAAGGCTTTCACGTTCCACATTACGCACATCGGCAACCAGGTCGATAAATTTTTTGCCAAACGCCTCGTCCAATGACGTTACCGAGGCAAAAACGAATAATGCCGATGAGTCTGTTATTTGTGGTTGATTATATGCTGCCGCACGCAGTTTTGCTCTTACATCGGCATCGCGGACAACAATCACTTTGAATGATTGCAAACCGTATGATGATGGTGCAAGTTGTATTGCGCTTTGCAATTGATCTAATTGCTCGGCGGATATTTTTTTCGAAGGGTCGAACTTTTTTACTGCAGCCCTTTTTTGTAATTGATTTATTAGTGACATGACGATTTCTAATTTTGTTGACACAAAAATAGATGTTTAAACATTTAAATGCGTCATGCCATCGTAAACTATAAATTGGCTTTGGCTTTCAGTTCGTCTTCTTTATCGCTTTCTTCTTTTTTAAGTCGCCGTTTTTCCTGGCGGATGTCTTTACGTGTTTTGCCTGCCGTATCTATATTGTCAATCCGGTTTTTATAATCCAGCTTAAGCGCCTCAATTTGCTCTTTAAGTTTTTCTTTGGCGGTTTTTTCTTTTTGTTTTTCTACCTGCTCTTTCTTTTGCTCAACGCTATCCTTTTTACCAAACAGGCGCTGAAAAAAGCTTGGTTTTTTTACCGGCTCCTCAATAACAGGTAATGTTTCATTATCGTCATTTCCGCCCTGTTTCATCAGGCTATCTGCTTTAGCGGTATCAATAGGCGCAATTTTTTCTCTTAAACTCTCTTTTAGCCTAACGTTATAAAACCCGTAGGCGCTGGTATCGCGCGCGGTTAGTCCTTTTTCGGCCATCAGCTTACCTATCAGGTTAAAATAACCATGCAGGCCGGGCCTCAGGCTACCGTCGGGCTGAAACGCGTATAAGCCACCTTTTGGATACGGAACTATACTGGCCAGGTAAATACTCTCGCCCAGGGTAAGTTCCGATGGCGACTTACCAAAGTAAAAATGCGATGCCTCGTCAATGCCGTATATGTTGCGGCCCCATTCAATAATATTCAGGTAAACTTCCAGCATCCGGTTTTTGGTCATGATGCGGTTGTTTTCGATGATCCAGACAATCAATATCTCCTCAATTTTACGGACCAGGTTTTTATCCCGGTTTAAAAACGAGTTTTTAACCAGCTGCATAGATATACCACTGGCGCCCCGTTTAAACTTTTTGGTTTTAAAATCGGTTGCCAATGATTTGCGGAACGCTTCTTCTACAAATCCATGATTATTATAAAATGAAGGGTCTTCGGCAGTCATAACCGCGTTGCGCAGGTTAGGCGCGATTTGTTCCAGTGGTGTAAATTCAGGATTATCCGGGCCTATAAGGTGCGGTGCCTGCGGCTTGCCTTTTTCATATGGGGTGTAAACAAACGGACTGTTCAGCTTACCCAGATCGGTTTTGCCGTATTTAATTATCCGGAAGCCATCCTTGTCCAGGCGCGAATCAAATTGCAGGTCATCTATTTTTGTTGCATCCATGTAAAAATGCATGCTATATTTTAGTTTGCCTGCAACCTTAATGCCATCAAGGGCATCAAACATTCCTTGCGGAAAGGAGTCGAAAACATCGGTGGCATTAAGCCAATCGGTGTTCATCTTTAGCTCGTATATTTTGGTTGGATTAAGCGTGTATTTAATAAATGGCCTGGCTACCAGGTTTTTTATATGAATTGTTGATGAACTGTCGATAGATACATAATTACTGCCCACAAACAGGTTGGCATCAATAGATGCCTTGGGGAAAATAATATCACCAGGCGACAAGCCAGGGTGGTTGATGAGCAGGTTACTTACCCCCCATGATCCGTAAATACGGGTTTCGCCGCCACTATGTTCAACTTTGGTTAATTTGGTTGATATGGTATCGGCATTTATTTTCAGGTGAAGCTTTTCCTGTATAATAGGCAATTCTATTTTTTTACCGTCGGCATAAAGTTTTACATCGATGTTTTTATCAGACGGATGCATTTTACCCACAAAATGCCAGGTAGATTCGCCGTTATCAACATCTATGTTTGACGTAAGGTTACCATCTTTTATCTGCGCGGTTTTTGCAAGTAGCTTTAGCTTGGTGCTATCGTCTTTAAAACTTACCACAAAATTGCTTAATGTAAGGTTATCCGGAATTTTGTACAGCACCTCGTTAACCAGGTTGTTGGCCAGTACAGATAGATCGGCTTTGGTTGTTGATGTGGTATCGCGCTTCTTTTTAAACAAAAAATCAAAGTTTTTAACCCCTTTGATATTTGTGAGGTTGATAAACCCATCCTGTAATAAAACATCCGATAATTTAATATTGCCCACAATAAGTGGTAACAGCTTAACACTCACTACAAAGTTTTTGATGCGCAACAGGCTGTCGCGCTGCTCGGGTACTATGGTAACATCCGAAAAAGAAACTGTTGCCGCGCCTGTAAAATGGGCCGATCCGATTTTTACATCTAAATTATAATCGCGCTTTGCTTTTGCAGTAGCTTTGACAATAGCTTTTTGAAGCAGGGCCTCGCGTTTTGAATAGGCGATATAACCACCTATTAACAATATGAGGAACAGCGGGATAAGGACAAATGCGGCTATGCGTATATATTTAGGGTTAAGGCGCTTCATAAGTAAATTTTTCCAAAACTAAACTAATTCTTATCCCCTGCAAACGGTTGTTTCTGTAATTTGTTTCCTGCTTAAACACAAATCAACCACTCGTTTTCATAAATTTGCCATAATATTATGATAATCACTAAAGAACAAGTTTTACAAGCACTGGGCAATGTTGAAGAGCCAGACCTGAAAAAAGACTTGGTTACCCTCAACATGATACAGGATATACATATTGATGGCAACAAGCTTAGCTTTTCGGTAATATTAACCACGCCGGCTTGCCCCTTAAAGGCCCTAATTGAAAATGCCTGTCGCAATGCCATCAGCTATTTTATCAGCAAAGATGTTGTGGTAGATGTTAACATGACATCGCGCGTTACCACACAGAAAAATACAGGCGTGCCGGGTGTTAAAAATATCATCGCGGTAGCATCAGGTAAAGGTGGCGTTGGTAAATCAACCGTTGCTGCAAACCTGGCGTTAGGGCTGGCAAAATCGGGCGCTAAAGTGGGGTTGATTGATGCAGATATTTACGGCCCATCTGTACCCATCATGTTTGGGCTTGAAGGCGCACGCCCCCAGGCAGGCGTCGTTGATGGCAAAACCCGCATTGAACCTATTGAAAAATATGGTATCAAGCTATTGTCGATAGGTTTTTTTACTGATCCTAACCAACCCGTGCCGTGGCGCGGGCCAATGGTATCAACAGCTGTAAAACAACTGTTTAATGATGCCGACTGGGGCGAACTGGATTACCTGGTTGTAGATTTGCCACCGGGCACAGGCGATATCCACATTACTATTACGCAAACCTTCCCGGTAACAGGAGCGGTTATTGTAACCACGCCGCAAAATGTAGCTTTGGCCGATGCCCGCAAAGGGGTAGGTATGTTTATGATGCCGGCAATTAATGTCCCGATACTGGGCGTGGTCGAAAACATGTCGTACTTTACGCCGGCCGAGCTTCCGGATAACAAATATTATATTTTTGGCAAAGGCGGCGGGCAGAAGCTGGCCGAGCAGCTGGATGTGCCCTTTTTAGGCGAAATTCCGCTGGTAAAAAGCATCAGTGACTCGGGCGACGCCGGCGCTCCGGCAATTTTGGATGCTGATGGTGTAATGACCAAAGCTTTTATTGATATGGCCCAGCGCGTAGCGCAGCAGGTAGCTATATCAAACGCGAAGGCTTTTGAAGCGAGTCTTGAGTCAAAAGTTTAAAGTTTTGACTCATAAGTCTCAAGTCAAAAGTGTTAAACCGGCCCTTTTTGACTCAGAACTTAAGAGTTTGGACTAACCACTTTAAGTATAAAATATATTGCAAATTATTGATAACTTTACTTTAGTTATAAATTGGTAAAAATGAGTTTATTAAGTCAGGTTGAAGCAGCTTTAGATACCATTCGCCCGTATCTGGAAGCTGATGGCGGGAATGTTTCAGTTGAAGAGATTACGCCCGAGGGTGTTGTTAAATTAAAATTATTGGGCTCATGCGGTTCATGCCCTATGAGTATCATGACCCTAAAGGCAGGCATTGAGCAAGCCATAAAAAAAGCAGTACCCGAAATTACCAGTGTTGAGGCATTAAACCTTACCGACATTGATGATCCGAATGCGGTGCTGCCCGAGAATTTAAGATAGTGTTAAGTATTGTTAAATCCTGTTTATAATTTACGGTATTAGCTATTTTTGAGCAACTTTTTGAAACCATTTGGCGTTATTAAGGTAACATACAGCAAATAGGTGTTTAGGTATATGAAGTACTTGGTTGTTATATTTTTATTATTTGCATCGGTTGCGACATTTGCGCAAAAACACGATGACAGGCCTCTTGTGCAATTTACCGGGGTGGTGCATAATGCCGATAGTACAGATGTTATTGTGCCCTATGTGTCAATTACCAATACATCTTTTCATAACCAGGTATATTTAAGTAACTATAAAGGCTATTTTTCGTTTGTAGCGCATGAGCAGGATACCCTGCGCTTTACCTGCGTTGGTTACGGGCAAATACTGGTGGTTATACCATCAAACCTAAATACCAAAAGCTATACTTTGCAGGTGAACATTAAGCCGCAAATTATTAACCTGCCTACATTTCACGTATTTCCGTGGGCCACTACAGACGAGTTTAAGAAAGATTTTTTAGCTATAAAACTTGCTGATGACGATCTCGAAATCGCGCGTAAAAACATCAGCAAGGCATCATTATCAGCCTTGTATAATACCTTGCCCAGAGATGCACAGGAAATACAATCGGCAAACGCGCAATCAATGCACAACACCATCCTCAACACGCATTCACTTACACCCAACCCTTTGCTTAATCCCCTGGCCTGGGGCAGCCTGATCAAGCAGATATCAGACGCGGATAGTAAGTAAGTCGTAAGTCCGGAGTATAAAGTCAAAAGTCTGTTTTGGTGCAATAAAAAGAGCCTACTGATGCAGGCTTGGTTTTATAAGATATGTTAACTTCTGACTAAAGACTTAAAACTTCAGACTTATCTCCCCTTCTTTACAGCCGGGAATTTCATTTTGTACTCCACATTCACGGCACCTTTCGAAATATCGTTCAGTTTTTTCTCAATCAGGCGCTTGCGCAACGGGCTCAGTTTATCAGTAAATAGTTTACCTTCAATGTGGTCGTATTCGTGCTGGATAACGCGGGCGGCCATGCCTCTGTAGGTTTCTTCGTAATGCTTCCAGTTTTCGTCGTAATACGATATCTTAATAACCGGTTTACGGTAAACATCTTCACGTATATCCGGGATGCTCAGGCAGCCTTCGTTAAAACCCCACTCTTCGCCGGTTTCTTCTATTATAGTTGCGTTTATAAATGCTTTTTTAAAGTCTTTAAGGTCTGGTTCATCATCATCAAACGGGGTGGCATCAACCACAAATAAACGCATAGACATGCCTACCTGCGGGGCTGCCAGGCCAACGCCACGGGCACCGTACATAGTCTCAAACATGTTATTAACCAATTCTTTGATATGTGGATATTCATCCGGCTCAATGGCTGTTGCTTTCTTTCTTAAAACAGGATCTCCGTAAGCGATGATAGGGTACTTCATTTTGCAAAAATACAGGTTTATTATTTAGGCTCAAACTTCAATGTAATAAGCCTGTCATTATCAAATATTTCGTTGCCTATTTCCAGCAATTGTTCGGCGGTAACGGCATTTATTTTGTCAAAAATGTCTTCCAGCGTATCAATATGGTTAAAATCAAGCAGGCTTTTGGCCATTGATATAATCAGGCTCATCCGGTTCTCTTCGGCAAGGGCTATTTGCCCAATAAACTTTTGCTTGGCCTGGTGCAACTGCAGGGTGCCCAGTTTTTGATCGCGCAGTTTCTTCAGTTCTTTGTGTACCAGGCGCGATGCCTTTTCGGCCTTTTCGCTATCGGTGCCAAAATAAACCGAGAAAATGCCGGTATCGCTAAATGGGGTATAGTTTGATTCGATGGTATAGGCGATGCCATACTTTTCGCGGATCTCGAGGTTTAAGCGGCTGCTCATCCCCATGCCGCCCAACAGGTTATTAAGCAGTAACAACCCATATTTATGCTGGTGTGATGAAGGGTAAGCCTGCCCGCCAATTATGCAATGCGTTTGCGATATAGGCTTTTTCACAATTACAATACTGCTGCTATTGGCCTTTGGCGCAATTCTGTTTTTTTGAGGGTGATGAGCTGCTATCCCGCCGAAGTATTTTTCGCATAGCTTAACAACTTTCTTAAAATCGTAGTTGCCATGTACGGCAAATATCATTTCGGAAGTGCTGTAGTTAGCTTTGATAAAGGCGCGCATGTCATCGCTGTTCATACGGCCAACGGTTTCGGGTGTGCCCAAAATATTTTTGCCGAAAGGATCGTCCTTAAACAGTAATTCCTCAAAATCATCCTGGATAGCTTCTTCGGGCTGATCAAGGTACGAGGCTATCTCATCCAATATTACGCCGCGTTCCTTTTCCTGTTCATCTTCGGGAAAGGTGGAGTGGAACAGGATATCCTCAAATAAATCAATAGCGCGTTCCAGGTGCTGGTTAAGTAATGAGGCGTGTATGCAGGTATATTCTTTGGTAGTATAAGCGTTTAAATCGGCGCCAACAAGCTCCAGCCGGTTCAGGATCTGGTTGGTATTGCGCCTTTCTGTTTCTTTAAACAGCAGATGCTCAATAAAATGGGCAAGCCCTTCCTGCTGGTTGGCTTCATCGCGCGAGCCTGCGTTTACAATAAAGCAGCAGTGCGTTATGGCAAATGGCGATTGCTTGTATAAAATACGGATGCCATTTGGTAAGGTATGGGCCTGGTAGTCGATCATATAAGAGTGCAAAGATAACGTTATATATGTTACAATTATTTTACGTGTAATTTGCAAGCGATTTTACTATTTTAGTAGATTGATACCATACCGTGCGAAAGCACCCATAGTGATGCAGTTATAGCCGGTAGTACCCCTTGTAAAAACGCACCAATGAAAATTAAAATTGCAGACCTAGAGTTTGAGCCCCTTATTAACGCCGAAACGATTGAAGAACGTGTAAAAGCTATTGGCCTACAGTTAAATGAAGATTTTAAACAGAGTGTTCCGGTATTTGTGGGAGTACTTAACGGAAGCTTCTTATTTATAGCCGACCTGATAAAACAAATCTCTATCCCCTGCGAAATCTCGTTTACCAAGCTGGCCTCCTATTACGGCGGCACTACCAGTAAACTAAAAATCCGCGACGATATTGATTTAATTGTGGATATAAAAGGCCGCGATGTGCTGATCATTGAAGATATTGTTGATACCGGCAATACGCTGCATTACCTGATAGATAAATTAAAACAACGTGGCCCGGCTTCTATTAAAGTATGTTCGCTGTTACTAAAACCGGCCGCCCTTCAAAAGAAAATTGACGAACTAAAATATGTTGGTTTTGAAATTGAGAATGAGTTTGTAGTTGGCTACGGTTTGGATTATAAAGAAATGGGCAGGAACCTTGATGCCATTTATAAGAAGGTGTAACTTCCTTTGGGAGTTGAGGGATCGATTTCGGATTGATTTATGTTGCAAAATATAACAAACAATGCCCATGAAAAGAGCATTAACAATTGCCGGTGGAATTATTATCCTTGCGGCAATTTTTGTTTCGGTAAAAGGGTATAATATTGTTATTCCCGCTTCTCAAAGCGGTGATGTCCTTCCCGTTCTTAAGTTGAAGAGCGGCGATACCGTAAATGTTTTTTCTCAATTCGATTTTACAAAGGATGATTGGGTTGCTTATATCGTTATACCGCCTTCAGACTTTGCCGATCTTAACTCCCAAATTCCTCATCGCACTTGCCTGAAAACAACCGACAGGAATCTTTTACAAAAAATGAAGCGTGAGTGGCGGTTTAAAATGACACAAGGCGATGTTGCAACGGTTGAAAGCGTTTTTTACCTATTAAAGAACGGAAAGACAGTGTTTCGATCGGGTATAGTTTTAGATACCTATAGCCAGGTGTTACAAAATTCGGTATATGGCGAGATGTTGCCCGTTGATAAGAATGCAATGATAAATACCTGCCGGGAATTTAGAAATGTGTATTGGCCGGTGGTTGTTTTTTAAAGATATAAACACATTGCTTCATTTTGTATATTTGTATGGCTATGCTCGCTACAATTAAAGGATATTACGAAAAAGGTCGCATCATCATGAGCGAGGATGCCCCGGTACAATCTAAAACCGAGGTAATAATTACGTTTTTAACAGAACCAGAAGAACAGAAACCGCTTAAAAGGACTCCGGGCGGGTTAAAGGGCAAGGTTTCTTTGCCGGATGATTTTAACGAGCCCCTGGATGATCTTAAAGATTATATGTAATGGCCAATAAAAGGTATCTGTTAGATACGCATTGCTTACTTTGGTTTCAGGAAGACAACCCCAAAATCCCAACCAGTGTATTAGAAATATTGGAGCAAACGGATAATATTATCTTATTAGCCAGGTAAGCCTATTCGAGTTGGCCATTAAATTAAAGATCGGAAAGCTTCCCGCCTTTCACGCCACTGTAGAAGATATCTATAGCCAAGCCCTTACTGATAGCTTCACCTACCTGAACATTCAAAAAGAACATATTTATAAATATCAACAAATCCCGCTTTTTGAAAATCACCGCGACCCGTTTGATCGATTGCTAATTGCTACGGCAATGGAAGAAAACGCTATAATTCTTTCGGTCGATGAGAAATTCAAACTTTATAAGGATTATGTAGAGGTGATTTGGGATTAATACTTACGCCCCAACCAAGCCCGCCATCTCATTTAAAAATACCAGCGCCTGGTCAATACTATGCACGCCTTCAACACTCAGCCTGAGCGTGTTTTTCACTTCCTTTAGGTTAGTGCGCCTTGGGTTGGCCTGCACAAAAGCAAGCACATTATGGAATGCCTCGGTTTCAAAGTACGATGATTGCTGGTTAGTTATAAAATAACCACGTAGTACATTCTTTTTCAACGATATTTTTTCAAAACCAATTGCCTTGCCCATCCATTGCAGGCGCATGGTGTTTAACAAGTCATGTACCTGTGGTGGTATTGGTCCAAAACGGTCATGCAGTTGTTGTTGGAAGGCCGATAACTCAATCTCCCGCTCCAGTTTGGATAATTCGGTGTATAAGTTATAACGTTCGGATAAATTGGTCACATATTCATCGGGGATCAATATCTCCTGGTCGGTATCTATCTGGGTGAAGGAAATATATGGACGTGGCTTATCATCCGGGAATACGCCTTTAAATTCATCGTCTTTCAGCTCCTGGATGGCTTCGTCCAAAATTTTATGGTACATCTCGAAGCCTATTTCGGCAATAAAGCCGCTTTGCTCGGCTCCAAGCAAGTTGCCACTGCCGCGAATGTCCAAATCGCGCATGGCTACGTTAAAGCCACTGCCCAGGTCGCTAAACTCCTCAATTGCGCTAAGGCGCTTGCGGGCCTCGTTGGTGAGTGTTGACAACGGCGGGCTGAGCAGGTAGCAATATGCTTTTTTGTTGCTCCTGCCCACGCGACCGCGCATCTGGTGCAAATCGCTCAGGCCAAACATGTGGGCGTAGTTGATGATGATGGTATTGGCGTTCGGGATATCAAGGCCGGCTTCAATAATAGTGGTAGCCACCAGCACATCGTACTCGTGGTTTACAAATTTTAGCATTACATCTTCAAGCGCATCGCCTTCCAACTGGCCGTGGGCAATGCCAATGCGGGCTTTAGGTACCAGTTTGTGAATCATGCCGCCTAATTGTGGCAAATCGGCTACGCGATTGTGAATAAAGAAAACCTGGCCGTCGCGCTCAATTTCAAATTCAACAGCTTCTTTTATCAGTTTATCATTAAATACATGCAATTCGGTAACAACCGGCTGCCTGTTGGGCGGTGGTGTTGATATGATTGACAGATCCCTTGCGCCCATTAGCGAAAAATGCAGGGTACGGGGAATCGGCGTTGCGGTTAATGTAAGTGTATCTACATTGGCACGCATTTGCTTCAGCTTCTCTTTGGTGCTTACGCCAAACTTTTGCTCCTCGTCAATAATCATCAGCCCCAGGTCTTTAAACTTTACATCCTTGCTTACCAGGCGGTGGGTACCTATAATGATATCTACCTTGCCTTCCTTCAGTTTCTCTAAAGTATCCTTTATCTGTTTGCTGGTTTTAAAGCGGTTAATGTAATCTATATTAGCCGGGAACCCCTTAAGCCTATCGGTAAATGTTTTGTAGTGCTGGGCCGCTAAAATGGTGGTTGGTACCAATATGGCCACCTGTTTGCTATCGGCAACGGCCTTAAACGCCGCACGAACGGCCACTTCGGTCTTGCCAAAGCCCACATCGCCGCAGATAAGCCTATCCATAGGATGTGGCGATTCCATATCTTTTTTAAAGTCGGCAGTGGCCTTTTCCTGGTCGGGCGTATCCTCATACAAAAAGGACGCTTCCAGTTCGGTTTGCAGGTAGCTATCGGGCGAAAAAGCATTGCCATGCTGGGCTTTGCGCAGGGCATAAAGCTTAATCAGGTCGCGGGCTATGTCTTTAACTTTTTTTTTTGTTGTTTTCTTGAGGCGTTCCCAGGTATCGGTTCCCAGCTTGTTCATGCGCGGAACGGTGCCCTCCTTGCCGCTATATTTAGATATGCGGTTAAGCGAGTTAATGTTTACATACAGCAAGTCGTTATCCGCATAAATCAGGCGGATCATTTCCTGCTGTTTGCCGTTTACCTCTACTTTTTCCAGGCCTGCATATTTGCCTATACCATGGTCAATATGGGTAACATAATCACCTGGTTTCAGGTCGCGCAGTTCTTTTAGGGTAATGGCTTGCGAGCGCTGATAACCTTTTTTAAGCTTGTATTTATAATAACGATCAAAAATCTGGTGATCTGTATAACAGGCCAGCTTTTGTTCGTGGTCAACAAAACCTTCGCGGATGGAGATACTTACCGGGGTAAATTTTACCGTTTTATCCAAATCATCCAATATGGCATACAAACGCTCCACCTGGCGCGATGAATCTGTGAGGATAAAGTTTTCTATCTTTTCCGCCTCGTTATTTTTGAAGTTGTGGATCAGTAGCGTAAAATCCTTATTGAAAGATGGCTGCGGGCGCATGTCAAAGTTGATTGATGCGCCTGGCTGATAAAAAAACTGTTTGCCAAACTCCACCACGGGGAAATCAAACAGCTGGTCGGCAATAAGCTTCTCGTCGGTGAAGCCAAATTTAGGGTCAATCCAGTCGGGGTTTTGGGTTTTTTCGTCTGCAGATAATGCTTTCCACAAGTTGGTGGCTTTTTTAAAGCCACTTTGAATAATGTCCAATGTAAACTGTACGTCCTTAATCCAAACCTGGGTACCCGGCTCTACATATTCTAACAGCGAGATATTGCTCTCGGTTAAAAATTTAGATTGTACATTGGGCACAATGGTAATGGTTTTTACCTGCTCAACAGATAATTGGCTCTCGATCTCGAACGTGCGGATAGATTCAATAAAATCTCCAAAAAACTCCACCCGGTAAGGCAGGTTGTGCGAGAATGAAAAGATATCTACAATGCCGCCACGCACAGAAAATTGCCCAGGCTCGTACACAAATTCAACGCGCTCAAAATCGTATTCAATTAAAAATTCGTTGATAAACTCTATGCTGAGTTTATTGCTTACTGCAATTTCGAGCGTGTTTTTTTCGAGAGAAGCCCGGTCAATTACCTTTTCGGCCAGAGCCTCGGGGTAGGTAACTATCAACTGGCCAAATTCCGAAGCGTGGTTAAGTTCGTTGAGTACTTCGGCCCGTGCCAGTACATTGCTGCTATCGGGCTGCGTAAATTCAAAGGGCTTGCGGTAGGATGAGGGGAAAAGCAATACTTCTTTGCCTGTAAGGTTTTCCAGGTCGGCCTGGAAATAGCCGGCTTCCTCGCGCTCGGGCAATACAAACACCATGTGCTTGTGCTGCAAAAAATATAATGCTACCGCCATGGCCGCATCACTCGATCCGACTAAACCACGCAGCTGTACCCTTGGATTTTTTGAAGCATTAAGCGCAAGGGCCAATGCTTTAATCCGGTCATCAGCTTTATACCTATCTAATATATCACGGATGTTCAAACTGCTGCAAATGTACGCAAAAAAGCCTTTTTAAATAAACAGCTATAAATACTATAAAACAATGCAAACAATATGGCGGCTTATTTACTTTTTAATGATAAATTAGGGTATTATTTCCCCCGGAGCTGAACCTAATTTTTAAAAACCAAAATGTTATTATTATGAAGAATGCAATTATTTGGGGCGTTATTATTGGTGTATTAAGTGGAATCTGGATGTTTGTGATGCACAGTTCGGGCATTGTACCCACCAGCGACAAAGTAGCCACGCTTGAATACTTTTCGTTTATTATACCAGCCATAGGGTTGCTTATTGGCATTTACAGTTATAGGCAAAACGAATGCAAGGGGCAGATGGGTTTTTTAGAGGCGCTGATACAAAGCTTTAAAATTTTAATTGCCGGCGGAATTGTAACCGTTTTTGCAAGCATATTATATTTCAGTTATGTATCATCTGCAAATACGTTGCGCGATTTTTCGGGCCGCATTTTCGGTGCTTTGTTAGTTGGCGTTTTATTGGCGTTTGCAGTATCTTTACTGTTTACCAATAAATCAAACAAGGTTGATTAAACGGCTATTTCGCAACTATTTTGAACTCATTTTCTGGATTACCGCCATGCTGTGCCTGGCGTTTACTTCGCCGCAGGCCACATCACATTTTACATTGTGCCCTTTAAAACTCATGGGCATAAACTGGTGCCCCGGCTGCGGTTTGGGGCACTCCATCATCTACCTGTTTCACGGGCAAATTCCCAATTCATTTCATGCCCATTGGTTAGGTATACCGGCGGTTCTGGTGATATTTCACAGAATATACATACTAATTCGCGTTAATCTCTACCGTTCAAACTATCAAGGCTTTATCCAACGATAAACTTTTCACCGCTAAAACCCACGGTTTCACCGACTTGTTAGCCCTGCTAACCTATATCCCGTAGGTGTTTGTTATGTGCCGATGTACCTTTATATCATCAAAACAAACACAAAATTAACCATTACTAAAATGAGCACTTACCCAAATTCATATATGATGTTCGACGGAATGACTCCCGAAGAATTTTCTTTTGTACAACAGGCCACCGCCGCTTTAACCGAAAATCAACAACGTTATTTTATGGGTGTTTACGCCAGCAAACGCCGCAACCCCCAGGATATTTTGCTGGCCACACTTGCGGGTTTCCTGGGTGTATCAGGTATTCAGCGCTTCCTGACCGACCAGATTGGAATGGGTATTGTATACTTTTTTACCGCAGGCTTTTGTTTTATCGGTACCATCGTCGACCTGATTAATTACAAGGGTATTGCCAACGAGTACAATCAAAAAATGGCTTTCGAAAGCTTCAATATCGCTAAAATGACCAACTAAGTTTTCCGGTTACGGGCAAAGTTTCAATATATATACATCAAAAAATCCACCTTCTGTTACGGGGTGGATTTTTAGCTTAAAGCGGAAAGCGCAAAGCAGAAAGCCCAAAATCTTAACTAAACAGGCTAATACTTTTATCAGTTTTCAGCTTCAGGCCTTTCGCTTTCAGTTTTTTGCTTTCTGCTTTAAGCCTTCGGCCTTCAGCTCTCTTCTCCCAAATACTTGTTGTCAATTTGTTTATCGGCTTTTGCCCCCAGCTTTTTGATTTTTTCGGCTGTGGTGGTCAGGTTTCCGCGGCCGTCTGATAGTTTATTTACGGCGCTGTTATAAGCATTTTGGGTATAGGTAATGTTTTTGCCAATATTATCCATATCGCCTAAAAAGCCAACAAATTTATCATACATATCGCCGCTAAGGCGAGCTATCTCCAATACGTTACGGTTTTGGCGCTCCTGTTTCCACATACTGGCAATGGTGCGCAGGGTAGCCAGCAGGGTAGATGGGCTTACTATCACCACTTTTTTATCCCAGGCGTAGTTAAACAGCTCGCCATCCAACTGTACGGCTATACTGAACGACGACTCTATAGGCACAAAAAGCAACACAAAATCGGGCGAGTTTATTTTATACAGGTCGTGATATTTTTTGGCAGATAAACCGCCAATGTGGTTTTTAATCGATTCTACATGCGCTTTGGCAAATAACTTACGGTCTTCTTCGGTTTCGGCGCTTATCAGCCTTTCGTAAGCTATCAGCGAAACCTTTGAGTCAATAACCAAGTGCTTTTCATCCGGCAGGTCGATAATTACATCGGGCTGATAGCGGATGCCGTCATTGGCCTGCATGGCAGCCTGTATGCGGTATTCCTGGTCCTTAACCAGGCCCGACCGTTCCAACACCCGTTCCAGGATCACCTCGCCCCAGTTGCCTTGCTTTTTGTTGTCGCCTTTAAGCGCCCTGGTTAAATTCTGTGCCTCGTCGCTTATCTGTTTGTTAAGGTCCATCAACTGGGTTATCACGCCTTTCAGGGTATTGCGCTCGGCGGCTTCCATGTTGTAAACTTTCTCTACCTTATCTTCAAAAGCTTTCAGGTTTTCTTTAAGCGGATTTAAAATCTGGTCAAGATTGTTGCGGTTTACATCAATAAACTCTTTTGATTTTTCTTTCAGCAGTTTTTCGGCCACGTTTTCAAACTCCTGCTGAAACTGCTTGCGAATTTGTTCTATCTCCACCTTTTGCTCCTGCATTTTTTCCTGCTGCGAGGTATAGTACGCGCGCGCATTCTCCAACGATTTATTGGCAGCGGCCAACTGGGTACGTTCATACAATAGCTCATCCAGTAGCCGGTTTTTCTCGTCCTTTAAAAATTGGGTAATGTTTTCTTTTTCGCCAGCCAGGCCGCTGGCTTTTTCTTCGGCCCTGGCCAAAGCAATCTTAAGCTGATCGCTCTCTGAGCGCAGCCGGTTTAAATCGTCTGCCGATATCAAATCAACGGCTTTTGGCTTTTTAATAAACAGCAAAACGGCTATCAGCAGTATAACAACCGAGGTAATAATCAGTATCTCTGAATTCATTTTGATAAAAATATTAGCAAATTTAGGTTAATATTTTTAGTAATCATAAAGGTGTTAGCTTAATCGCACGGCGGCGACGACTCACCCCGACGACCCCGATAAATATCGGGGCGTCCCCCCTCTCTCCGACTGCGTCGCATTGAGGGGGCTCGAAAAAGAAAAGGAAAAATATATTTTAACTCTCTTTGCGGCGCAACCGGAGAGAGGGTCGGCCAGCATGGCGTAGCCGGGGTGAGTAGTGACCGGCGTTCAAACCGATGGTTTCGGCATGAGCCATCGGTTTCAGCATTCCGACATCGGAACTCCACATTCCCTCGCCAAATTCCCCATTTTTTCCTTTCGTCCAATAACTGTATTTTTGCCATCTATGCCACCCCGTAACAAACTTTATTTTGCTTCTGATTTTCATTTGGGCGCCGGCGCATTCACCAATAGCCGAGATCGTGAGGCGAGGATAATACGCTGGCTGGATACCATAAAAGCCGATGCTGCCGAACTTTTTTTAATGGGTGATGTGTTTGACTTTTGGTTTGAATACAAAACCGTTATCCCTAAAGGATACATCCGTTTTTTGGGCAAACTGGCCGAACTTACGGATGCCGGCGTAAAGCTTTACCTGTTTAAAGGTAACCACGATATGTGGATGTTTGATTACTTTGAAAAAGAACTTGGTGCCACCATCATCAGCAACGAATTAAAAATAGAGCGCGGCGGCAAAAAATTCTTCCTGCATCATGGCGATGGGCTTGGGCCTGGTGATAATTTTTACAAGCTGCTGAAAAACTTTTTTCGCAGCGGATTTTGCCAATGGCTGTTTGCGCGTTTACATCCCAATTTTGGTGTTGGCATAGCCAATTACTGGTCGACCAACAGCCGCATAGCCAGTTCAAAAAAGGAAGGCCCCGAAGCTCACGTGCAGGAATGGCTGGTTACTTTTTGCAGGGAAGAGTTGCAATCAAATTTTTATAATTACCTCATCTTCGGCCATCGCCACCTGCCTTTAGATATACAACTGACGCCCGAAAGCCGTTATATTAACCTGGGCGAATGGGTTAATTTTAATACCTACGCGGTATTTGACGGGGAGGAACTAAGGCTGGAGTATTTTGAGAAACCCTGATGTGATGGGTGTTAATGAGTAGTATATATTCAACAAGGTTCATCTAATTTTAAAACCGCAAATAACTGATGAAGCAATTAAAACTGATAGTGATTTCCATCCTTTGCATTTTGACTGCTTCCTGCTCAAAAAAGAATGATGCTGTTACGCCGGCCCTGCATACTGTTAAAATTACCATAAGCGGCAGCGCCGACTTTAATTTAACG
Source organism: Mucilaginibacter sp. P4_D1 (assembly GCF_056401935.1). Taxonomy (NCBI): domain Bacteria; kingdom Pseudomonadati; phylum Bacteroidota; class Sphingobacteriia; order Sphingobacteriales; family Sphingobacteriaceae; genus Mucilaginibacter; species Mucilaginibacter sp. P4_D1. Next base: position 38,444 of record NZ_JBFUIJ010000049.1, read on the forward strand.
GTAACAACCTCTGCCACCGCTGGTGCCCCAGAAAAATTAGTGGCAAATTCGTTGGCTGTGGCCAAAGGAACGACATACACTTATTCCGAGCAATTGCAATCAACAGGCTTCCTTTCATTTAGCCTGCTGTCTGATGTTTTCAACACCATCTCTTATACCATTTACAACGATGATAAAGTAGTGCTGCAGGATACAAACGGCCAGGCCTATACGCATACGGTATTTGGCGTGGGTTATATAGTTCCATAGTCAATTGTAAGTAAGGAAAGGGCGAACAAGGGTGCCAGTAACATCAAAATAATGAATGTGGATCCAGGGAATTGCTTTAAGTCAAGTAATTGACAGGATGCTCCAGAGGAGCAAAAGCTTTGTAGCATAAATGAAATAACGTTTTTGCGTGCCAGAGGTACGCTAACTAACGTTCCGTACCTCTGGCACGGAGCTCAATCTTGAATTTTTTTCACTACCAAGCTTTTCCCCCGCTGGGGCAGAAAATCCTTAAATTATTTCTTTTTGCGCCGCAATACTAATATCACCAAGAACGCTATCAAAGGTGTAGTAAAAATGGCAAGCAAAACCGAACCCCAATAACCCAGGGCAGTATTTCGACCATAGTTGCCTATTGCTATAAGCAAAAAGAAACCAAAAACTAAAACTATTAAAAGTTCAGGCACACCAATATTTAAAAATGCTAACGTCATGTGATAAGGGTTTTGATACAAATAAAAGCAAAGATCTCGTTAAATAACGTGTGTTCGGGATAAGATTAAGAAAATCTCGAGCGATATTTAATTATTCAATTAATTGAATATCAATAACTAAGCATATTTTGTTAATCAGTTGATGTTAGCGGCTTATATCGAACTCACGTTAACTTAATGACATTGCTCTACAAGTTAGCTTAAAAGTGTATTATTTTGTAAAAGTTAACCGTTTGTAGATGAAAAAGGCTAAACGCGACTTTCCTGATGTTGGATATTGAACACCAATATCTTCATTGTTCGATATTTACCAATTGTGTCATTAATTAACGGAAGCCTGGCTGGCAATTACTTCGCCTTCTCTACCCGTATCCCCACATCACTCACTTCGTGCAGGGGATTGTCGCGCATGTTTTGTTCAATCTCAAAATGGTAAATGCCCTTAACCGGGAATTTAAAACCGCTTTGAAAAGGGACCTGGTAGCTATATAAATTACCCGATCCTTTGCCCAGCCACTCGCCATCTTTACTGGCCAGTTTCAATTCGTAACGGGTGGTTTTAATGTAGCCGTTGGGGCTTTTTTGATGGATAAGTATAAACAGGTTGGAGTATTTGTAGGCATCGGTTACCCGCAGGTTAAAGTACAGGTTGTAGGCCGCTTTTTCGTCATCTATCTTACAATCAAACTTAGCCCGGTTTACGTACGACCAGTTATGATCGGCAATTTGTGTGTTGGTATCTACAATTGCGCCAGGATCGGTACAGCTACCCAACAGCATGGTGATTAGTACACATACAGCCGGGTAAAGTATTTTGATAAACCGTTTCATTTTATTGGGGCGTATTATCCTGTGGCGGGTTATTGTTATTCCGGTTTTGATTATTGGGGCGGTTTGGCCTGTGGCGCCTGTTGTTGCCGCCACCTTCGGGCCTGCTGCCGCCTTCCTGCGGCGGGCGGTTACCTTGTTGCTGTGGCTTTGGGCCCTGTTGCGGACCGTGTTGCTGTTGTGGCCTTGGCCCTTGTTGCGGGCCATGCTGCTGCTGGGGTTTTTGCCCCTGTTGCTGTGGTGTACGGTTGCCCTGGTTTTGAGGCGGCTTGTTGCCTTGCTGCTGCGGCCTGTTACTCTTTGGCGGCCGGTTACCTTCAGGGGCACCGGCGGGGCGCTCGGCTACCGGGGCTGCACCTTGCGGGCGGGGCTGGTTTGCAGGCCTGCCTTCGGCACCGCCAGGTTTTTGCTGCTGGTTACGGTTTTTATTATTGTTGTTTTTCTTTTGATTTTTGGCGCGGTTACGGTCGTCTAAACGGGTAAGGCTGTCTTGGCCAACTACGTTTTCGTAGTCAAGCGCTTTTATTACCTCGGTTTCCTCCATCTCCAGCTCGCCCAGGTCGGCAGGTATAATACCTTCACGGTTTTGCTGCTGAATTTCTTTAACCTTGGCTATGGGCATCGGTATCCACGCTTCTTCGCGCGGGTAGCTAAACCACATGATCTTTTTAAATATGTCGGTTTTTTGCAAACGGGCATCGCCTTTCTCGGTTTTAAGCACGTTTACATTATCGGGGATGTGCTTTAGCGCATCCATGTAGGTATCCAGCTCGTAATTTAAACAGCACTTAAGCTTACCACACTGGCCTGCCAGCTTCAGGGTATTTAACGACAGGTTTTGGTAACGGGCTGCCGAGGTAGATACTGTTTTAAAATCGGTTAACCAGGTTGAGCAGCAAAGCTCGCGACCGCAGGAACCAATACCGCCTAAACGGCTTGCTTCCTGGCGCATACCTATCTGGCGCATCTCGATACGGATGCGAAAGGTTTCGGCCATTTTTTTGATCAGCTCCCTGAAATCCACACGGCCTTCGGCGGTGTAATAAAAAGTTGCTTTGGTTTTATCGCCCTGGTAATCCACGTCGCTCAGCTTCATGTTCAGGTTTAAATCAAGGGCCAGCTTGCGCGATTTGTGCATGGTTTCCCATTCCAGGTCCTTGGCCATTTTCCATTTATCCACATCGGCAACGGTAGCACGGCGATAGATTTTTTTAACCACATCGGCCTCTTTTACATGGCGCTTGGTCATTTGCATGCGCACCAGTTCGCCGGTGATAGATACGTGGCCAATATCATAGCCGCCGGTGGTAGCTTCCACGGCAACCAGATCGCCTGCTTCCAGGTAAATATTATCGTTATTCAGGTAAAATTCCTTGCGCGAGCCTTTAAATTTTACTTCGATAACATGAAAAGGTTTATAATTTGTTGGCATATCCATGTGGGATAGCCAATCGTAAACATCTAATTTGCTGCAACCGTTGGTAAGGCATGAGCCATTACTTTTGCAGCCCGCAGGTGAGCATCCGCCCCCTGTTGAGCAACTTCCACATCCCATAATTAACTTGGTATATATTGACTCCCCGAGGGGATGGTTTTTAAATTTAATATTTTTATAATCTGTAAAGATACATCTAAAAATAAAATTTTAGGATTTGCATTTCTCTCTACGTGGTAATGCGCTTTTTCAAGCTCGGTACTTATATATTGAGCCTTGTTAATATCAAGGACGTTGGTCATTTTTTGGGCGGTTTCCAGCTCTTTTGCAGGCAGGTGCACCAGGTTGCCGGCACCGGCCATCAGCAGGCAGCACTCGCGGATAAAGCTGATGCCGTAGCGTAAAAAATTCTTTTGGTTTTCGCGCCCCATTTTGGCAAAGCTATCAACAAAAGTTAAAACCTCCATCCCCCTATTGCTGAAACACAGGCGCAGCCATTGCACAAAAAGTTCGTGGTAGCTTTTGGTATCCTGTTGCAGCATGGTAAGCGCCTCGGTTAAGTTACCATTGGTAAGGTAGGCAATTTCGCCCGCGGCATCTTCGGTTTGGTGGTGCTCGGCTATAAGGTATTCCTTTACTTCTGCCGAATGCAGGCAGGGTATTTTAATGAGCTGCGTACGGCTCAGGATGGTATTCAGTATCTGGTCCTGGTTTTGGGCCACCAATATAAACAACGTATTGGGCTGCGGTTCTTCGATGATTTTAAGCAAGGCATTGCCCTCTTTATCCAGATATTCGGGTAACCAAAGAATCAGGATCTTGTAGGCAGATTCAAATGGTTTAAAGCTGAGCTTTTTAATAATCTGGTGGCACTCGGCTATATTAATATTAGCCTGTTTGTTTTCGGCGTCCAGGTAGCCGCGCCAGGCATCCAGGTTTAAATATGGGTTAGCACCAAAAGCCTCGCGCCACTGCTCAATAAACGTAAGAGCGGTATCGTCCTTATGTTTGGCGAAGAAAGGGTACGAAAAATGGAGGTCGGGGTGCATCAGTTTGTTGTACTTGCGGCATGATGAGCATACGCCACAGGAGTCATCGGGCTGCTTATCTTCGCAGCTCAGGTACTGGGCATAGGCCACGGCAAGCGCCAGGCTGCCCGAGCCTTCGGGGCCTAAAAACAATTGCGCATGACTTACCCGGCTCTCTGCCACCGAGTTAAGCAACCTTTGCTTTGTTGCCGCTTGTCCAACTATTTCCTTAAACTGCATTTGGTGCAAAATAGTGATTTTAGTTTTAAGTAGTGAGTTTTGAGTTAACGTTTCAGGGCTGACGCATTAGAAATTTTTATTAGCGATAAGCGTTAACAGAAATTTATGGTTCCAACCAGCCATTTTTCGTTTGGCCTTCAGGCTGGCCTTGCTGGTTTTATCAGCTTTCAGAATATTTAAGGCTATTTTTCTGACGACTGCCAGGTTTTGAGCGGCCTGCCTGTTGCGTGTGGTATTGTGGTCTTCGCCAAAACCAACATCCAGTTGCCAGTGCAACTGATTTTCTATCCCCCAATGTGCGC
>NZ_JBFUIJ010000050.1:0-41371 GCF_056401935.1 Mucilaginibacter sp. P4_D1
ATATTGTTCGCTTTTATGCAAAAGTTTGTGTAAAAATTCTTGTCGGATGCTGTGAATTGATAGGCTGCGCCATAAAAATCTTTCCAGCCAGGATGGTTGCTTTCAAAGGCATCATAAAACGGGTTTTTAAGGTCRCGCTTTAATATTGGTTGGGCGTTTTTAAAATTGATAAAAAAAGCCACGTTGCTCCGCTCGGCGAGCAAATTGTCAAACTGGTTATACTGTTCGGTTTTACTGATGAATTTACGGTTGATATAGGTATCGGTATAACTAATCAGTTCTGATGAGGATGCCGCCAGCACCAGGTAGTTATCAATAATCATGAAATAGGGTTTCCTGAAAATACTGAAGGCATCGCCCAGTAAAAAGAACGGTAACTTTTCATAATTAAACTGCCCTATATGGTCGCTCACCATGGTGCTGATGTTAGTCATCAAAGGCAATAGCTTCGATCCGTCTTTAACAGTAATAATGGCAAATTTTTCCTGGTAGCGGGTAGTTACTACGGCAAATTCGTTACTTAACAAGGGTTCAAATTCTGTTTTTAAGAATAAACCGGTTTCTTGTCTTATTTTATCAAATAGCTTACCTTTTTCGCTGTTTACGCCTGCCTTAATGTGCCATTGCGATAAGTCGGCCTCAAACTTTTGAGGGTCGGAAACGGCGAAACAAATGCTATAGGCCGTAGTTGCCGGGAACATATCTTTTAAATGGTTGATAACCGGCTGTTGCCTGGTGAAAAGGTTTAAATAGCTGTAGGTATGGCTGTTTAAGCTGGTTAGCCCGTTAAACATTAAAGCATCGTTTTTGTAATTTATACTGAGTGCGGCCACGGCCGGTAATAAACGGAAGCTTTTAAAAATGTCGGTGTTTTTGTTTTTAAAAAACTCGTCAAACAATGGAGATAGCTGCCCGTAATTGATGTATAAATTGGCCAGCGAGTTGGCGTTCTGCTGTTCGGGCAGGGGTACAAATATGGTTTTGCTTTTATCGCTTTTATATAGTGCGCTTTGGTTGATTAAAGCTTTTGAAAAACTACCCACAACAATATTATCCTCTTTTTTAATAAGGTAAAAGTGCTTGTTAATGGCTTTTACCAAAACGTCATATTCAAGCCCAAAAGCATTGTGGTTTACAGCTATTGAAAGGGCTCCTTTTGATTGTGCGGCTATCAGGTTAAACGAGTTTGGCTCAAAACCTACAGATGCAGTTGTAGTTACCAATAATCCGATATCGTCGCTATCGGCAGGATGAACGGAAATAAAGACATTTTGGCCCGAAAAAAATTGATCCGACAAAGCCGAGGACATCAGCAACTTACGTAAAGTATCCAGGTCGCTTAATTTTTGTTTGCCAACAACGGCAGCCAACAGGTGGTTGCCATTAAAAATATCATAAAAACCTTTCTCGTTATTAAATTCAAATACAGCTACAGCGTTATCGGGGATGCTCTGCATCACCTGGTTGTTGCGTACTCCGGGCGGGTTTAAATTTTTAAAATATACAACCGTTATAAATACAGTGGCAGCCAGTAAAATTATGGTGGTTACTATCAGTCGTCTCATAGCGGTTTGCTTTACAAAGATAGAATTTTACCCTGCGGCATTAAAGTAATACTTTCAATTGGTTAACTTAGCTTTTTATATCTGCATGAACAAACAAATAATCGTCACCGCTTCGCTTTTAGGAATGCTGGCCGTAATAACCGGGGCTTTTGGGGCACACGGGCTTAAAGCAGTTTTGCAACCCGGCCAGTTAGAGGTTTGGCATACCGCCGTACAATATAATTTTTACCACGTATTTGCCCTGCTTTTTCTATCTACCTTTAAAGAACCAAAGGGGAAGCTGATTAAAGCTGCTTATTACCTGTTTACCTTCGGAATAATATTTTTTTCGGGATCATTATATCTGTTAAGCTGCCGCGATATCATAGGCTGGAGCTGGCTGATATACATGGGGCCAGTAACGCCATTGGGCGGCCTGCTGTTTATTTTAGGCTGGCTGATGATGGCGATAGCTGCCTTGGGCGATAAAGTTAAATAGAGTCAAGAATTAAGAGTCAAGAATCAAGAGAGGAAACAGGTGCCATTTAGATTGGGATTCTTAACAAGCATTAACAAACAAGAATTTAAAGTTTATCATCAAGAATTCAGACAAGAAATAGACCAGGGTTGTCTTGATTCTTGACTCTTAATTCTTGACTCTACTAAAACAAAATGTTGGAGTTTACCGAATTTGAGCATACCGATCGTAAAACACTTTTTGTAGAGGTGATTTTGCCGCTGTCTATCTCAAAAAATTACACTTACCGTGTACCATTTGAAATGAACAATGCTATTGCCATAGGCAAAAGAGTAGTGGTGCAATTTGGTAAAAGCAAGCTTTATACAGCCGTTATAAAAGAAATAAGCGAGCTGGCCCCCGAGAAGTATGAAGCCAAGTATATTATTGAAGTATTGGATAACCTGCCGGTGGTTACGCCGCACCAATTGCACTTTTGGCAATGGGTGGCCGATTATTACATGTGCAACGTAGGGGAGGTAATGAATGCTGCGCTGCCAGCCGCCCTGAAACTGGCCAGCGAAACCAAAATAGAGCTTAATAAAGAATTTGATATTGACCGGAGCGCACTGCACGATAAAGAGTTTTTAATTGTGGAGGCGCTGGATATCCAACCGGAGCTAACCATAAGCGACATAGCTAAACTGTTGGGCCAAAAAACAGTTATGCCTATTTTGAAGCTGATGTTTGAGAAAAATCTCATCCACATTAGTGAAGAGGTAAGCGAGCGTTACAAGCCCCGCAAACGTACGTTTATCACCTTAAACCCGGTTTATAACAATCCCGATAACCTGCGCGAGCTATTTCCGATACTGGAAAAACGCGCGCCTAAACAAGCCGATGCCTTACTGGCATACATCAAACTGTCGCGCACCCAAAAGGCTGTCACCAAAAATGAACTGATTGAGGAGAGTGGGGCGGGAGAATCGAGTATAAAATCACTCATAGAAAAAGAAATTTTATTCGCGGTTGAAAAGAATGTAAGCAGGCTCCATTTTGAGGAAGATTTAGATGCCATCACCAACTTTGACTTAAGCGAGCAGCAAACAGAAGTGCTGGAAAGCATCGGGCGGCAATTCCTCGAAAAAGATGTTACGTTGCTGCATGGCGTAACTTCGTCTGGTAAAACACAGCTTTATATTAGGCTGATTGAGGAGATGATGCGCAACGACAGGCAGGTGCTTTACCTGTTGCCCGAAATTGCGCTTACCACCCACATCATAGAACGGTTGCGCATTTATTTTGGAGCCGACATTGGGGTATACCACTCCCGTTTTAATGATAACGAGCGGGTAGAGGTTTGGCAAAAAGTACTTAATAACGATTATAAGGTGATATTGGGTGCACGGTCATCCTTGTTTTTGCCCTTTAATGWCCTGGGATTGATCATTGTTGACGAGGAGCACGAAACATCATACAAACAGTTCGATCCTGCTCCCCGCTACAATGCGCGCGATGCTGCCATATTTTTGGCCGGCATGCACCATGGCAAAGTTTTGCTGGGTTCGGCCACGCCTTCGTTTGAAAGTTATCATAATGCTAAAACCGGCAAATATGGCTTTGCAGAACTTACAGAACGTTTTGGAGGGGTAGAGTTGCCTAATGTGGAAGTTGTAAGTATAGCCACCGAGACGAAGCAAAAGACCATTCAATCACACTTTACCAGCGTATTGATGGCCGGGATAACCGAAACTTTGGCTAATAAAGAGCAGGTTATCCTGTTTCAGAACCGGCGCGGTTATGCACCGGTGCTGATGTGCAAAATTTGCGCCTTTACACCCAAGTGTATCAATTGCGATGTAAGTCTTACTTATCATAAAAGCAGTGGCAAGCTGCACTGCCATTACTGCGGTTACAAGGAGGATTCGCCATCTATTTGCCCGGCCTGCGGATCTACCCACCTGGAATACAAGGGTTTTGGTACAGAGAAAATTGAGGATGAATTAAGCCTGCTGCTACCCGATGCACGTATTGCCCGTATGGACCTGGATACCACCCGTGCACGCAATTCGCTGCAAACCATTTTGAACGATCTGGAAGAAAAAAAGATAGATATACTGGTAGGCACCCAAATGGTAGCCAAAGGGCTCGATTTTAGCGACGTTACCTTAATCGGGATCATTAATGCAGATAGCTTGCTCAAGTTTCCGGATTACCGCGCTAACGAGCGCAGTTTCCAGATGTTGGCTCAGGTAAGCGGCCGGGCCGGGCGCAGGGGCAAGCAGGGTAAGGTGGTGATACAAACTTATGATCCGTTCCATCGCATCATTAAACAGGTGATAGCTAATGATTACAGCGATTTGTACTACACAGAAATGGCCGAGCGTAAAAGCTTCAAATACCCGCCGTTCTACCGCATTATTAATTTAGACATCAAACATAAAAATCCCGAAATACTGTATAACCAGTCTGTTTACCTGGCCAATGAGTTACGCAAACACTTTGGCGAAAGAGTAATCGGTCCTGAGTCGCCGTTGATAAGCCGCATCCGTAATTTTTATATCAAATCTATTATGCTAAAGTTTGAAAAGGATGGGATTTCCATTGTAAAGGCTAAGGCGATACTGAAGGATATGATTGTACAGTTTCAGACCACTAAGCTGAGTAAGGGAAGTATTGTGCAGCCGGATGTGGATCCCTACTAAACACGATTTACAGGATTAGGCAGGATTTACAGGATTTTTTTGATTTGTAGATTTGGTTAGATTGGTTTTTGACTTGCTTTTGGTTTGATTAGTTTCTTGTTGTACATTCTTTTAAATTCTAAACTAAGCCCTCCGAAATTTATGAGTAATCCATCTGCTAAGCTATACGCTTCAAGATAATTGATAGTTTGTGCTTTGTACAGATCATTAATTGTGTCAACGGCTTTCAATTCTAACATTATGCATTCTTCTACAAAAAAGTCGGCCCTTCTGTTTCCTACTAATTCGTTCCGGTAAAAAATTGATATTTCTTTTTCTCTTTCAAAGCGAAGGCCACCCAATTTCATTTCAATTGCTAATGACCTTTGATAAATGGCCTCCTGAAATCCGCTGCCAAGTGTGTTATATACCTGCATGGCACAGCCAATGATTTTATGGGTCAATTCGTTAATTGCCTGTGTTGACTTTGTAGACATGACAAGGTTAAATATTTTTACTCAAAATAAACAAAACCACCCCATCCAAACTAATAAAATTTGAAAAAAATCCTCCCTCGTCTCGCAAATCAAAAAAATCCTGTAAATCCTGCTTAATCCTGTAAATCGTGTAAAAGATTTCCTGCTAACAGTTAACCAATTACCCTTAACCCATAAATCCCTGCTCCAAAATCACCAAAATCCTGCTAACTTTACTGTGTAATGGCTCAAAAGTACATCGATAATTATCGCGAAAAAGGTGCCCGTAAACGGCTGGTTGATTTGTTGGAGAAAAAGGGGATCCAGGATCAGGAGGTGTTAAAAGCAATTGGTACCGTACCCCGCCACTATTTTTTTGCCGAAACTTTCTGGAACCAGGCTTACAAAGATATTGCCTTCCCGATAGGTGAAGGGCAAACTATTTCACAGCCCTATACCGTAGCCTATCAAACGGAGCTACTCCACATCCGCAAGGGCGATAAAGTGCTGGAAATTGGAACAGGATCTGGCTACCAAACCTGCGTTTTGTTAGAGATGGGCGCCACTGTTTACACTATCGAACGACAGGAAAAACTTTACGAAAAAACAAAATATGTATTGCCCGAAAAAATGGGCTACAAAGCGCATTTCTTCTGCGGTGATGGCTCTATTGGCATAGCTCAACATGCTCCATATGATAAAATTATTGTAACTGCCGGTGCCCCCACAGTACCCGATGTATTGTTAAAGCAGTTGAAAATTGGCGGCATTTTGGTAATCCCTGTTGGCGATGAAGATACCCAAAAAATGGTAACCATCCTGAAAGTGGCTGAGCATGATTATGAAAAAATTGTGCTGGATACCTTTAGGTTTGTGCCGCTGGTAGGGGATAAGGCCTGGTAGAACGGCGAAGCCCCCTAACCCCCTGAAGGGGGAACTTTTGATTTGCATGTTTATAAAAAAAGCGGACGAGGTATATAAACTTCATCCGCTTTTTGTTTTTACTCCCCCTTTAGGGGGCCGGGGGGCTTCGCCTCCTACCTCTTCATCGCTCTGTCCATTTCAATTTTGGTATCACGCTCTTTCATGGTATCCCGCTTATCAAAGGTTTTTTTACCTTGTGCTAAACCGATTTCTAATTTGGCAAATCCGCGCTCACTAATGAACAGTGCAAGAGGGATAATGGTTAAGCCTTTTTCTTCACCGCGGGTGAGGAGTTTTTTGAGCTCTTTTTTGTTGAGCAGCAGCACACGATCACGTTTGGCTTCGTGGTTGTAGAACGAGCCGTATGAATATTCGGATATGTGCAGGTTGCGCACATATAGCTGATTACTGATAAATGTGCAAAAGGCATCATTAATATTGGCTTTACCTTCGCGGATGGATTTAATTTCGGTACCCAGTAATTTTATGCCGGCCGTGTATTTATCCAGTACGTGGTATTCAAAGTAAGCTTTTTTGTTTTTGATGTATATTTTATCCTCGGCCATTGTATTCAGATGTAAAGCTTGCAAACTTACAAAAAAATAACCCGCTCTCTATCTTACTTAAATGGCGAAACCTTTTGATTGTTTTTGTAATCCTCCCCTGAAGGGGAGGATTAAGGTGGGTCTATGCTTTTTGTGGCTTCACAATCAACACCGGTACATTAACCTTATGCCGAACGGAGTTTACGGTTGTTCCAAATATCAGGTCTTTTAAAGCTTTGTGCCCGTGCGAGCCCATTACAATAAAATCTATCCCGTTTTTATTTACAATATCGGCAATGGCATCGGCGGGGTTACCAAAGCCAATTTCCCCCTCGGCTTTGTAGCCTAATTTTTTCATGGCCTGCACGTATTTATCCAGGTTGTCAAAATCGCTTTGGGTTTCGTTGTCCATTACCTGGCCTCCGTAATAGCGGGCCCCGGCAGTTTCTACTACGTGTATGAGGGTATAGGTAGCGTGTTTACCACCCTGCATAATGGCATGGCGCATACAGTCGTTATCGTTTTTCGAAAAATCAATGGTGATGGCCAGGTGTTTGTATTCAACGGCATCCAGCTCATTAATTGCATTTGCAATACCGTGCGGCACGTAGATGGGGGTGTCGGCATGTTTATAAAGCATCGGTCTTAAAAATACATAAACCAGCAGTAAAGCTATGCCGATAACTATCGGCACAACAAAAATATAAATGTATAAATCAGCCTGTGGGTTGCCTTTCAGCCAGTCGCCAATTTGGTCATATACCAGCTTGGCATTAAGGCCAACTATGAGTACAGCACTTGCCCAGGCTAATATTTTTACTTTAAGGCTGATAGCAAAATTTCCCATCCGCTTTTTATCGGATGTGAAGTGTATTAACGGAATAACCGCGAAACCAAGCTGAAGACTTAATACTACCTGGCTTAAAATAATCAGGCTGCCCAAAGCATCTTCGCCAAAGTAAATAATAGTAAACACCGCAGGCACTATAGCCAATACCCTGGTCAGTAAGCGGCGCAGCCAGGGCTCAATCCGCAGGTTAATATGCCCCTCCATAATAATTTGCCCGGCAAGGGTACCCGTAATGGTTGAGCTTTGGCCCGAAGCAATAAGGGCGATAGCAAACAATACAGGCGCTATCCGGCCAAATATATGTTCCAGCAGTTTATAGGCATCCTGTATTTCGGCTACCTGGAAATAACCATTTTTAAAAAAGGCGGTAGCTGCCAGGATTAATATGGCAGCATTTACAAAAAATGCAAGGTTTAGCGCTATAACGGTATCAAACAGGTTGAATTTTATGGCCGATTTAAAGCCCTCTTCGGTACGGGTAATTTTACGGGTTTGCACTAACGACGAGTGTAGATACAGGTTATGCGGCATTACCGTAGCGCCAATGATACCGATGGCTATGTATAGCATTTGCTGGCTCACTGCATCATTTTTAAACAAGTTACTGGGAATAAATCCTTTGGCAACATCCATTACATGTGGCCCAACAATAAACATCTCTACCAGGAACGAAACACCGATGATAAAGATCATCGAAATAATAAAACCCTCCAGCTTGCGCATGCCTTTGTTCATCAAATAAAGCATCAGCACTGTATCAGTTATGRTAAGCGATACGCCCCAGATAAGCGGTAAATGGAATAGCAGCTTTAAACCAATGGCCATGCCGATAATCTCGGCCAGATCGCAGGCTATAATGGCAACTTGGGCCAATATATACAGCCAGAAATTTACAAAACGAGGGTAGGCGTTTTTGGACGCCTGTGCCAGGTCGAGCCCGCGCACTATGCCCAGCCGGGCGGCCAGCGATTGTAGTAATAACGCGATGAGATTTGAAGCGAACAAAACCCAGATGAGTTTATAGCCAAAGGCGCTTCCTCCGGCAATATCGGTTGCCCAGTTGCCCGGATCCATGTAGCCAACGCTAACCAGGTAGGCGGGGCCCAGGAAGGCCATTATTTTGCGCCAGCCTGTCAGGCTTTCCGGGTTAACCGAACCGTGTACGTTACCTAAAGAATGATTATCGTTTGTTTGAGTTTTGCTCATAGGGCTATCAGTAAATTATTGGCAACCTCGCGGCTAATGTGTACTTCTTTATCTGTGTCGAGTTTTAATGCTACCGAATGATCATATTCGATGATATCGGTAATGGTTATTTTTTTGCCGATGGTGAGCTGCTGCTTTTCCAGGTATTGTAAAAATGGCGATGTATGGTCGCGCACTCCCGAAATTACCCCGCAATCGTTAATTGTTAATGCCGAAACCGGCTTAAGCTCGGCCGACTTAAATTTGCCGTTGCAATCCGGTATCGGGTCGCCATGCGGATCGTGTTTTGGGTGGCCCATAAATTCGTCAAGCCGGTCAATCAATTCTTCCGACGAGATATGTTCCATCTCTTCGGCCATATCATGTACCTGGTCCCATTTAAAGTTCAGTTTCTCAACCAAAAAATATTCCCAAAGCCTGTGTTTACGGATAATGCCAATGGCTATCCTTTCGCCGGCAGCCGTAAGGCTTACACCCTGGTAGCGGGTATAGTTAATAAGCGCTTTATCCGCCAGCTTTTTCAGCATATCTGTTACCGATGAAGCCTTGGTATTTAACGATGCAGCAATTTGATTGGTGCTGGCCATTCCGGCATCAGTTGCCAGGTGGTAGATGCATTTTAAATAGTTTTCCTCGGCTAACGTGTTCATTTATACAAATCTAATAAAAAATTTAGACTAATCTAAAATATGAAGAGTTGAGAAATATATTTTTGTTTTACTCGTTTTAATTGAAATTTAATTTCGTGAAATGCGGAATATATTATATTTGCAACACTATGGGCGCTGAATTAGATAAAATAGACTTACAGATACTGAAGATATTACAGGAAAATGGAAGGATAACCAACCTTCAATTGTCCAACGAAATTGGCCTTTCGCCGGCACCAACGCTTGAGCGTGTGCGTAAGCTGGAAAATGCCGAATACATTAAAAGTTATCATGCCCTGGTTGATGAAGAAAAACTGGGCCTGGGCATCAAAACCTTTATCCAGATTTCGTTAGATTTTCATCAAAAAAACACCATCCAAACTTTTTTAGATGAGATAAAAAATATTAAAGAAGTAACCGAGTGCCACCATGTAACCGGCCAGTGCGATTTTTTGCTGAAGTGTTACGTGCGCGACATTAAATCATACGAGCAATTGATCATGGAGAAAATAAGCCGCATCACGGTTGTAAAAACCTTCCAAACCATGATGATCATGTCGACCAGTAAAAAGGAGCCGATAGTGCCGCTGGAGTATTAGCCCCCCGGCCCCCTAAAGGGGGAGTTTACAGTTATAAGGCCTGTCTCATTAACCATGAAACAGGCTTTCTTGTTCATGCAATTCAGAAGTTCCCCCTTCAGGGGGTTAGGGGGCTAATTTGCCAATCAATCTCTTTCTTTCCTTCTTTTCTCAATATCTCATTTGTTTTTGAAAACGGCTTGCTGCCAAAAAAACCCCTGTCGGCCGAGAAGGGCGAGGGATGGGCGCTTTTAATGATGAAGTGTTTTTTATCATCAATCAGTGCAGCTTTTGATTGGGCAAAGGCTCCCCAGAGTATAAATACGATGCCTTCTTTTTTATCGGATATAGTTTTAATAACCTCGTCGGTAAATTCTTCCCAGCCCTGTTTTTGGTGCGAGCCTGGTGTGCTTGCCCTAACGGTTAATGTGGCGTTCAATAGCAATACGCCTTGCTTGGCCCATTCCTCCAGGTTTCCGTGTGTTGGGATGGTGAACCCTGGGATATCGGTTTTTAATTCCTTGTAAATATTGGATAATGACCGCGGTATAGCAATTCCTTTTTGAACAGAAAAGGATAGCCCGTGTGCCTGGTGTGCGCCATGATAAGGATCCTGCCCCAGGATAACCACTTTAACATCATCAAAATGGGTGGTGTTAAAAGCGTTAAAAATGTCGGCATTTTTGGGGTAAACTATTTGTCCCGATTCTTTTTCCTTTAGCAGAAATTGTTTCAGTTTTATCATGTAGGGCTTGTCAAACTCGGGTTGTAAAACCGCCTGCCATGATGGGTCTAATGAATTAGCCATAAATATTTTAATAGATGTTGATTTAGCGTACAAATAAACAGATATTTGCGCTTAATATATAGTAAAGCAAATTATGTCAAATATAGTTCGGTTAGTAGTAGCGTGTGTATTCTTTGGCGCAGCCGTTGCGCTTTGTGCTTTTGGCTTTTGGGGCTGGGGGATTTTAGTATTGTTATTTGGTGGTATTTTACTGTTAAGCTTCTTTTTTAACGAAAACATGATCCTGGCGCAATATTTTTTGCGTAAAGAGAATTCTGAAAAAGCGGAAGCCTGGTTATTGAAAATTACCGACTACGAGAAACAATTACATAAAAATCAACATGGGTATTATAACCTGTTGATAGGTTTAATTGAATCGCGCAAGGCGCCAATGAAATCTGAAAAATATTTTAAGAAATCGTTGCAACTGGGCATGAAAATGTCGCATAATATAGCATTGGCTAAATTAAGCCTTGCAGGTATCTCGATGGCAAAACGCAACAAGCGCGAGGCGCAGATGTATTTATCCGAAGCGTCAAAAGATGATAAGAATAAACTACTTACCGAACAGATAAAAATGATGAAAGGCCAGCTGGCTCAGATGGATAAACAGGTTGTAAGAGGCGGATATCGCCAGTTTTAATCCGGATTGTGGGTAGATAGAATAAAATCAAAGAAAAAAAGATAAAAAATAAAAGGGACCCAAAACTGGGTCCCTTTTATTTTTCGTCAATAGCGCTAAAATAGTCGGCTGTGGCAGAGTGGTTTTGATAGGGGTGGATTATGCGGTCGCTATATGAAAACTCGCTTTCGTCGCTTGGGTTGGCCACTTCAACCATCTTTAATAAACTCCTGATGAACGACAGGTTAAAATTACTCCTGTTTAGTTTTATCAGGTATTCGTTTTCGGTGATCTCCAGAATTGAATTGGTCATGATGTTTGTATATTATGTTTATTACAATTATACCCAATATTATTAAGTTTCAGATTGTATTTGCTTTAAGCTTTCATTAACAAATTGTTATGGTAGCTGACCGTTCAATTTTTATACGGTTGAGTTTTGGCGATATAATATATTTATAAAGACTTTTTATMTTTATAAGTAAATGACCAAATCGGAACTTATTGAGTGCATTACCAGCATTGTAGGCAAACCAAAAGTGCTTGAACTAAGCCGGATATTGAAGGCACAGCAATTTGCATTACGCGATTTGATTGATATTACCTTTCACCCGGATAAAGCCGTCGCGTTTAGGGCGGTGTGGATATTGGAAAATGTTTTTTTGACAGATCCAGAAAGCTACCTGCCCGATCTGGAGTACATGATATCGCGTATTAGCGAAGTGAAGAATTCGGGCTGTATGCGGCATTATGCCAAAATAATTATGCACATAACAGATGCCACGGTGCCCGCATCTTTAAGATTGAAACTGGAGAAAATTAACCTTGAACCGGTTGTAGAACAACTTTTTGATTGGATGATAAACCCAAAAGTAAAGGTTGCCGTAAAGGTATTTGCAGCTTATGCGCTATATAATTTAAAAGATTCATTCCCCTGGGTTAAGGACGAGCTTAGCGCCCAAATGGAGTTTTTAATGCGCAACGGCAGCGCAGCTATTCAGGCAGGTGGGAAAAAAATATTGAAAGGCTTGTAGATGTTTAAACTACAGATGTGCAGATTTCAAATTTCAGATGTGCAGATGGATGAGCTTCGGAATATGGAAATTTTAAATGTGCAGGTGATCGAATCGAAAGGCTTCATCTGCACATCTGTAATTCGCATATCTGCACATCTATTACGCATGCGGTCTATCTTCTCCGTGCAAATTGTGGCTCACCTGGCCGTGGCGTAGTTTGGCGTGTATGGCAGACGAACTATCATCAGCGTATGTGCCATAGGCATTCACCAGTACACCTTTAAGGTTATATTTTGGCGATGACACTGCATATACTATCGACATATCATCGGGATTGCTGGCGCCTTCAAAACGGTAAAACTCGTCAATTATAAAATCGTCGGCACCCATATGAATTGCCTGGGCTTTATCATCTATTGTGTCGCCTTCCAGGCTAAGGTTGGCTGTATATCCGCGTTTGAAAAGATCATTGGTGGCATCAAGCAGGCTTTCGTAATTTTTCATGGTGGTGATGTTTTGTTTAAGTAACAGCGTTTGATAATACGCGTATTTGTGTAACCAATGAACTATTGATGTTGTTTTGATTTAATGAATAATAAGCCCCCAATAATTCTATATTAAAACAAAATGTCTCATTACATTTAAGTAACGAGACATTTTGTTTATTTGAGATTATATCCTTTTTAAGAGTTTGTAGTGCGATTTTATTGAGCTTTAGCCAGCCACAGCGAAGCATTTAAATGCAAGGCCGGGTGCGAAGTGTACCCTGATGGCGCATCGCCCGACCATCCGTTAAATAAGCTGTCGTTAGTATCGCCTGTGCCGTCATCCGCAGGTGAGCTATCACCAATAAATACAACCCTGCCACTGCCGTATGTTGCTAAAAGTGCCATTGCATTGGCAGTACCGCCATTACTAGCACTGTTGCGCCAAAATAAACCCTGTACACTTGAATTATTTGCAGGGTACAAGGTAGCGGTCGAGCCGTTATAGAAAGCCAGTTTTGAAGCCGTGCCAGCCGCACCGTTTAATACTATCTGCGCATTGGTATTGGTGCCTGTATAAACATTGGTTGAAGGGCCTTCGCTGATGTCAACGTAATTGATATTGAAGCCAAAAGGATTATTGTTATTGATGCTGTTGTTGGTCATCAAATCGTTCCATACACGGGGCGAGTCGTAGCCGTCTCCGTCTCTGTCAGACGGGTTGTAGCCATTGGCATCGGTACCAGCAGTTGTAGCTGCGGTGTGGTCGGCTATCATAAACAAACCGCCGCCGTTGGCAACAAAGTTCATTAAGGCAGTTTTCTCTGCAGCAGTGAATAAACGGTTGGGCTCAACAACCACAAATACATCATAATTGCTCAAATCCTGCGCGTTTGCGGTACCATAGGTAATGGCTGTCCCGCTTGGCAATGATTCTACCAGTTCGCCACGTTTTACCAGTTCGACAGCCCATGACGAAATAGCGCCTTTCCAATATGTTTCGGCAGTGCCCGAAGTAATGCCTGTATATGATGCCGTTGGGATGCGTTGTGCTTTAGTTTCAACGGTGGTGCCACCGGTATAAAGTGGCACGCTTTCGGTGCCATCGGCATCAATCTGCCAATCGGCACTGCCTGCATTTTCAAGATGGCTGGCATCAAACAGGAATTTTTTGCCCGTAAGTACGGTGCCGCCGCCACCCGTGCCGCCATTATCGTTTATAGTGATGTCATCGATATCTACACGGTTGGTGCCACCGCTTAATTTGCGGATTTCGATACGTGCAGTACCGGTTACACCGGTGATTGTAAAAGTTGATAAGGTTAAGGTTGAAGTAGAGGTGATGGTAGATCCGGCTTGTGTCCAGCTGCTGCCGCCGTTTACCGAATAAAAAAGCCCCCATGTGCTTGCGCCATCGGTGCCGTAGGTGCCGCTTTTTACGGTAACGGTGCTAATGCCGGTGGTAACATCAAACAACATGGTAATTTTACCTGTATTGCGGATGCGTGCTGCCCATGAGCCTGCTTTTAAATCGCCGGATAGGTTGCCAATTAAAGCATCATATAAATTCCATGAGTTGMCCGATAGTGTAACGTTATCGCCACTGCTCGATCCTGTGGGCGATACATCATAAGCCGTTTTTGGGCTTGTTGAACCAACCTCGAACCCCTGGGTAAGTGACACCGCTTCGGTTTTCAGCTTTGTTGTGTTTTGGGTTGCTGAGGCATTTTGAGCGGGCAAACTGCCGTTTTTTTGGCAGCCGCTCATAAGCGCACCGGCAGCCATCAAGGCAGCAAAAAGCAGCCTTACATTGGTAAGTTTTAGCATAGTGTGTTTTTTAGGTGATTAATGTATAAGTATATGTTTATTAACTGTGTGTCAAACTTGGTGATTATTATGTAATTAACTATTGCTAATATATTAACTTATTGTTAAATGTGGTTGATTAAGTTGGATTAGGTTGATTGAGTGAGTGGTTGATTTAGTTGAATTAGGTTGTTTATCTTGAATTTCGCCAGGTTAGTATAACTGGCCTGTTTTTAGTTAGCCCTACACGTATTTAAGTAATCATTTACTATATTTACGCATGCTCAACCACGAGATCATAGTCAGCATAAAAAATAAGGCCAGGCATGGTTTGCTGGCGTTTACTTTATTGTTGAGCTTTTTTGCAATCTCGGGTTACATAAGTAATAACMGGCCGGAAACAGGGCCGGTAAATAGCGAGGCCCTGGTCATTAGAGAAACTGCAGGCCGGCGGGGCTTAAGCTACAAAAGGGCTTCCATGGCTTTTTGTGGCAGAACTGTTGTTTATTTAGTTGCAAAAGAAAACCCTGCCGCCCGGATTTCTGTTTATAATAAAATCATTGTCGGTAGATATGTGCATTTAAAGCATCTTTTTTTAGTGCATAAAAGCATTACCAATTTTCAAGTTATCCCGCTTTTACATCCTGCCGATCAGGAATATCCTGCTATCGCTTAGTGCCTTCCAGTTTATCCATTTAATGGAATAAGTAAAAATTTCTTACCCGCTTAACACGCCTCAGCGTTTGTTGAGCACATTGCTATATGCATGAAAAAGCTAAAAAAGCTGCTCAGGCTTGTTTGCCTTGGCCTGTTTTTATTATTGGCTATAACCGGTATTTCTATTGCCGGTGCAGCCCCGATACTTGCCAAAAACGAAGAACGTTTTAATGATAACGAAATCCTGATTGAAATGGTTGATGAAAAGAAGAAGGACGAGGAAAAGTTGTGAGTATCAAATTAAATGTAATAAAGCAGTAGTGTGATCACCCATTTCTATAAAGGGTTAATCTCGTGGTAAATAAACGCCAGATAAGAAAGCCAATAGGTGCGGCTAATACGACCTGTGGCTGGTTATATGGATAGTCACAATTTCGGGAAAATGGCCTTAAAGCGGCAGAGCCGTGGGTAGCTTTTATAGGCTGGCCGCGGGCAACTCAATTATAAACTCTGTAAATTCCCCTTCCTGCGTTTGTATGTTAATTTTGCCGCCATGCCCTTTTACAACAATATCATAGCTTAATGATAAACCCAGGCCGGTACCTTCGCCTGTTGGCTTTGTAGTAAAAAACGGCTGCATAATTTTGTCTTTAACCTGCTCGGGAATGCCTACACCATTATCTTTTACAATAATTATAACAGCGCCATCTTTTTTCATGGTGATTAAGTCAAGCGTTGGTTTGTAATTCGCGTCCGCTTTCTTTTGCTTTTGCTGCAGCGCATAAAATGCATTGTTGATGATGTTAAGCAGCACGCGCCCAATATCCTGCGGGATAATGGTTATTTTAGGCAGATTTTCATCAAAGCTCGTTACCAGGGTGGCGTTAAATGATTTATCCTTGGCGCGCAAACCATGGTAAGCTAAACGAAGGTATTCATCGGCAAGTGCATTGATATCTGTGAGCTGTTTGTCGCCCGAGTTATTACGCGAGTGTTGCAGCATGTTTTTTACAATAGCATCAGCGCGCTTGCCATGATGTAGTATTTTTTGCAGGTTTTGTTCAATATCACCCGCAAGCGCCGCGGCATCGTCTGTATTCCCGGCAGCAAGTTCCTCTCTCATTTCGGCAGATAGCTCAATACTTACCTCACTAAAATTATTTACAAAGTTGAGCGGGTTCTGAATTTCATGGGCTATACCGGCGGTAAGTTCGCCCAGCGAAGCAAGCTTTTCCGACTGGATAAGCTGCTGCTGGGTAGTTTTTAATTCGGTCACGGTATCGGCCAATTGATCGCGCTGGGCTGTTATCTCTTCGCTCTGTTCGCCTAATGCCTGGTTGGCCTGGCTCAATTCGCGGGTTCGTTCATTTATTTTTTCTTCCAGTAAGCGGTTCTCTTCTTTTAAATGCTTTTGGCGATAGTTGATATAACTATAACCTGCAAGCACCAACGCTACACTATAAAGCACCCAGGCCCACCAGGTTGACCACCACGGCGGCGTAATAACAATCCCGATACTGGCACCCGTATTATTCCATACGCCATCGCTATTAGCGGCTTTTACATGAAAGGTATAATTGCCGGCGGGCAAATTTGTGTAAGTAACGCTGCGTTGGGTGCCGGCATAAATCCATTGCTTATCATACCCATCCAGCTTGTAGGCGTAGGTGTTTTTAGTTGGATCATCGTACTGCAGGGCCACATAGTTAAACTGTACCCTGGTTTCGTTATATGCCAGCTTAATTGTTTTACGCCCAAAACATACCACCTGGGTTGCCATTTTTTCGTCGGCAAGCGGATCGTTATACGTGATGCTTTCCAGGTGTACCATTGGCGGGTAGGGGCTGTCGTCCAGGTCGTTCGGATTAAAAACCGCGTAGCCATTACGCAGCGTGAAACCAAAACGACCACCCGGCAGCCTGGTTAAAATAGATAAGCCTCTGCTTGCATCGTTATTGGCCAGTACGTTACTGATATCAAAATTTCTGATGCTCCAATTTTTGGGGTCGATGCGCGAAAGGCCCCTTTCTGACAGCATCCAGATACGGCCTTTATCATCTTCATTTATACCCACTTCGGAGTTAAATAACAAACCCGAACTTTCATCAAAATGCTTTGTCCAGTTACCTTTATCCCTGTCAAATACAAAAAGGCCGGTTAAATAAGTGGCAACCCAAAGCCGCCCGGCCTTATCTTCAAAAATATCATTCACACAATAAATCTTCCGGTTGCCGGAATTAAAGTATGACGTGAATTTTTGCGTTTTACGATCGAACCTGTTTAACCCACCATTATTGGTACCCACCCACAAAATACCTTTGCTATCTTCAAATATCGAGAGCACATGCTCGTCATCAAGCTTACCATCGTTGTTACCCGTTGCGTACGATTGGCTTTTGCGGTACGGGTAATGCTTAAACTTTTTTGTTTTAGGATCAAACGAACTTACGCCACCATCATAGCTGTTACCTAACCATATAAGCCCGGTATGATCCTGGTAAGAGGTTGTTATGTAATTATCTGCAATAGATGTTGTATCGGCGGGATTATGTCCATACGTTTCGTGTTTGCCTGTCTTGGTGTCAAATATCATTAAACCACTGGCTGAGCCGGCATATAACAAGCCATCTTTGCCGGCTTTGGCTATATGATTAAAGCTGCCGCCGGCATCGGGCGAATAAAGCTTGATAAACTGATCTTTTATGTGGTCCCATTTATAGATACCATGCTCGCCGGTTGCCCAGCTAAATTCATTGGTTGCCGGCGAGATACTCAAATTTTCGGGATATTGGTTTGGCTTGGCGGGGTCATATTTATATACTTTGAATGCGCTGCGGGCATAATTCAACCTGTCGGCCCCTGCTGATCTGAAACCAACCCATAATACATCCGTATGATCAACCAGGCCCGTTATGGCATAATTGGAAGCCAAAGCGCCGGGGTTGGTACTGTTGGCTGCATATCTTTTAAACTGTTTTGTTGTAGTATCAAAATATAACATGCCCACCTGAGACGAAATCCAAAAATTACCGTTCCTGGTTTCGTAAAAAGACACAAGGTTATTTGCACCTTCCGCTTTTGTGTCGTCGCCCGTTACATAACTGCTAAACCTGCCCGTTTTTCTGTCAAGCTTAATTAAGCCCTGCTCGGTGGCAATCCATAGCTGCTGTTGCTTATCTTCTTTAATGGCGTTTATATAGGCATTTGGCAAGCTATCCGGCAGTTTAGACGGTACATATTCTTTCAGGGAGTTATTGCGCATGTCAAAACGCGACAGGCGCAAATCAATGTTATGCCCATGAAAGGTATTCATCCACAAAATTCCGGGTTGCGATGGAGCCTCGTATATGGGGTTGGCGCCGCGTTGCTTCGCGGTATCTGTTTGCGTCATGTAGCCYTTTAAAGGCTTATTGGGGCCACTGTACTTGTAAAAACCATTGGTTGTGGCAAACCAAACATCTCCCGAGGCGGTTTTCAGGATTTGTGAAACATAGTAGGCATTTAAATAATGTATTCCCTTTTCCTTATCGCCAAAAAACTCAAATTTGTTTTGTTTAACAGCGTATTTAACCACCATCGACCGGCCACCGTACGTGAAGGCGTTGCCCCAGATGTTATCATGATCATCGGCTACGGCAATTATCAGGTTAAAAATGTGTTTATCAGCCGGTAAAATAAACTGTTCAAAAGTATCCGAATACCTGTTATACCGGAATAAGCCATTGTTAACAGCCGTTGCCCAGATGGTATTATTTTTATCGATAACTATACTTTCGATATTGGTTACCGGGTCTTTGTTCAGCTTGGCCGATCCGAGGTAGTAAATTTTGGACCGGTAACCATCATAACGTACCAGCCCGTTTTGTGTACCAATCCAAATATAGCCCAGGTTATCTTCCAATATCACCCTGGCTTGCCCTTCGGGCAAACCTTTTTTTACATCAAAATGGTCGAAATAAATGTCCGGCTTTTGGGCATAAAGCCTTGTAGCCGCATGGAGCGTAAAAAAAATCAGGATAAATTTCAGGTAGCTGTTTTTCATGCAATCAAAAAATCGTTCTTTTAAAGGCCCGGTTGCTGTAGTATGTTGCTATAAAAATAATGAAGTTTTAATTGCTTGCTGGTTTATTATGGCACAAATTATAATTAAAATTCTATATTAACATTAAATTCGCTCAAACAATTTATGCGTATAAAAATATTTTTCGTGGGGCTATTGCTTCATTTGTGTATTTTGGCAAGTGCCCAGCAACCACACCGGTTTAAAGGAAGCTTAACTTATACCCTGGGACCGGATACCACGGCAACAGGCAATTTTTGGCTAAACGGAAATGAATTTGCGCTGACGATAGTTTCCATGAGCCCGAACGTGAATGTGAGTAAACTAAAAGGTACATTTTTATCCGATGGCCAGCTCCTGCACCTGGATGGCCTTAATTATGAGCCGACAAAGGGCCAGGATTCATTGATTTACGCTTACACGTTAAATTACACCAGGGATACTACTTTTATTGAAACAAAAAATTCAACCAGGAGCGGTGTACGTAAATATCCTGTGAAAATTATGGAAGCCAATGCCTTCGGCGGCGATGTGCTTGTTTTTATGCCCGCTTTGCTGGCCCATTTTGCACCAAAAAGGGTAGGCGACAGTGTTTTGAGCAGTCATATTGCGTTTAATAGTGCCAGGAAGTTCATGATCAAGAAAACGGGCAACCAAAAGCTCCAGCTGGGCAGTGCCGTAATGGGTATGTTTACTATACTTCTGGATAAAAATGGCAGTATACAAGCAGTAAACGGCATTGGCACATCATTTAATATAAAAGGTAAGGTGGGCGCGTATTTAAATATCGATTCTGTAATTGCTGCAAACGTTAACCATCAGCGGCTGCACCCGCGGTTGGCTATTATCAACAAGCCCGATTCGGTAAAAGCAACGATAAATGGGGGCGACATTAAAATCGAATATTCCCGTCCGTCGGTAAGGGGCAGGGTAATTTTTGGCGAAGTTGTGCCATGGAACCGCATTTGGCGAACAGGGGCTGATGCGGCCACAAAAATTTATTTAAGCAAGCCGCTTTATTTTAATGGAAAGGAGCTTCCCGCAGGTGCCTACTCCATATTTACCATACCAACTCCAACCGGTTTTACGTTGGTGTTTAACAAGCAAGCCAATATATGGGGAACTGAGCATAACGCCGATTATGATTTTTTAAAGATCCCGATGCACACGCAAACCTTAAATCAGTCTGTCGAGCTGTTGACATCTGAAATAGTTGCTACAGGTAGCAACGGCGGGGCCATAAGCTTTAGCTGGGATAAGTTGAAGGCTTCGGCAGATTTTACTACACAGCCATAATGTGCTCTAAAAAAAATCTTTAGCTTAATTGGTGTGCCGCTGGCTGGTTTGTTAGGCTTCTTAAACAATATCGCTTGTTTTAGCTCAAATTTAAACCGTATTTCTTTTTTATCCCTTTAAAACTCCGAACAGATACGCCGACAAAAACCTACCACAAGGTTTACAGCACCTTGATAAAACCCTTTTCCTATCCTACAAAAAGGTGTTTTTAACCCTGTTGTGAAAAATGGCAACACGCTACTTTGCGGCAACTTAAAAACTTTAGATTATGACAATGCCAACAATTAAATTATTGCCGGATCCACCAGCCCCCAACGGAATTAATGACTTTCCGCTTCCGCCGCCTGCGAAGGTAATTATGAAAATACCTGTGCCCGATCAAACCACAATTATAAAGGAAGTCCAGATGCCGGGCGTTAAGATTGTTATAGAAAAGCGGCTTACCAAGCAGCAATTGGAATTCAAGCAACAATGGGTACGTGTAAACAGTTGCACTATTACGCCTGATACGCCTTTCTCACAGGAAGAGTCGGTAAGCATTGGTGTGGCGTTAAGTGTTGGCGCCCGCGAGGAATTTTCGGCTTCGCTTGGTTTAAAAGTGGCTTCGTTTATAGATATAGGTGCAAAGCTGACCCTGGAGCTTTCGGCAGAAGTGACACTTGCCGAGGTGGTTACTAAAAAGAAGACCTTCAATGCCAAAACACGTGATCCACGGGCATCTTATATGTGGTGGCAGCTCAAAAGTACCTACACGGTTACAGGGCATCACGAGGAGGTTATAAAGATGAATGGAGAAGTTAGGGGGGGTGCAAGCGTCGACTTTACCAATCCGCTGGTATGCGATGAGGATGTTAGTATTAGTACTCAATTTCCTGCTTCGGTAAGAACAGAATTTACGGTTTCCGAGATTTAACATGCCCCCTTTACGGTTAAATATCGTAGGGCTGAGATGGTATACTAAAAAAGCCTTTGATTGAAAGATTAAAGGCTTTGTTCGTTTTAAAACTTATGTCATAAATCAGACACTTAATAGCTATTGCTCACTTGCTTAAAATCAAATTACTTCCGACCTTTGAATTAAATGTTGTAACATTTAATTCAAAGTAAACAATGGAAATTGGAATAGATAGTTTCGCCTCGGCGATGTACGGCAGTAATGAGTTGAGCAGTGTTGACGCGATGGAGCAATTGCTTGATCGTATTGCATTTGCCGATGAGGTGGGGCTGGATGTTTTTGGCATTGGCGAACATCATAAAAAGGAGTTCCTGGATTCGGCTACAGCGGTGATCCTTGCCGCCGCCGCCGCGCGTACCAAACGTATTAAACTTACAAGCGCAGTTACCGTGTTAAGTGCTGCCGACCCGGTACGCGTGTACCAGAGTTTTGCCACGCTGGATCTGGTTTCTAAAGGTCGTGCCGAAATGGTGGTTGGTCGCGGCTCATCTGTTGAAGCCTATCCTTTATTTGGTTTTAGCCTGAATGACTATGACGCGTTATTTAAGGAGAAGCTGGATTTACTGCTTAAAGTCAGAGATAATGAATTTGTGACCTGGTCGGGCAGGTTTCGCGCACCATTAGCCGATTTGCCGGTTTATCCAAGGGCCTTACAGCAAAAGCTGCCGGTATGGTTAGGCGTGGGCGGTACGCCCGAATCGTTCGCACGGGCAGGTACCCTGGGGCTGCCATTGATGGTTGCCGTTATTGGCGGCGAAACGCACCGGTTTAGGCCCCTGGTTGATCATTACCGCGAGGCCGGCCGCAGGGCAGGGTTCAGCCCTGAACAATTGAAAGTGGGCCTTCATTCGCCGGGTTATGTGGCCGCCACCAATGAACAAGCCATTGCCGATTATTACCCCGGCTATGTGGAACTTTGGACTAAACTGGGTAAAGAGCGCGGATGGCCGCCTGTAACCAAAGCACAATTTGACAGCGTATCGGCATCAAAAGGAGTATTGGTGTTAGGCGACCCGGAAACGGTGGCCGAAAAACTGCTGCGCCATAGCGAAGCATTAGGCGGGGTAGATAGGTTTACCTTCCAGATGGATAATGCCGGGTTAACGCATGCGCAGTTAATGAGTTCTATTGAATTGATTGGCAAAAAGGTTATCCCGCTGGTTAATGGCAATTAGCGCAATTGCGACGCAACCCGGCATCGCCAATAATTATGATTATCCCTGAATAGTCCTGTTACTGCCATCAATGGTGCATTGTTGTTTATCTGTCGGGTGTGTTTCTTTGTAATATTTAATTAGCAATTTGATATGCGGATAGTTACACTTGAGGAACATATTTCTTTACCGGAAATGGCCGATAAAATCCCCAAACAAGCATTGGGTGGTTTTGGTAAATCGGAAGTTATGCATCGGCTGGCCCCAAAATTAGCCGATATAACCGGCGAACGTTTAAAATCCATGGATGCCAATGGTATTACGATGCAGGTGCTCTCTGTTGATAGTTCGGGCGCAAATTTGTTGAGCCCGGCAGACGGGCCGGCTTTTGCAAAGCAATATAATGATTTGATTGCCACGAGGATTGCCGGTTTCGGGAACAGGTTTACGGCTTTCGCCCATCTACCTACAACGGCTCCAGCCGCTGCGGCCGATGAATTAGAACGCGTTGTAGACGAATATCATTTTCGCGGCGCCATGATCAGGGGGCTTACACATGATAAATTTTTAGATCAACCGGAATTTGCACCGATATTTGAACGAGCCGAAAGGCTGGACGTTCCAATTTATCTTCACCCCGGCCTACCGCCAAAAGGTGTAGCCGATATATACTATAGTGGCTTACCAAATTATTCGGGCATAGCTGAAGCTTTAGCTTGTTACGGATGGGGATGGCACTCGGAAACGGCACTACATGTTTTACGGTTGCTTTTTGCGGGGATTTTTGATAAGTACCCTAAGCTAAAATTAATTATTGGCCATATGGGCGAAATGCTGCCAATGATAATGGCAAGGGCAGAGCGGGCATTTAAACCCGGGTCAGGGGGCGCCAATCAACGAACGCTAACCGATACTTTTCGTGACCAGGTTTATATTACAACAAGTGGTTTTTTTTCGCAGCCGCCATTAAAAATTGCTTTAGATACTTTTGGCATTGATAATATCATGTTTTCTGTAGATTACCCCTTCAGTACCAACGAACAGGGGACTGAATTTTTAAATGCAATTGAACTTCCTGATGAGCAGAAAGCAAAGATAGCTCACGGGAATGCAGACAAGCTACTGAACTTGAAGATATAACGGTATTTTTGTTTGATGAAAAGCATACCGGTAGATCAGTTGCAAAAGAAAACGGGCGCAGGCCTGCAGATCAAACTTTTTGGCCCCGAGGATACGCAGCAAAACAACACGGAAATAGCTCACCGCGACGATCATTATATTTTTTTTCTGCTTACCAATGGTTCCGGAGCATTGGTGGTTGATTTGCACGAAATTGTTGTAACGGCCCGGCAGCTTTACTATATATTACCCTCGCAGGTTCATTACCGGATAAAAACCGATGGCGCTGAAGGGTGGTTCCTGGCAGTAGACACTTCAATAATTCCGCCGGATTTGAGGGCCGTTTTTGAGAACGTTTTAAATGTACAGTTCCCGCTTACCTTAACGGATTACGAATTAAAGCAATATTCAAAATTGTTGAGCTTGCTACATGAAGAGTTTATTGCGCGGCAGCATGATTTGTATTACCGGCCTGTTATCCACACCCTGGCCCAATCGTTTTTGGCTATGGCGGCCAGTACCTATCATATTGTAGACGTTACGGGGAGTAAACATACCCGGTCTGTAGAGCTGGTGCGTCAATTTAAGATTTTACTTAGCGCACAAAGTCATACAATAAAAAGCCCCTCAGCCTATGCGTCCAGGCTTAATGTTTCGCCGGGTTATTTAAATGAAGCAGCTAAAAAAGTAACCGGTTCAACCGTAAGCGATTTGATCCGGCAGGAAATATTCAGCGAAGCAAAGCGCCTGTTATTTTACAGCGACGCCGGTGTAAAGCAAATAGCCCATGAATTGGGTTATTCGGATTATGCCTATTTTATTCGTTTTTTTCGCAAGGCAGCTGGGGTATCCCCATTGAAATTCAGGATGCTCAACCGCAGGCCTTTAGTGCCGCATCCGCTGTTTCAATTATAGTTGCGTAAAGCCAGTAGTCCTGATAATGGCGACTCATACAAACTATAAACGGCAGTAATTATGCGCCGCCATTATTGTTATAATGGATTTTATTTTACGACAATTTGGTTTGAGAACATCGATATAATCTCGGTACTGCCGCGGTGGGCGGTTACTTCTAGGGTAGTTGTGCCGCTTCCTTTTGCGGTAAACGTCCAGATGTCTTTGCCAAAATCGCCAATCAAGCCAGCATGTACACCTACATTTTGCTGATGGCTCACCAATGTTAATACCGCGGTATTGTATTTAGGGTCATTAAACTGGTAGCCACCATCGCCGGGATTGCCTAAGGTTAAAGAAATGGTTTGGCCCATACTAACCGAGGTTGTGCTGCCCGAATCAGTTGAGGTTAGTTGCTTAGCGGCGCTGTCGCCGGTGTTTTTATCTTTATGGCAACTCATTATGGCCAGGCAAGCTATGATACATATACACTTGTAAATTAACTTCATGATAAGTTTAGTTTATTGATTAATAAATATAAAGGTAATTATTAAATAACTACTAATTATTATATAACGTAGCTTGCGTGCTAAACGCTACAGTTATGCATAAAATTATTGCAAGCCTGCTGTCGATAATGTACAATTTCGGAATCCGGCGACCGCAAGGCATGATAACCTAGCCAAATTGGTGTTCGTATAACACATTAGTTGAAAGAAACTGTTAAATATACTTTACGTAAGAGCAACCTGCTAACTTAGCCAGACTGAAACTGAATAAGGTATCACCTGAAAGAATCATATCATATGAAAACAACGCATTCAATTTTTGTATTATTTATTTTAAGCATTATGCTCACTGTAGGGTTAAATTCGGCAGCTGCGCAGCAGGGCGAAAGAAAGGTAAGGATTGCCAGGATTGAAATTTATCCCGCCTACCTGGATGAATACAAATTGGCGCTTGCCGAGCATGCAAAAAACGCGGTAAGGGTTGAGCCCGGAGTGCTTGCTTTACAGGCTGTTTATGATAAGGCGAATCCCACTAAGGTTACCGTTTTTGAAATATACGCGAATGAAGAGGCTTACCAGGCCCATTTAAAAACGCCACATTTTTTGAAATATAAAAACGGGACATTGAAAATGGTAAAATCGCTGGAGCTGATTGAGGTAGCACCCATTGCAATAGAGATAAGGCCCGCCTTAATTGAAAATAAAGATTAGTAATAGTGGGCAAAACCTGGTAATCAAATAAAAAGCAACAGATACTGCTGCTACCCGGTGGGCGCCTTGCCAAACATTTTCTTAAAAGAATGCGAGAAGTGGGAGAGGCTTTCAAAACCAAGGTCGAGGTAAATGGCAGATGGCCTTTTGTTTTTTGTTTCTATGAGATGACGGGCTTCCGTCAGCCTTTTTTCCTGTAGCCAATGCCGGGGCGCCATGCCAAAAGTTTTCTGGAAGTCGCGCTTGAACCCGGCGAGACTTCGCCCGGTTAGTTGCGCAAATTTTTCGACAGGAAGGTTAAAATGAAAATTGCTGAGCATGAATTTTTGCAGGTCGATCTTATAAGGTTCTGAGAAGTCGAACAGAAAGTTCCTAAGCTCGGGCATAATATGCAGCAGCAGCTTTACCCCCTCATTTACTTTTAAAATGCCCAACTCAGTAGTCAACTTTTCTGCCGGGTTCCGTACATAGGGTATTACAGATTGAAAATATCCTTGCAGAAAATCGTTTGCCGGGATAAGGATGTTGGAAGGGCCGGTGTATTTATGCTGTATGTCTATCTGTTCCTCCATGGCTATCTTTCGCAGTAATTCTTCCTGAAGCGAAATCACTATCGTTTCATAATCTTCATCGGGCAGCGGGGTTTTGGTGATTTGGCCCAGCTGATTTTTGCCTATCAGCAACATTTCGCCACGCTTCATCGAGATTTTTTGGCCGGCGGTTTCCAAAGTAAATTGCCCGGAAACCTGCAACACCAGGGTGTTGTGCGACAGAAATCCCACCCGATGCTTTTGCCTGGTAGAGAGGTAGGAATAAAAGAGAACGCCTGGTATTATTTCGGTTGGATTTGTCATTATATAAAGATATAAAACGGGCGGGGCTTATGGCAAACCTTATTAAGCAAAAAAATAATATCGAACACTGAATGTCRAACGTCCAACACCGAAGTGTTTTCTTCGTTATTCGATATTGGACATTCAGTGTTCGATATTTCAATAGTTCCTTTATGAGCAGCCCATGTTATCGTTGCAGGTATGTACCGCCAAGTATAGCGCCCGGCGAAAACTGGGTATTAAGGGCATCCATTTCTGCCGGAGTAAATTCAATCTCCATGGCTTGCATGTTCTCTGGCAGGCGGGTTCTGCGGCTCATGCTTACCAACGGCATAATGTGATTGCCTTGTACATTCACCCAGGCTATAGCCAATTGGGTGGGGGTGGCCCCTTTTTCCCTGGCCATTGTTTTCAATACCTCCACCTTCTCCAGGTTTTTTACCAGGTTATCTCCCTGGAAACGCGAGAAGTGATTGTGGTAATCATTGGCGGCAAGTGGTGCCTTCATTTCGCCGGTAAGCAAGCCTTCGGCGGTGTTGGCAAAGGCTACTATGCCAATGCCCAGTTCTTTGGCTGCGGGCAGTAGGTCGGTTTCTATCTGGCGGTCGGCTAATGAATAACCTATTTCCAGCGCCGTTACCGGGTGTACACTGTTGGCTTTGCGCAACTGATCTGCAGTTATTTCCGAAACGCCAAGGTAGCGCACCTTGCCTTCTTTAATCATGTCGGCAACGGTGCCTATCACATCTTCTACCGGAACGCTGTTGTCAAGCCTGCAAGGCTGATAAAGGTCGATGGTATCGATACCTAAACGCACTAACGAATAGTTGATGAAGTTTTTGATAGCTGCAGGGCGCAGATCTAACCCTATCCATTGGCCGTTATAGAAGATAGCGCCAAATTTAACACTGATAAACGCGTCGTCCCTTCGACCTTTTATTGCTTTGCCTACTAACAGCTCGTTATGGCCGCTGCCGTAAAAATCGCCGGTGTTCAGGAAATTAATCCCGTTATCTAATGCCGCTTGAATGGTTGCAATACTTTCGCTTTCGTCATTAACCGGTCCGCCCCAAACTGACGACATGCGCATGCAGCCTAAGCCGAGTTTAGAAACAAGCGGCCCATTGTTGCCAAGGTTTATTTTTGTTATGTTTTTCATAGCTGATATTTTATCTTTTAACAATACAAATATCTGCTTAATATCCTAAGGCCTATGTCTTTTACGGCTCAATTTACTTGCCTGTATGGCTCAAGATCCGGGGGTATCTATATTAGTGATTTAGCCAGAATATAGCGCCCCAGGCTAGTTGGCGGTTCAGTAATTATAAAAGCCGTTAGTAAACACAGTTATAAAAACTCTTTTTAAACCTTACCTGCATAATAGCATGCATCAGCAGTTGAATGCCGATATAAAAAAAGCCAAACATCCACCAGCGGCCCATCTGCACTGTTTTGGGCGAAAATAAATCAGCAATTAAATTTGCTGCAAAAAATAGGGGGGCAGCGCATACAAACCAGTAAACAATTCTTATAAAATACAGCGATAGCATATTTGGGGGTAAGGAGAATTTTATACGGTTGATGAATAATAACTCCAGCCAATGCCCACCAAAAACAATGAGAAAGACTACCGCCCAAATCATTTCAAACAGCACAAGTTTACTTTTTCCGCCGGATGGGAATACGTGCAACCAATTCAAAATGATGGCAATTATAGTTGCAGTAATGATGGTGCGGATAACTGTGTGAATAAATGACTCTGTATTTTTTTCGGGATTTTTCATCTGTTAAGCTTAGATTTGGTTTATAGCGGCTTGAGAAATCTGTTAACGCAATTTAAGCTATTTAACTTTTTTTAGTCTGCCTGAATAAGCGAAAGTTTTTTAAAAAATATAAGGCTTGTAAGCTGGTAGTTTTTACCAGTTTGAAATTTGAATGGTGAACCAAAGCAAAGCGGAAGTTACTTTCGAAGAAACGTAAAAGAAGCGAATTGGTGAATGACCAAAAACAAAGCGAGCTTTAAAAAAGCTGAATTAATAAACCCATAATTCAATATTTGATATGAACATACAAGAACAAATCAAAACGTATATCGGCAGCCAGCCCGAACAGAAACGTGGCGAAATGCAAGAGTTGCATGAGTTTATACTTCAGGTATTACCGGGATGCAAACTATGGTTTCTTGATGGTAAAGACAGTGAAAATAAAACGGTTTCAAATCCTAACATAGGCTATGGATCTTACACCATAAAATATGCTGATGGCAAAACCAGGGAGTTTTATCAGATTGGCCTGAGCGCAAACACAACCGGAATCTCTGTTTATATCCTCGGCATTAAGGATAAAACATACTTAGCCCAAACGTATGGAAAAACATTGGGCAAGGCCAGCGTGACCGGTTATTGCATTAAGTTTAAAACGGTAAAACATATAAACCTTGATATACTTGCAGCCGCAATACAATATGGCGTTGCAGCTACAAGTGAAAGTTGAATTTCAAACCGGGATATTACCTGTAAGCTTCATGCTGTGAGCATCCCGGCTGAAAATTTATTGTGCAGCACCTGGCACAGTAAGTTTTTGTCGTTCTTTTAGTGCTGGCTGCTTAAGGTATTCGATGAGTTCCAGGGAATAGATAACGCTGGTGATCTTCCATTTTCCATCTCGTTTTATCAGGCCCAGGTATTTGTTGCCCCAGTTGGTCATTTTATTATCGGCCCAAAAACTATAATCCATAGTTACCGATGCAACCGTTCCATCGTCAATAATTTGAATATTATCAAACTTGTCTTCGGTTGTTTTATAGCTGAATAATGATCTGAAAAAGCCTTTGTAGCTTCCCGAAAAATAATTACTGCCTGTCTTTTTTGCTCCCCCCCGCTCTATTTCTTTGGCCTGCGAACCGTCTTTGAGGGCAGCACACCAGGTGACAGGGCCATCGTTGAACAAATTGTAAAATGCTGTGGAATCCTTTTCAATTACGCTTTTTATGTAGGTGTTTATAAGGGTACTTATTTCGTTTTTATTGGCTGTGGCCCGTTGAGCATGTGATTGCTGTACGGTTATCAATAGTATTATCGAGATGAGTTTTATGATTTTCATTCGGGTGATTTTATAAGATTTATAAAGGTGACAAATACAGGCGAATGGGATACTAATACGACACTAAACGCCTGGCCTAACTATGTTAGGTTTTGTTTGATTAGTGATGTGGTTATACTCCATAGTTGTGCCGTTGTAGCCATATGCATCTGCTTTCATTTCCTGGATGGCGGTGTAACTTGCCGGGTGGATATTGCCAAGAAGCGTAGTTAAGGCAGTATGTACGGCATCAATATAATTGGCCTTATCAATTTTAAGGTTGGATGAGTCGGTGATTTTGATGTCGAGATGAAAGCTTTTTGCCTGTAATTCGGCCAGGGACATAGAATTGATAAACCAGAGATAATCCGGAACAAACGATACGGCGACTGCCGTAACTTCAGGTTTTTTGTTCAAAACATCTTTTGTGATTCTGCTGATCTCGGCTGAAAGCCGTTGTGCTAAAACGGGATCTTCGGGGCCGCTTATTTTTAAATTGATTATTGGCATACTTCAATGTTGATTAATGAAGTACGAAGTTCAGTTTAAAGCATATCTTATTTATTGATATATGTTAAGAGTTTGATACGGCTGAGCGATTCGGGTTTAACACCTAAATAAGACGCGATATGGTATTGCGAAACCCGCTGCTCTATCCCCGGATAAAGGGAATTCAGGCTTTCAAGCCGCTGTGATGCCGAATACTTTAAAAACGATGTTTCCCGCTTACATTTCCTGATGAAGTACGTATCAGAAATATATTTGCTGAGCTTAAGAAAAGCGCTATCCTGCGCAATAAGGTTATTTAGCTTTTGGTAACTGATATAATGTATGGTGCAGTCAGTTAGGGCTTCTATATTGCAATTGGTGGCTGTTTGGGTTAAAAAACTGGTATAGGCGCTTACAAAATCATTATCAAAATAAAAATCATTGTTAAATTCCTCTTCATCATTCCTTACATATGACCTGAGTGTTCCGGATGATACAAAACCAATAAAATCACATACCGCCCCCTCGCTGATCAAATGTTCTTTTTTCCTTAAGTTTTTTGTTTTGAGCCGGGCACAAAACGTTTCGAAATGATTGATATTCATTCCTAATTTTTGGGTAAATAAGGCGGCTAACTGTTCCATTTTACGGCTATTTGCGAGATGATTCAAAGGTAAGTTTAGTTTTCGCTGCATTAACATCCTGCCAACTATTATACAAATATGGCTTTAATATGGTGCGAATTTCATCACCGGGTTTATCCCGCTACCACAATGTTTTTGCGGCCCCAATCGGCCAGCAGCTGCATAACATCGTTGAGCGACTGTCCTTTTTCGGTGAGGGTGTATTCTACCTTCGGTGGTACCTGAGCATATACTTTCCGGGTTATAATACCATCGGCTTCCAATTCTTTTAAATGCCTCGATAAAACTTTCAACGCTATGCCGGGTATTGTTTTATGTAGCTCGCCAAAGCGCCTGGGTCCGGTTATCAAAATCCAGATAATAACGGGTTTCCACTTGCCGCCAACAATGCCAATGGCTGCCGTTATGGGGCAATCGCAAACCGGGTCGATATATTTTTTATTTATTTCTGCTGCTAACATATTGGTATTTAACATTAGTGACAAATTTGTCAATACTTGACAATTGTGCCATTACTTGACAAAAGTAGAGTATTGGCTTAATATTGTTGAAAAAAAGAGAGCAACTATGAAAATAATTATTGTTGGTGCCACCGGCACAATTGGAAAACACATTACCGAAGCATTACAAAAGGACAATGAAGTGATAAAGGCCGGATCAAAAAGCGGCGACCTGCAGGTAGATATCTCTTCGCCCGAATCGATAGAAAACTTTTACAAACAAGCAGGCAAGTTTGATGCCCTGGTTTGCGCAAGTGGTGATGGCCATTTTGGGCCGTTGGGCAGCATGAAGGATGCCGATTTCAGGATAGGAGTTAACAGCAAACTGATGGGACAGGTTAACCTGGTATTGATAGGCCAGCACTACATCAACCCGAAAGGGTCGTTCACGCTAACATCGGGCTCATTGGCCGAGGATCCGATTGTGTTGGGGGCCAATTTAAGCGCGATGAACGGCGCTATAAACGGTTTTGTGCGCGGAGCAGCCGTCGAGCTTGAAAACAACGTACGCATAAATGCTGTGGCGCCCGATGTGGTAGAAGAATCGCCGGCCTATTTCCCATATTTTCATGGTCATATTCCGGTTAGCATGCACCGGGTAATGCAGGCTTACCTCAAAAGCGTACTGGGCAGCCAAACAGGGCAGGTTTATAAAGTATTGTAATAAGGGCTGCCGCGCTGGTTATTGATAAATGCACTGTTAGGCCTGCGCCTGGCTGAAATACCAGCCGTGGGCCGAACGCATTTGAGCAAGATTGCAATACCTGAAATAAATATCTAATGGGATTGTTACAAATATTAAGCGCTATGTTTTATACATTGTACCCATAAATCTGTTCCGTTATGTTGTTTAAAACCAGGATACTTTGCCCAACTGTTGCGTTGTGGTTTTGCTCACTTGCTTCATTTGCACAGCAAATAAATTATCCGCCTGCCGATAAGGTGGCTACCGATTTTAAAAAGCTGCTCGAAAGGCCGCGGGTTCCGTTAAATCCTGCGTTTGAGGTAACCAAAACAGATTCGGTTATTATAGAGCATGGTTTTATTTACAGCGAAAAAAATGAAAGGGTACCCATGCTTATTTACAAACCGGTTACCGGAACCGGGCCATGCCCGGCGGTTATTTTTTTACATGGCACGGGCGGCCGCAAAGAGGATAACAAAAAAATATTGTATCAGTTGGCCAAACGCGGGATCATGGGCGTGGCCATTGATGCCCGTTTTCATGGCGAACGCATTGCCGGCGGCGCGCATGGCTCAACAGAGTATGTAGCAGCTGCCACCGCCGCCTGGGAAAATAAGGACAGAACCCGTCAAACCCACCCGTTTTTATTCGACACCGCGTTTGATTTGTGGCGGGTAACGGATTACCTGGTGAGCAGGCCGGATGTTGATGCAAAACGTATTGGTATGGGTGGTATATCTATGGGCGGTATGGAAACCTGGCTTGCGGCATCGGCAGATAAGCGGATAAAGGTAATTGTGCTGGATATTTCGGTACAGAGTTTTAAATGGTCGTTAGATAATGATAAATGGCAAGGGCGTGCCAGGACTATCCAGTCGGTGCATTTACAAGCTGCTAAAGACCTTGGCGATTCTGTTTTAAATAAACGCAACGTGAAAGCCGTATGGGATAAATTGCTGCCCAATATTACCGGCGAATTTGACTGCCCTTCCATGCTTCGGCTGATGGCGCCACGAGCGTTGTTGGTTGTTGGTACCGAGAACGATCCTAATTGCCCATTGCCCGGCGCAAACATTGCCTATGCATCGGCTATGCAGGCCTATGCCTCCAAAAAAGCTACAGATAAAATTAGTCGCGATGTAACGCCGAAGCTCTTTCATACATCAACGCCCGAACATTTTAAAATGACGCTGGATTGGTTTAGTAAATGGTTGTAGGTTATAGTTTGCGGTTTTACAAGTTAAACCAACGGTTAATGAAAGGATAAGTTTTTAACTTTGGTGCTTCAAACAATCATCAATGAAAAACTCATCAGGAATAGCACAATTAGTTTTACGTATAGCGCTCGGACTGGGATTTATACTGCCGGTGTTGGACAGGCTGGGCGTATTGGGCCCAAAGGGATCAACCGGAGTAGCCTGGGGCGATTGGAAGCATTTTGTTGATTACACCAATACATTAACACCTTTTTTAAACCGTACTTTGGCCAATGTAATGGCAGCATTGGCCACCCTCGCCGAAATTATTTTTGGCATTTGCCTTATAATAGGTTATAAAACTAAACAGGTAGCGTTAGGAGCGGCGCTGCTGACCCTTGCGTTCGGCTTATCTATGGCTGTTTTTTTAGGCATCGGAGCTCCGTTTAATTACCCCGTTTTTGTTTTTACCGGCGCCGGATTGGTTTTATCTGGTATAGGCCGTTACAAATGGAGCATTGATGATTTTACGGGTAATAAAATATAGTACCGTCAAGCTTTAATGTCATTAAAAGTATTTGCTGCAGCAATAATCGAAAACCGAACAGCGGAGATAGGCGCGGATGAGTTTTTAAACGGTTTCATTATTTCAACTGCTCCCCAAAAAAATCAATCGTACGTTTCCAAGCCAGTTCGGCGGCGGCTTTATCATACCGGGGTGTGGTGTCGTTATGAAAGCCATGGTTTACGTTTTGGTAAATAAATGCCTGGTACTTTTTACCATTCTCTTTTAGCGCCGTCTCATAGGCGGGCCAGCCTTCGGTAATCCTGGTATCCAGCGATGCATAATGCAGCATCAGCGGTGCATTAATTTTAGGTACATCTGTTACCGCGGGCTGGGCACCGTAAAAAGGCACGGCAGCTGCCAAATCGGGCACACGTACGGCCATGGTATTGGCTATGCCGCCGCCGAAACAAAAACCTACCACGCCAACTTTGCCATTACAATCTTTATGGTTTTTTAGGTAATTGTAAGCTGCTATAAAGTCTTCTTCCATTTCGCCTTTATCGCGTTTGCTTTGCAGGGCACGGCCGGCATCGTCATTACCCGGATAGCCGCCCAGCGGCGTAAGTGCATCGGGCGCCAGTGAAATAAAGCCTGCCAGGGCGGCTCTTCGGCCTACATCTTCAATATAAGGGTTAAGGCCACGGTTTTCATGGACTACGATAACTCCACCCAATTTATTCTTAGCGTCTGCCGGTTTTGATAGCAATCCTTTGATTGTTCCGCCACCTTTTGGCGATGGATAATTGATGTATCCCGACGTTAAGCGCGGATCGTCAGGCTTAATTTGAACATTGCCCTGGTAATCGGGCATCAGGAAACTCATCAGCGCGGGTACAGTTAAGCCGCCAACGGCATAAAGCGATAGCCTTTGCACAAAATCGCGTCGGTTAAGCCGGTTGTGCGCATAATCATCGTACAGGTCAAACACTTCCTGTTTAATGTCATCTTTGTTTATCTGGCTCATAAAAAAGGTTTTGTTCAAATTTAGTAATTCGGGCTAATGGTTTGTTATTCAATTGGTAACAGCTTTGCTACGTGCGGCTGTTTTATTTATGCTGATAGAGCCCGTGCGAATACATGTGCCACCTGGAAATAAAGTTTAGCAAGATGCTGAATAGGATGGGAAGAATTTAAATTGTCGCTGCCAAGGTTACTTATGCGATATAATCATCCGCCAAAATAGGGGTAAGCAAAGTTAAATTATAAACACAAAAAGCCCGTTGGGTTAAGTGCAACAGGCTTTTTGCGTGGCGCGTTTATAGCAAAGGCTTTTTCTTGTACCTTTTGGCAATAACTTTCGCTGCGTCGATTTTTTCCTGTTTAATAGTTTTAGGGTCGCGCATTTCTTTAGTGGCTTCGTTCTTTTCTTTCTCCCTGGTTTCCATAGTGGCAGTGTTTTAATTGTTATTAAGATAAGTTTCTTTTAKGTTAATTGTTTTTATTTTTGAATATTATAATGTCATTTTAATATCAAAAATAGAAACGTTTTTAATTTATTAAGCTGCTTTTTTGCTTCAGCTGATGTATTACACGAATGTATTAAATATATAGTTAATAATGAAGAGGAATAAATAAAAAAATCGAGTTAACTGATTATGGATGTGTAGATTACAAATGTGTAAATGCTGTCTGAACCTGAATTTAACGAATTAAAGAATTTTAAAATTCAACCAATTCGATGAATTCTAGAAATTTCGGTTTCAGACCACATCAGGCAACATCTGCACATTTGTAATCTGAAATCTGCACATCCCAAACTCATTGTTAGTATTTCTATACTAATCTTACTTTCCCCTTTCGGCACAAAACCTTAATTTCGCTGCTTTAAGAAAAAGAGGAAAAAATTTTGGATTATTTACAGGGTTTAAACCCCGAACAAAGGGCAGCGGTAGAACAAACCGACGGACCGGTGATGATTATTGCCGGTGCCGGGTCGGGTAAAACAAGGGTGATCACTTACAGGGTAGCGCACCTTATCCGTAAGGGTGTCGACTCATTTAATATATTAGTATTAACATTTACCAACAAAGCTGCCCGCGAAATGCGCGAGCGTATTACGCATGTGGTTGGCCCCGAAGCCAAAAATATCTGGATGGGTACCTTTCACTCGGTATTTGCCAAAATTTTGCGCGTGGAGGCCGGGAAGATCGGCTACCCCAGCAACTTTACCATTTACGATACCGACGATAGTAAAAGCGTATTGCGTGCCATTATCAAGGAACTTAACCTTGATGATAAACTGTACGCGGTAAACTTTGTGCTTAACCGTATTTCGGCATCAAAAAACAACCTGATATCTTTCAGAGAGTATAATAAAAACGAGCAGATACAGGCCGACGATACAGCTACTGGGCGTGGGCAGTTGGGTAAAATTTACGAACTGTATGCTACCCGGTGCTTCCGTGCCGGAGCCATGGATTTTGACGATCTGCTGTACAAAACCAACGAACTACTCAAACTGCACCCGGATGTGTTGAATAAATACCAGCATAAGTTTAAATACTTAATGGTGGATGAGTACCAGGATACCAACTTTTCGCAATACCTGATTGTGAAAAAACTGGCTGCCGTTAACGAGAATTTATGTGTTGTGGGTGACGATGCGCAAAGTATTTACGCTTTCCGTGGGGCAAATATTCAAAACATCCTGAATTTTGAAAAAGATTACCCTGATTTGAAGGTGTTTAAGCTGGAGCAAAACTACCGGTCGACCCAGAATATTGTTAATGTTGCCAACAGTATCATCAGCAATAACAAGGAGCAGCTTAAAAAGAATGTTTTTAGCGAGAAGGAAGCCGGCGATAAAATAAAGATCATGCGTGCCTTTAGCGATAATGAAGAGGGCAAGATGGTAGCCGAGTCGATTATGGAAGACAGGAGCCGCCTGGGCAAAAACTGGAATAACTTTGCCATCCTGTATCGTACAAACGCCCAGTCCCGTTCGATGGAGGAGGCCCTTCGTAAGTTGGGTATTCCGTATAAAATTTATGGGGGCTTGTCATTCTATCAGCGAAAAGAGATCAAGGATTTAATTTCCTATTTCCGCCTTACGTTTAACCCCAATGATGAGGAAGCGCTAAAACGTGTTATCAACTACCCCAAACGCGGCATAGGCGATACCAGTGTTGATAGGATAATTGTAAGTGCCGATGCTCACCAGGTAACTCCCTGGGAGGTAATTGCCGAACCTGCTAAATATTATGATGGTAAACCACCATCAACCCTGGCTGCCTTTGCAACCATGATACAAAGCTTCCAGGTGTTGGCTAAAACCAAATCGGCTTATGAGTCGGCTTTGTATATTGCGCAGCACTCAGGGCTTTTAAAAGACCTCTATGAGGATAAATCCGTAGAGGGTCTTAACCGTTACGAAAATATCCAGGAGCTGTTGAATGGGATCAAGGAGTTTAGTGAACGTGAAGACATCGAGGAGAAAGGTCTGGATGTTTTCATGCAGGATATTGCCCTGCTTACCAATGATGATAAGGATAAAGATAAGGATGCCGACACGGTGTCATTGATGACTATACACTCATCAAAAGGACTTGAGTTTTCGCAGGTGAACGTGGTCGGGCTCGAGGAAAACCTTTTTCCATCGCAAATGTCGCTCAACTCGCGCAGTGATCTGGAGGAAGAACGCCGCCTGTTTTATGTGGCTGTAACGCGCGCCGAATCAAAGCTCACCATCAGCTATGCCACATCTCGTTTTAAGTTTGGAACGCTTATTAGCTGCGAACCAAGCCGCTTTTTAGATGAAATAGATGCCAAATACCTGGAACTTGATTATAGTGCCAAAACCACCACCAGTAATAACCCGTTTTTTGACGACGAGCGCAAGGCCTGGACAGGCGGTGGCAATAAGCAGGCCGACGCATTTTCGAAACCCAAGCCGGCAACATCGGCACCAATAAAAACAACATCGATACTGGCAAAGGCCCATGTGGTGTCGGCTGGTTTTAAACCATCCGATACAACAAACCTGCAGGTAGGTATGGAGGTTGAACACGAGCGTTTTGGATTTGGTAAAGTGCTTAGCCTGGAAGGTAACAAGCCCGATGTTAAAGCAACCATCTTTTTTAAAGAAATTGGCCAAAAACAACTATTACTTAAATTTGCTAAGCTGTATATAATTAACAATATAAACTAACAGTTAACCCCACATTTTGTGGAATTGTTTCCCCATTCTTGCTCCCGTCCCCAATCTATTGTGTGCGACGGACACATATTTTAAGGTAAATTAACAATGGCATAACGTTTGGTTATGTTTTTGAACTAATTTATTATTGATACCCCACAAATGAGCGAGATTACAAAAAAGAAGACAAATAAGTTTGTCGGCAAAAAC
Organism: Mucilaginibacter sp. P4_D1; assembly: GCF_056401935.1. Classification (NCBI taxonomy): domain Bacteria; kingdom Pseudomonadati; phylum Bacteroidota; class Sphingobacteriia; order Sphingobacteriales; family Sphingobacteriaceae; genus Mucilaginibacter; species Mucilaginibacter sp. P4_D1. The sequence goes on from NZ_JBFUIJ010000050.1 coordinate 38,327, forward strand.
ATTCGTACCCTACGCCACCAACATGGCTGGAGCCAGGAAGATGTAGCAAACCGGTTAGGTATTTCTATCCCGGCGTTTTCAAAAATTGAAACAGGTGTCACGGATATCAACTTATCGCGACTTGAACAAATTGCAAATATATTTGAGCTGAATGTGGTGAACCTGCTTGCACTTGATGCTGAAGAAATTGACCTGACTCCATCAAACCTGAGTGTAGCTCAGAAAAAACTTGTTGATCGTGAAGCGGAAATTGCCAACCTGCAGCGTAAGGTAATTTTACTTTATGAAGAATTGCGCAATAAAAGCGCAGTGGCGGTATAATTTAATAGATGTGTTGTAAACCTAACACATCTGGGTTTATCATACAGTAATTGCTACACTTTGCTCATAAAGAGTTTTTTAGATGTTAAATATTGATTAATTATATTTAACTAAAGGAAACTTTTGTAAAATTTATAAGCGGTATAAACATAAAAGGTTTATACCGCTTTGTTATTTAGGTTTTTGGAGTAAAAATTGTTGCCTGTTTTTTACCCTGAAAAACAATATACTGTTATGTCCAACTACCTGATATCCATTTCAAAAAACGAAGCTTTAAAAGACGGCACCATTCATGATCCGAACAGCAAGCTAAAAGTTAAAGCATTTGATATGTTAAGGTCAACCTTTAAGCCCAGCAAGGGCGAAGTAAGGTTTTTTGTTACTGCCGGCAATGATACCATTGCTTTTGAAACGCAAGGCTACAAAAGGCATCGCCAGTTGCTTATACTACAAATGATATCGTGGTATTGTATTTACCTGGGGCTTTTTGAAGCCCAGATACACAGTACACTGCCCATGGCTTTTAATTTTAATTAACGCAGCCCTTTTTATTTGAGGATGGGGGAGGGTACAATTTGAAGCTACGTCAGCGTAGCATTTATAATGCGGCTGAAGGTAAATTCCGTTTTGATTTTACATAGCTTACTCCGATTTACCGGCGCGAGGTTTAGTTTTGACTTTTGAATTTTTAATTTTGACTTATCAGGTCCTTGCCGGCCCGTGCAGCATATCGCTCATCTCGATGATCTTTTCGTCAATTTCCGATACACATTTATCCATCATAGTTATACATTCCTTTTCGTCAACAAGGCCTTCTCTTTCCAGGTTAATCAATCCGCGCAAGGTTGCTATTGGCCCACGAATCTGGTGCGATAGGTAAGATGAATGTTCGGAGAGCTTTCGGTTTTTAATTTGAAGGTCTTTCGTGCGCTCGTCAATAATCTCTTCAAGGTGGTGATTTATGCGGTCCAGGTTATCCTTCTGCCGGGATACTTCGCCGTTAAGCAGGGTAAGTTGGGCATTTGTTTTGGCTTTTCGTTTTACGTTGCCAAAAAGCAAGCCAATAACAACCAGTAAAAGGCCGGCAACAATGGTTACGGCCCAAAATTTTGTACGGTCGTATGCCTGCCGTTCGGCAATCCGTTCGTTCTCCTTTACCTGTTCCTCCTGCTTTCTGGTGGCCTCAATCAGTTTCATTTGCACCGATGTATTGGTTTTAAAAGTGGCGCTATCAACTTTATATATTTCGCGCAGGTAAAACATGGCCTTGGCGTAATCTTTACGGTTATATTCCAACTCGTAACTGGTATGTTTGTAGTCGTACTCCAGTTTTGGGTCTTTTACCAGCCGGGTATAATTTATGCCCTCGTTTACTATTTTCTCGGCTTCATCAAATTTTTTCTGGTTCATGTACAGCGATGCCAGCGTTAAATCAATACTGGCAATTGATTCGTTCAAATCCTGTCGTTTAGCGTTTGCATTGGCTTCCAGCAACATGGCCAGCGCCTTATCAAATTGCCCAAGTTTAAAATAAACCACGCCAATATTCTGAGCGCATTGTACCAGGTTTACCGAATCTTTCAGCGACTTGAAAATTGCCTGGCTGTTGTTGTAATATTTTAGTGCCTGGCTGTAGCTGTTTTTGCGGGTATAAACGTTACCTAAATTGAGGTTTAATGAAGCAATTAAATCTACATTGTTTATTTTGTTGGCAATGGCCAGGGATTTAAAAAAATAATCGAGCGATTTATTGGCGTCATGATCGCGGTACAGGTTGCCCATGTTATTGTACACCTTGGCTTCACCGCCCAGGTTGCCGGCTTTGGCAAAAAAAGTGGCGGCACTTAAATAATTTTCGAATGATTTTTCAGGTTGGTCCAGATAATAATTGGCCAGGCCCAAAACACGGTATGCCTCGGCTATGCCATTGTTGTAATTTAATTTGCGGGCCAGGTCCATAGCCTTTGTAGCATCAATAACCGTCTGCTCCGGATCGGTTAAGCGATTGGCCAGCGCCTGTTTATTTATGCGGATAATTTCGCTGGTATCCGCCTTTGCATCCCCATCAAGATCCTTTGCGTATAAGGCAAATGCGGTAAAAAAATATAAAAGAAATACGATGGTTCTTTTCATTAAAGCGCTGTTACGATGTATTTAAAGTGAAAGTTATAAATTATGCTGAAATATATCAGTAATCCTAAAGAAAAAGATGTTGATAATTATTTTATGGATTTTTCTTGGAAATTAAAAAACATATCTATATTTGCCTTGTTAATTGATTGATATACAGTTGATTAATTTGTATTGTGATGTGCGTTTAATAGTATTTTTAAGCATAAAAATTGTGCTTCATGCTGCTTTTTGGCAGTGAAAAATATTGAAAAACGTTATATGGATATTAATACGCTACCTGTTGCTTAAATATAATTGATAAAGTATAAAGTTGCTTTATTGATAACTGTAGGTTATCGTGTTTAAATTTAATAATTTATTTTTATAAAATATGTAAAAATGATGGCAAAAATGCAAGGACTTTTAAAAGTATTGCGAAATGTTGCCAAAAGAAAAAGGATAAAATATAGCTAAAGATTTTTTACAGGCTATCAAAAAAAGCCTTTACTAATTGTTGGATCTATATGGTTAATTAATACTTAAAACAATAAAATTTTAATATAAAATATTTATAAATATGAAAAAATTGACACTCTTAACATTGCTTGTAGC
>NZ_JBFUIJ010000051.1:0-41084 GCF_056401935.1 Mucilaginibacter sp. P4_D1
CTCCAGGGTTGGCTCCAGGGTTGGCGGAATAGCTAATATTTGCTGCTGATCATAGTGTTTGAAAACAGGTTGTCTGATTGCCATATCTCATATATCTATACTTTAAATATATGAAAATCAGATTGTTAAAACAAATAAAACCATAGATAACTAATTGATTTTATAGCAATAAACCATTAATAATAAAAAAGAGGCTGATCATGATTTATGATACAGCCTCCTTTTTCATTTGCAGAATTTGTTTATAAATAAAAAAACTGTCCTTGGTTCATGCCCCCATCACGTTTTGGGATTTATATAATCATTTGGTTGAACGCCGGCTACGACTCACCCGGCGAGGCTACGCCCGCCACCCTCTCTCCGGCTACGCCKCAAAGAGGGTCTTGGAATTTATATTTACAAATAGCTGATTATAAAATAATTACCTTCAAAAACCCTCTTTCCACCGCAGGTGAAGAGAGGGTGGTCGGGCGTAGCCTCGACCGGGTGAGTCGTAGCCGCCATGCGATAAACATCATCGTCCCATCATTACATGTATGAAAACTTTAATACCGAATTCAGACTACCTCTAAGCTCTCGTTTCCCGGTATGTTATTTCTGAACAAAGAAATTATATGTTCCTGAATCGGAGATATTGCCGTTGGCATCTATGGTAACTACACGCCAGTAATAAGTGGTATTTGCTCCTACCGTTACATCATTAACAAAAGTATCTGTAATGTGGTTCCTGAACAAATCAGGGTTGCCCGATGGACCAAAATACACGTCGTAAGCTACAATGTTTGAACTTACCGAGCTTCCTTTCCACGTAAGGTTTACTTTGGTTGTACCAGCGCTTATAACCGCGCCAAATGCAGGTGCCGTAATTTCGGCAGGGAAAGGCGCATAAGTTACAACTCCTGGCCCGGCGTTGTAAAATTTCCAGGTATCACTTTTGGTTACAACCGATGATTTATTTGATTTAGAACCGATGTACCACGAATAAGGAGTATTGCGGAGCAATTTTACCGTTGCACTTGTTGCTGACGTGGTTTGCGTTGTTGTCGTTTTAGTTAACAGGTTTGTTATCGTTAAATCGTACTGGTTTGTATTTGAAGATGCGTTCCATGAAAAAGAAACCGAGCTTTCTGTGGCAGATAGTACTGCACCAGTAAGGCAGGGCTGATCTTTTAGCGGCGCGGATAAAGTTGCTATGCCCGGCGCAGGCGCTGGCGCTTTTTTTCCGCACGATACGATAACCAATATTGCTACTACACTTAAAATACGCTTCATCATTTTTTTACAATTTTATAGCCGGATTTATTGTTATCCAGGTTTAAATTAAGGTAATACACCCCATTTGGCAGGGCCGACATATCAAGCTGCATTACGCCCGATTGATTGGTGTATTTGTTATTCAACACGGTTTTGCCGCTCATGGTATTAATCACGTTGACACCCACGTTATTTATGGTTTGGTTGCCGATATTAACATTAAGTACGTTTTGAAACGGATTGGGGAACGGTACAACCTTATCGGCAACTATAATAACTTTTTCAATTACGCCCTGGCATAGGTTATCTGTTGTTATACTGAGTTTATTGTAACCGGCAGATAGCGGAAGGCTAATTTCATTTTGCGTAGTATTATACGTTACGCTATTTAATACTATCTTAAACGATGTACCGCCATCCAGTTGCAAGTTCAAATTATTGTGTTTTGGATCGACAGTAGAGTAAACCGACAGATCCTTAGGCTCGGTAACCTTTACCTGGAAGCACTGGCTGAAAATTTCGCCGTCAACCGAAAAACAGATACTGTACTCGCCTGGCGACAGGTTGTTTACCGTTAATGAATCGGTAAAGGGGTAAGATTTGTTCAGCCCGTTTCCTGTTAACGCTGCAGTATATTTAAGTTTTTGCAATGCCGTTATGTGGATGAGCCCATTGTTACTTCCCTTACAGGTTGCACTTACAACGCTGATGTTGAAATTATTGGGCGGTAGCTGCAACTGTGTTAAAACACTGATATATAAGGAATAAGTAGTGTAATTATTTGCAGTGATGGCAACCATATAAGCCCCTGTTTTGGTAGCGACATAGGAATTAGTTGTTGCGCCGGTTATCTCCTTCCCGTCAACTGCCCATTGGTAGGTATAACCGGTTGATGGCGAAGCCGACAGCGTAACACTACCACCCTTAACAATAGTTGTTGACCCAGTGGCCGTAATTACAGGCACGGGTGCCACAATCAGCTTACCGGCCACATAATTGAATGTGTAATTCTTTGCACTGGCCCCTGTCGCCGTTATGGGGTAAGTCCCCGCTGCCGAATTTTTGGTTGCCGTGGTACTGATTACAGGCCTGGTAATAATTACAGTGGTATCCTGCCCATAAACAAATCCCTTATAACCAACCGTTAAAGCCGGATTATCTTTCAGGATGGTTTTTATTTTGTCATCGGCTGTAACCGTTAAAACCGCTTTATTAACTGTTAAGGGCTGGCTAACAGGTACAGCAGCCGTATAGTTAACATTGCCATCCTGGTTGGCCGTTATGGTAGTTGTACCCGCAGCCTTAATGTGTATTTTATCTTTAACAATGGTTGCCACAGTTGTATCACTGCTGCTGTAACGTATCTTGATCACAGTATCGGTACTTGTGGCAAGAGGGCTATAATCAACAGCACCGTAGGTAACAGCCTGCAGCTTATTAAACGTAATAGTTTGCGAGCCGATGCCTACCGTAATATTCACCTTTGCACTTGACGAACCAGAGCCGTTATATGCAGTAATCGTATAATCTTTAGCAGGCGATATAGATAAAGGTATACCACTAATTACACCCGTACTGTCAATACTAAGGCCCAATGGTAAACGCGGGCTTACAGTATAACCGTTAACTGCAACTTTTCTGATCCTGTCATTACCCTGGTCGGCAACCAACAGGTTATTTTTACCATCAAACGTTAAACCCATGCTGCCCCTGTAGCTGCTTAAAGTATCGGTAGCATCATTAAAAGTTTTGTATGATCCGCCCGAAAATGGAAGCGGCCCAATTTGCTTGCCTGCCTTATCAAACTGTATAATACTGTAAGCCTCCACAGTCGAAAGATATACACGGTTTAAATTATCAACAGTGATGCCATATGGCGATATATAAGTGGTATCAGTAAAGGTATTCACAAAACCAGGGCCGTTAGATGCTGTATACACCTGCCTGATGCAATTATTTCCCTGGTCGGCCACGTAGGCTATCCCGTTTTTATCTACAGCAACACTATATGGTATTCTAAAAGTTGCTTTTGAACCAAAGCCATCAATACGCCCCGGGGCTCCTGTACCAGCAATTGTGCTAACATCGCCCGAAGGTGTTATCCACCTGATCATGTTATTATAAGTATCAGCAACAATTATGTTGCCCGATTTAGCGTCATAAACCAGGCTGTACGGGTGGTTAAAGCTTGCAGCAGTTCCGTTGCCGTTTTTATTACCGTCGTTAACATTACCCGCAAATGTACTTACCAAACCCGCCGGTGTTATCTTCCTGATCATGTTATTGCTAAAATCAGCAACGTACACGTTATCATTTTTATCCACCGTTACCCCTGTAGGATAATTAAATCGCGCAGCTGTATCCTGTCCATTTTTTGCGCCTTTTTTTGGATTGCCCGCAAATGTACTCACCACGCCTTTAGCCGATATCTTCCTGATCATGTTTAAGTTGGCATCGGCAACATACATATTTCCCTTACTATCAAGGGCAACGCTAACCGGGTTTTCAAAACGGGCATATTTGGCCAGGGTGTCTTTATAGCCATAGAATCCGCTGCCGGCCAGTGTACTAACTTTCGAATAAATTTCTGCGGGTATTGCGCCACCGGTATTTTTGGGAGCAGCAAGGGTTGCTGTTTTTCCTACCGTAAATTTAACAGCGCCACTGTAACTAATGGCCGGGGCCTGCGCAAAGCTATTTTTGGCAATAAATAAAATCAGGCAGGTTATGACAAGGTAAAATTTCCTCATATTATCGGTTTAGGAATTTTAAGGCAAGTTTGAGTTAAAAAATTTATGGAAAAGTATCAAAATTGCGGCAAATATCAAAATAGTTATGAAATGTTTATTTAAAAGATATGCAAACTGTATGTTTTACTTAGGCAGATTATTAAAACATTATGATTAAGTTAATTTTTGTTTAATATTTTATTACCTGCATCATCATACAATTCAATAAACTTAAAAGCATGAAAGGCCTTATCATTGCTGATAAAGCCTTTCATGAGCTATAAAATCAATTGTTAAATTCCCGACAAATCTCCGATTTGCTCGGTTTTTACCAGTTGGCGAATATCAAAACCTTTGTTTGCGGCCCGCACCAGCAACTGGTTATAAGTTTGATCGTCCAGCGTAGGCCTTCGGCTCAAAATCCATAAAAATTTACGGTTTGGGTGGCCAACCACCGCGTAACTATAATCTTTTGCTAAATCGATTATCCAGTACTTGCCTTTAAAAGGCCAGAAAAATTGCACCGACAGTTTGGAGTTAACTCCTTTATCTGTCACCGTTGCCCGGCCCTCTGTTACTTTAAGCTCGGTTCCTTTAATGCACCTGTTTTTAACAATGATACTGCCATCCCTGGCCAGGCCGTAGGTTGCCGAAGTACATGAACATCCTTTTTCAAACGGCTGCGGAAATGCGGCTATCTCGAACCAGGTGCCGAGGTACTTTTTCAGGTCGACGTAATTTACAGTTTCCAAAGGTTTTTCATGGGCGTGCAGCACCAGGGCCGAAGCAGCCAAACCCAAGCCTAATACTACAGAAGTTGCCAAAATTTCTTTCTTCATACTCCAATAACGATTAGCCCCGGCAAAAAGTTTAAACCCAATGCAGATATTTATGTTGCTAAACACCCTGAAATATTTAATTACCTTTGCCACAAAGCATTAAAATTGGAGAGTACAGCTGCATTTCAGCACAAAAACACCATCAGTATATTAGGCTGCGGCTGGTACGGCTTGGCATTAGCCAAAGCACTTATAAGCGATGGGATAAGGGTAAAAGGGTCAACAACATCGGAGCAAAAAATAGCTTTGCTGGCTAATGAAGGAATTGAGCCATACCTGGTCAATTTCTCTGCAGATGACGAAACCTATAACGCTGATTTCTTGAAATGTGAAGTGCTTTTTATCGCGATACCGCCAAAAGCCCGGTCGGGTGCTGGTGCCGAGTTTATTCCTAAAATACGGCGTATACTAAGCGCAATTAGGCTTCACCATGTAAAAAAAGTGGTATTCATAAGTTCAACGGCGGTATATGCCGATTTAAATTGCGAAGTAGATGAGCGCACCCCTCCGCTACCTGATACAGAATCGGGCAAAATTCTGCTGGAAGCCGAAAACCTGTTCAAAAATGACCCGGCATTTAAAACAACCATTGTCCGCTTCGCGGGATTAATTGGCCCCGGCCGAAATCCCGGACGTTTCTTTGCCGGTAAAAAAAATATTCCGAACGGGAATGCGCCTGTTAACCTCATTCACCTGGACGATTGTATAGGATTAGCAAAAGCTATTATTCGCCAGGATGCCTTTGGATATCTTTTTAACGGATGTGCACCAAATCATCCTGCAAAGTCGACTTTCTATACCCAGGCAGCCATAAATTCCGGACTTGATAAGCCCGACTTTATAGATGAATTGAAAGAGTGGAAAATTGTAAAAAGCGTGAATTTGGAAACTATCCTGGGATATCAATGTAGGCAGCATTTGAGCAGCTCTGATACATTTGCCTGATCCTGGTAAAAAGACCCTGGTACCTTCGGCACCTATATCGGCCAACAACCACCACCAATAATTGGATGTGCCGAAATTGCGCAATACACCAATTTAGCGTTAACCATGATAAAATATAACATATTGATTATTAAAAACTTATAAATATTTTATCTGAAATGTGTTAAGTTATGTTAACCCAATTAAATACGTTTGCCCTGACAGTGCAGGCCTTTATTTTTTTAAGGTCTCGCTTCCCTTATCCCCCATCACAAAAACCAGCCTGCCTCCTTTCAAAATATCTTTATGGCTGATATAATTCTTCAGATAGGGCTTACCATTCAAACCGATACTTTGTACATACTTGTTGGCTGTCGATAAGTTTTTAGCCTCGATCACAAAACTTTTATTAGCGGGTAATGCCAGACTAACCTTACTTAACTGGGGTGCACCAAACACATATTTACCATCGGCCGGGTTAACCGGGTAAAAGCCCATGGCTGTAAAAATATACCATGCCGACATTTGCCCGCAATCGTCATTCCCGGATAGGCCGTCGGGTTTGTTTTGATAAAACTGATCAGCAATTTGCCTTACCAAACGTTGCGTTTTAGCAGCATCGCCGGCAAGCGTGTATAAATAAGCAATATGATGGTTTGGCTCATTGCCATGCGCGTACTGTCCTATCAACCCGGTAACATCCAGCGTTGAGCCCTTGCCAAACACTTTGGAATCCATACTAAACAACGAATCGAGTTTGGTTACGAACGCCCTTCTGCCTCCCATCAATTTTATTAATTCCGGAACGTCTTGCTGTACCTGCCAGGTGTACTGCCAGGCGTTGCCTTCGGTATAGTCGCCGCCAATGGCCAGTTGCCCGCTATCCAGGTTAGCAAAGGGTTGTACCCAGTTGCCATCGGCCAGTTTGCCCCGCATCAGGTTGGTTGATTTATCGAACAGGTTTTTGTAGAAGGAAGACCGTTTACTGAAGTAATTGTAATCTGCTGTTTTGTTAAGCAATTTGGCTAACCGGGCCGCGCACCAATCGTCATAAGCAGCCTCTAAGGTACGCGATACCGCCTCGCGCTTTACCGAATCAGACGGCAGGTAGCCATACTTCATGTACAAATCCCAATTGTATTTAGGGTTTTTATTGGTGGTAAGCGTAGCTTTAATGGCCGCAAATGCCTGTTCCTTATCAAAGCCCTTAATCCCTTTCAGGCTGGCATCCACAATGACCGGGATGGCGTGATTGCCTATCATAGCGTAGCTTTCTTTGCCAAACAATGTCCATACAGGCAATAATTTAGCTACGTTAAAGTGTTGCAGCATCGTCTCAACCATCTGCCCGTCTTTATCAGGACAGATGAGTGTATACAGTGGATGAGCGGCCCGGTAGGTATCCCATAATGACAAGGTGGAATAATAAACCTTATCGGCAGACTGATGCACTAAGCCGTCAGCTCCGCGGTATTTACCATCTACATCGGCAATATTATTGGGTTGGATAAGGGCATGGTAAATACTGGTGTAAAAGGCTATTTTTTGCTCCTCTCCCCCCTCGGCCTTCAACCGGGAAAAATAGTTTTCCCAAACTTTGGCCACCTCGGCTTTAACCTGTGCAAAGGTTTTATTGCCTATTTCGGCAGTAAGATTTTTACCGGCTCCATCGATGCTCACCGTGGATATGGCAACCCTGGCTTCAATTGTTTCGCCGGGCTGGGTGTCAAAATCAACAACCAATCGGCGATGGGCGTCGCCATCAATAAAATGATAGCCGGTAAAGGCTTTGCCGAACGTAGCGGTAAAAAACACCTTCTTCTCAACCCATTGGCTGGTATTGGCATACCCGCTGATGTTGTTTTTGCTATTGATGGTAATGCTGCCTTCAGATACATGCTCTTTCAATTGTTCGGCATCCTCAACCAGGCCGCTTTGCATATCAATAAGCAAATGCGACTTGCCGGATTTGTTAAATGTATAGCGATGTAAGCCCGTGTGTGCTGTAGCGGTAAGCTGCGCTTTGATGTTGTGATCGCCTAAAACAACCTCATAGTACCCCGGGGATGCTTTTTCTGTTTGGTGCGAGAATTTGCTCTCGAATTTTATGGGTTCATTTCCCTGGAATGGGAAAAACAATACATCGCCCAAATCGACACCGCCGGTGCCGCTTAAATGGGTATGGGCAAAACCGGTTATCACGCTATCTTCATAACGGTAACCCGAACAATAATTCCAGCCAAAGTTACCGGTCTCAGGGCTTAGCTGCACCAATCCGAAAGGAACAGTAGCACCCGGAAATGTATGCCCGGTTGCCGATGTGCCTATAAAAGGCTTTACGTATTTACCATATGTTTGGGCATAGGCTGTACTACCCACAACAAGGCAAAACAGCAACAACGTAACTTTCGGGCACCAGGATAACCTCATATCAAACGTTTATTGATGGAACATATAAACCTGAGGATCTATCACCTTACCATCGGCAGCTTTGATAATCAACAAATCCTCGTTACGGTTGGTGTTATCGGCAATATAATGGCCGCTAATAGCATAGGCACCTTTTTTAAGGTGAAGCATTCCTTTTTGCGGCTGCGCGTACTTATCCTTACCCCGGTGTATGATCTGCTCGCCATTGATAAACAGCGCCGGGCTAACCAAAAAACCCGAAGTAACCTGGTAATCACCGTCGGCAGTAATCCGGATAAAGCCGTTTACTTTTACCCAGGTCAGGTTACCGTCTGTTACCGGCAGCACCATGGGCGTTGCTGAATTAATGATAGCAGTTGTCACCACCTGAGTGGTATCTACTTTATCAATATTGTATTCCTTGCTTTTAATCAGCCGGTAGCTGAAGCCGGGGGTAAATGCCGCCTGGTCAATAACCACGGGCTTAATATCCACATGCCTGATCATCGCTTCCTGCAAAATATGTTGCTTATTTAGTGTCCAGGTGGTATAGGTTTTAATGCTGAATGTATCCTGCAGCATGGTATTGATTTTTAACGGGAACGATTGTGGTTTAGCGGTGCTATCAGGCATTTTGCCGTTAAGCGAATAACGTACCTGCGCGCCCAACAGCGGATATTTAAGCACCAGGCCAAACTGGTTGCTGTTGGTTACAATGTTATCCATACCCACAATATCGGGCAGGCGGGCATTCCAGTTCCAGAGTTTGAAGTAGCCGTATTGCTGCTTCATCTTATAGGCAAATCTATCTATGTCTTTATTTTCCGCTGCCGACCAGGTGAGTTCGGCTACAGCTAAAGCACGCGGGTAAACCATGTACTGCAGGTGTGTTGCAGTGGGCACTTTTTCGGCCCAGATATTGCCCTGGGCGCCTAAAATGTATTTGGCCTCTTCGGCGTTAAGCTCTTCAGACATGGGTTCGTAGTTGTACACCATTTGCCAGGTTACCGTTGGGTTCCATCCCACCGGTTCCAAATCCTCGGCGGCCTGCGGGGCATCAAAATACATATAAGGCAGCGGCGTCATCACCACATGGTGGTGCATTTTTGCCGCGGCTATGCCGCCCGCCTCGCCCTGCCAGCTCATTACCGTGGCCGATTCGGCCAGGCCACCCTGTAATATCTCGTCCCAGCCAATGAGTCTTTTATTTTTGGAGAGCAGGAATTTTTCTATTCGTTTAATAAAATAACTTTGTACCTCCTTCTCACTTTTCAGGCCCTCCTTTTTCATCAGCGCTACGGCCGTTGGGCTTTTCAGCCAGGCCTCCATCTCGGCTTCATCGCCGCCAATATGAATGTATTGGTTAGGAAAAAGCGCCATCACTTCGGTAAGCACATTTTCCATAAATGTAAAAGTATACTCGCCCGGATCCAGCATGCGCACGCGGTGTTTGGCACCGGTCGAATCCTGGCAACCTAATTCGGGATAAGCAAATATAGCAGCCTCGCTGTGGCCGGGCATTTCAATTTCGGGCAGAATGGTTACAAACCTGTCCTGCGCGTATTTCACCACGTCTTTGATTTCAGCCTGGGTATAAAATCCGTCTCTGCCACCACCATCAATCAAATTATCCAGCTTCCGAAATTTTCCCTGTTTTTCATAATAGGTGATCCTTGCGCCAACTTCGGTCAGTTTTGGGTACTTATTAATCTGGATGCGCCAACCTTCATCATCCGTTAAATGCCAGTGAAATACATTTAGCTTGTAATGGGCCATCACGTCAATATACCTCTTAACCTCATCAACCGTAAAAAAATGGCGGCTTACATCCAAACTTAAACCACGCCACTGAAAGCGGGGCTCATCGGCAATACTGCACGCCGTTAATTTTAAAGGAGCAACGGCCCGCCCCGGTAATAATTGAATTAATGACTGTACCCCGTAAAACACGCCGGCGCCGTTACCCGATATTTTTACCGTGCCGGGTTTCACCTCCAGGGTATAAGCACCTTGCTTATTGGTTGCTGTGCTTACCAATTGGATAGTTGTAGCGGCCGGAACTTTAGGATAAACTTTAAGCTTCAAATTCAACTTATAATAAGTAGCAAGATAGGTTTGCAGGTATTTACCCACAGCCTCGCTTTCTTTATCAACCCCGATAACTGCTTTACTGCTTAAAATAAAGCTGCTTTTTTGTTCGGTTAAGTGCAAAGGCTGCGGTATAATGTGTAGCTGCGCCTTTACCTGTAAACTGATGCAGGTACCTATGAAAATAGCGGTTAAATATTTTATGCTGATGTTGTTCATGTAATATAGGGGGAGACTTAAATTTTTACGGTGATTTTTTGGACGTAAAATATCCAAACAGGGATAAATATAATGATAACCGTAAGTATGGCCGATATCAGCGACGCATTCTCTGGCGAAAAATTGGGCGTAAGGAGGTGAAAATACATGTACGACCAGATATTTGTTTTATGCCCGTTGTCCGTAACCGGGATAATGGATAGTATCTCCGGGATTACATCCGCTAAAACATAAGCAGCTATGGCGTTCCGGCCAAAGGCAAGGAATGGCGGCAGGATTTTCTTATAGCCTTTTATATCAATAAGCCAGTACGATAATGACAGGATAATAATAGCCAACCCGGCAGTAAACAGCACAAACGAGCTTGTCCACAATTGTTTATTGATGGGGAAAAACGTGTTCCATACTAAGCCAAGTATCACCAGCAGCACGCCCGCACCGGTAAGTTTAAAAATTTCGTTGCCGTTTTTAAGCCGGTCACTCTTAAGCCAGGTGCCTGTAAATACGCCTAACAAACAGGTAGCAATAGCAGGTATGGTGCCCAGCAGCCCTTCGGGGTCCCAGGTTTTAGAGGCCTGCCAAAGATGATTGGTGGTAAAAACTATCCTATCGATATAAGCGCCCAAATTGGTTTCCTTTTCCAGGTTGGGATGAGCTACACCGGGAACCGGCACAAAGGTCATGATTAAATAATAACCTATTAAACAACCTACCGCAATAATAATTTGTGTACGGGTATTTGTTTTCAAATACATAATGGCGGTAATACCAAATACCACTCCTATGCGCTGCAATACGCCGGGGAAACGAAGATGGGCAAACTGGAAATCACTGATCAGGGGCAGGCAAACGCCTAATGCCACGATGATTAATGTACGGCGCAGGATAGAAAGGATAACCTTGCTATGGTTTGCTTCATCGGCCTTTTTTCCCTGCATGGCGTAAACGATGGATACCCCCACCATAAAAAGAAAGAAGGGAAACACCAGGTCGGTTGGGGTGCAGCCATTCCATTTAGAGTGTTCCAGCGGCCAGTAAATATGCCCCCAATCGCCGGGATCATTTACCAGGATCATAGCCGCGACTGTAAAGCCACGAAAAAAATCGAGCGAAAGTAGTCGTGGCCTGCTGGTGCTGGTGGCCTTATCGCCAACTATTGTATTTGCCATGTTTTTATTATTTCCATAAATCACCCGGCTGTCAGATCTTTTTCCCCGGGGCCTTAAGCGTATAAACAAAATGATACGTACCCGAAACTACATTCATCTGTTCATCATTACCAACTTTTTTAATTTCGGTTATCTCTTCTTCGGTATTAAAATCCAGGCCACTTTCGGTGATCTGATCTGTTACCGATGGCAAAATAACATGCGCCGTAGTATTTGGCGGCACTACAATATCCAGGGTAAATATGCCATTATCAATACTCCATGCCGATTTTATTTTGCCGTACAGGGTTTCCAGTTCGGCCTGCGCGCTGGTTAATTTACCGCCCGGCTTTGGCGCAATAATAATTTTGTGGAACCCCGGATCAGCCTCATCTGTATTAATGCCGGCAATTACCCGGTACATCCAATCGCCTATGGCGCCGTAGGCGTAATGGTTAAAGGAGTTCATTTCGGGGTCTTCAAAGGTGCCATCGGGCTTAATGCCATCCCAACGCTCCCAAATGGTGGTGGCGCCGTTTTTAACCGGGTATAACCACGATGGGTAGGACTCTTTCATCAGCAGGTCATAAGCGATATCGGTAAACCCAAAACGGCTTAAAACGTGGCAAATATAGGGCGTACCTAAAAAGCCGGTGGTGATATGCTCATCATAATCATCAATATTTTTTACCAGCCTTTTTGCTGCCGATACCCTCAGGTTCTCGGGCAGTAAATCAAAATTCAATGCCAGCACGTAGGATGTTTGCGTACCCGAAATCATGCGTCCATTGGGCGTTACATACTCGCTGTTAAACGCTTTTTTGATATTATATAACAGTTGCGAATATTTTTGAACATCATCGCTTTTGCCCAATATTTTGGCTGCATTGATGAGCAATTGGGTTGAATGGGCATAAAATGCCTGCGCTATCAGGTTTTTGTCGGTTAGCGCGGCGCCATCTTCGTAATTGGTACCGGCATAAAACAGCCAGTCGCCAAAGTGGTTGCCTGTATCCCACAGGTAATTGCGGCTGTGCAGCTGAATGTAGCCCACCCAGGCCTTCATGCTTTCGTACTGCTGCTGCAACACCTGCTTGTCGTTATAAGCCAGGTAAATATTCCAGGGGGCTATGGTGGCCACATCGCTCCAGCCGGATGCGGCTGACGATGCACTATCCAGCATATTGGGTATCACGTAAGGTACCGCGCCGTCTTTATGCTGATCGGCGGTTAAATCTTTTAGCCATTTGGTATAAAAGCCTGCCACATCCATATTAAAAGTGGCAGTACGGCAAAAGGCTTGTGCATCCCCCGTCCAACCCATGCGTTCATCGCGCTGCGGGCAATCGGTAGGCACATCAATAAAGTTTCCTTTTTGCCCCCACTGAATATTGTGCTGTAACTGGTTAACCAAAGGGTTTGAGGTAGAAAATTTGCCCGTTTGCGCCATATCCGAGTAAACGGCATAAGCAGCTAAATTTGTTGAATCCAGCGGACCGGTATAACCTACCACTTTTAAAAACCTGAAGCCCTGGAAAGTAAAATGAGGTTCGAAAGTGGCAAGGCTGTCATCTTTAAAAACATAGGTAATTTCTTGTTTGGCTGTGCGCAGGTTTTTGGTGTAAAAGTTCCCTTTCTGATCCAACACTTCGGCATGGTAAAGTTTTATGGTATCGCCTGCCTTTGCTTTCAGTTTAAACTGCACCCAGCCTACCAGGTTTTGGCCAAAATCAACAACCCGTTCGCCTGCCGGTGTGGTAAATACCTTTAGGGGTAAAAACTTTTCGTGTTTTTTTACGGTGGGACCTGCTGTGGCAATCAAGTTATCTTTAATGGTCGAATCGGTTTTAACCGTGTCCCAGCCCATGTCTTTATAAAGAGGGCTTGTCCAGCCAATTTTTTCTTTGCGGGCATCATAAACCTCACCATCAAAAAAAGACGACGAGCCTATTGGGCCATAAGCCACTTTCCAGCTTTTATCTGAATTAATTATTTCGCGTTTACCGTTGGTATAAACTAACTCCAACTGGCAAAGCAGGGCCAGTTTTTTACCGTATACATTTTTTTTACGATTATAAGTATAACCCCTGTACCAGCCATCGCCTATGGTTACTCCAATAGCGTTATCGCCTTTTTGGATACTGGAAGTAACGTCATATACATTGTACTGGATGCGTTTGTTATAACTTGTCCAGCCGGGTGCAAAATAATCGTTGCCAACGCGCTTGCCGTTTATTTGCGCTTCAAAAACGCCATGCGCCGTAATGTATAAATGTGCAGCACGCACTTTTTTATCTAATTTAAAACTTTTACGGAACATTGGCGCCGGCCCACCGGTGGTATCAGACACATAGGTATCCTGGATCCATTTGGCCGACCAGTCGGCAGGGTTTAGCAAGCCCATTTTCCAAAAGTTAACCATGCACCAGGGGGTTACCCTGTTCTTGTTATCCCATACCCTAACCTGCCAATAAACTTTTTGGCGCGAAGCAAGCATCGGCCCGCCATAATAAATCTGGATAGATTGATCTGAATAAATACGACCAGTACCCCAAATGATATCCTTGCCCTTAGTTAACGACACTGCATTACTTCCAACTCTTATTTCGTAGGATGTTTGCTGAATACCGCGCTCCGGGCATACCAGTTTCCAGCTCAAACGGGGATTAGCAACGGCAACCGATATGGGGTTGGTTTTATACTCACAAATAAGGTTATCAACCGTGATGGGTGGTGGTAATGGCTTAACCTGGCAGAAACAGCTTAGGGAAACAGAAAATAATAAAACGATACTGAAGCATCCTTTTTTGAGCACGCTTACCTGTTGAATATAATTCATGCATTAAATATAGCTTTAGAACGATTTTTGTTTTAAGTACCGTACATATTTAGCTATAAAACAAGTAAAAATGATGTGGTAATTGCAATATCTATCAGTAAACGAAAATGGCCCCGCAAAAGTTTCGCGGGGCCGGTAAGCCCAGGGGGCTAATGCTCCAGGGTGCCTTCGGTTAATGGGTATTGAAAAAGCAGGCGAATATTTGAGTATGCAGCTGAGTTAACACTCCAGTAAGGTTTTTTAAACGCCTTTTCGCGGGCGCCATGGGCGGTCATCACGGCCACTGCCTTACCTGTACGTAAAAGGTCAAACCAGCGGTGGTTTTCAAATGCAAGTTCAACCTGCCTTTCATGCGCTATAGCAGTACGAAAACCATCCTGCCCCGAAATATTTAATGCAGGATCATCATTCCCAACAGATTTAGCTGCCAGGCCGGCGCGTTCGCGTACCAGGTTTAAATATTTAAAGGCATCGCCGCCACCTGCAAAGCCCTGCTCGTTAAGGCACTCGGCCAGCATCAGGTAAACGTCAGCGTAACGGTATACCGGGAAGTTTTTGCCGGTTACACCCTGCACAGCGCTGGTGGTTGCAAACTTTTTAATAAATGGCAAATCCACACCATACTCGTCAGACGTAAATTCAATTAACGAAGCATCTTTGCGGTTATCGCCATCCTCGTATGCGTTAACCAGATCTTGCGTTGGGATATTCCAGCCGTTTTGCGCGCCGTTGGCTATCTCAAAACCGCTTACATCCGAGTCATAATAATCCCAGGGTATAAACGTATCCACAAAATCGCTGCCCAACCCGTTGGAACCTTCAATGTATTGTATCTCGAAAACGGACTCGGGGCCGTTCTCTTTGGTAATATCAAAATTGTCGGCATAGTCGGCGTTCAAACTATAGGCGTTTGATGCGATAATATTGCGCAATAGCGGTATAGCCAGGTCAAATTTTTTCTGGGTCATGTACACTTCGGCAAGCATGGTTTCGGCAGTCCCCTTGGTTACCCGGCCTTTATTTGCTGCGCCGGCATAAGCTACGGGTAATTTGGCAACCGCAACCCGTGCATCGGCAATAATAGCAGCGTAAACAGCGGCAACTTCGGCCTTGGTTGCTACCTTGTAAGCATCGCTTACCGATGCTACCTCGTTAAGTACCACCGGCACCCGGCCAAACATACGCACCAGGTTAAAATAGTTAAAAGCGCGTAAAAAACTGGCTTGCCCGGCAATGGTATCTGCAACGGCAGCATCCAGTTTAGCAGCCGGCAGCCTGGCCAAAATAGCGTTGCAGCGGCCAATACCTGTATAGCTGGCGCTGAAAAAGGCACCTACCATATCATTATTGTTCAACTCCCTAAACTCGTCTATTTCTTCTTTGTTAGTACCAGAGCGATCATAGGGGTCAAACTCGTAAGATGTATTGTCAGACCGCATTTCGCCCATTGCCCAAAAACTGCCATTATACAGGCCCTGTAATGGTGCGTAAGCCCCGTTAACCGCCTGAACAAACTGTGCCTGTGTTTTAAAAAAGTTGGTTGTGTTTTGAGTATCGGCAGGCTGAAGGTTAAGATAATCTTTTTTACACCCCCACATACCACATGCGATAAGTACCAGGAAAACGTATATGTATTTTTTCATGATTTCGATTGTTATGGTTTCACCATCGTTCGTTTGAATACTCATTTTCAATTAAAATGTTACGTTACATCCCAAGGTGTAAATTGCCGAAACAGGGTAGCCCGTAAAATTTACGTTGGGCGAAAGCGACCGGTTACCCTGCTGCCCATCTATGCCTACCTCGGGGTTGCCGCCTTTATAGCCGGTTAGCAGTATGGCATTTTGGGCACTGAAATACACCCTGAAATTCCTGGTGAACTTTGTTTTAAAATTGTATCCAAAATCAATGTTTTTAACCGCCAGGTACGAGTTACTTTCGACCCAGTAAGATGGGTAATAATCACGCGCAAGATTGGTGTTTGAAACGGTGGTTGGCAATATTCCAGCTCCTGGATTGCTTGCAGACCGCCAGCGATGAATAACCGATTCCTCGACATTAAAAACCCCATCTAAATTGGTTGTGAACTGCTTATACATATCAAATACATGCCCGCCAACCGAACCCGCCGTAATGATATTCAGATCAAACTTTTTGTATGAAAAATGATTGCTGAAACCAAATGTAAATTTGGGCCAGGGGTTGCCTATATTGGTTTGATCGTTGCCATCAATTACGCCGTCGTTATTGATATCCTTGTACCTGATGTTGCCAACCTGTTCACCGTCAAAATGCGGATATTTGTCAAGTTCGGCCTGGTTTTGAAATATCCCTTCAAAAATATAACCGTAAAACTGGCCTAAAGGCAAGCCCACTTTAGTAATACTTGTTGGGTTATCGTTTTTAGGCGCATCGTAGATGTATGGTGTGGGGCCTAAATCAAGCACCTTATTGCGGTTAAATGATATGTTAAAATCAGTTGACCAGTTAAAGTTACGTTCTACTATGTTTTTTGTAGTTAACGTAAACTCCCATCCCCGGTTACGTACATTACCCACGTTTGATAAAGCGTAACCATAGCCCGATACAATAGGAATTGGGATATACTGCAGCATCCGTTGGGTATAACGGTTATAATATTCGGCAATTAAGTAAATGCGGCCTTTTAGCAGCGATACGTCCATGCCTATATCCAGCTGTTTGGTGGTTTCCCAGCCAAGCTCGGTATTGCCAATCTGGTCGGTTATTGAGGCTCCTGGTGCGAGGCCGCCACCAAATGTATAATTGGCTACATCAACAACGGGGATATAATCATAATTACCTACGTCGTTATTACCTGCAAGGCCATAGCTTGCGGTAAACTTAACCTGTTCAACCGCGGCTATTTTAGGAAAGAAAGATTCGTCGGAGATGCGCCATCCGCCTGATACCGAGGGGAAGGTACCCCAGCGATGCCCGGGCGCAAACCTTGATGAACCATCGCGGCGAATAGACCCGCTTAACAGGTATTTATCTTTGTATGCATAATTTACCCGCCCAATTAACGATTGCAAACGCCACTCTGCATCGCCTGCATCAGCAGTAATTATAGTTGCATTGGCAACAGACCGTATGGCATCATCAGGAAAACCTGTGCCGAAAGTAAAACGATCATGTGAGTTTTCCTGTTGTATGGAGTAATCGGCCAATACGGTTAACGTATGGCTGCCCCAGGTTTTTTTGTAGTTAATGCTATTTTCGTTAAGCCAGTTAAAAACATTTTGCGAAGTGAATGAGGCTACTGCTTTTTGCTGGTTACCATCGCGATTTGGGACGTTGAACCCGCCCAGGTATGATGGCCTGTAATAATCCTGCGATTTGGTTTGATAATCGACCCCGAATGTCGATTTTATGTTTAGTCCTTTAATAACTTCATAATCAATATAAGTGTTGGCAAGGGCCCTGAATTCGTTACGCTTGTTGGTAGTATTTACAAGCGAACTTACGGGGTTATTATTTTGAAAAGTACCCGGCGAACCAATAACGTTGGTATACGATCCATCTGGTTGTTTCACCGGCACAAGCGGGCTTTCCAGGTAAGCCTGGCTTAAGGCCGCCGAAAGAAAGTGTCCGTCTGTTTCCTGTAAATTCCTGAAACTATAAGTTGGCGCTATATTTAAGCCTGCGGTTAAGCCCTTAGCTATATCCGCATCAATTGTAGCCTTTAACGAGTAGCGTTTAAAAGCTGTATTCAGCACGGTACCCTGCTGATCAAAGTAGCCCAATGAAAACAACGACCGTACTTTTTCGGTACCGTTAGCTATGGTAACATCGTAATTTTGCATTGGTGCAACACGGGTTACAGCATCAAACCAATCGGTGCCTTTGCCAAGCGACTGAGGGTTCTTATACGCATCGGGTATGGGGTTATTTGTACCGTTAACCGCGTTGGCATCCTGGATAGCTTCAGTGCGCCATTGGGCAAATTCGGCCGCAGTCATCATTTTAAGTTTGCTTTTGGGCAATACCGATTGCAAACCGGTTGAAGTATTTACCGTAACAGACGATTCTCCTTTTTTTGCCCGCTTAGTGGTTATCAGGATAACCCCGTTTGCACCACGCGAACCATATATGGCGGTTGAAGCAGCATCTTTAAGCACGCTTATATTTTCAATATCATCCGGGTTAATGGTGCTCAGCGGATTCGAATATTGATCGAAACCCGGCGAGAGCGGAAAGCCATCTACCACGTACAGTGGGTTATCGCCGGCACCTACTGAACCGGCGCCGCGAATATTAACCGCCACACCACCACCCGGCGTACCTGTAACCTGGTTAACGGTAACACCGGCCAGTTGCCCTGCCAGTTTCAGATCAAGGCTGGCAGCTTTTATCTCTTTAATATTGGCCATTTTTACGGTTCCAACAGCGCCGGTAACGTTTTTACGTTCCTGGTTACCATATCCCACTACTACCACCTCGCTCATTTGCTGATTATCTTCATCAAGGGATACATTGATAACCGCCCGTTTGCTAACAGGCTCTTCCCTGGTTTTAAATCCTACAAACCTGAAAACCAGCACCGCGTTATCATCAACCTGGATGCTGTATTTACCGTCGGCCCCGCTTATTACACCGGTATTTGAACCTTTAATGGTGATGCTTACACCAGGTAATGGTTGTTTGGTATTATCAAGCACCTGCCCGGTAACCGTTATTTTATCGGGCACAACCGCCTGCTCTTCCTTTTTATTTACAATAATGGTTTTGTTGTCAATGGTGTAGGTAAAGGGCTCGTCTTTAAAACACTCGCGTAAAGCTTGTTCAAGCGTGGCATTTTTTAAGGAAAGCGTAACGGGTTTGGCCTGCTTAATTTCATTGTATTTGTAAAAAAAATAAAAACCGCTTTGCTTTTCAATGGCGGTAAATACTTTGTCAATAGCAGTATTGTTTGCGCTTAACGTTATAGTTTGCGAGTAGCTTTTGGCGTTAAGCTGTAAACAGCCAATCATAATCAGGATAACCGTTAACTTCATTGTCAAAAACAGTTTGGAGTTTGATGTTTGGGGTACATAAAATACTTTACCCCTAAAGTTTAATTGCATAACTTCGTCGTGTTTTGGGTGAATGTGTCTGTTAAGGAAACTCAGTAAAAGCTTAGCCCATGCATTTTAAGCCGGGAGTATTGCAGTACTCCCGGCATTTTTCATGGGTAAGGTAGTTGTAGGGTGTTAATGGAGATGTATGCTTTTTTTCATAGGTAGATGTTTTTTTAAGGTTAATGTTAAAACGGATATGGTTAAGGTGATACTGTTATCTTTTTATCTTCAACTTTAAAATGCACATGGCTAAGCTCCAAAACGTGCAGCACCTGCGATAGCTTCACATTTCGTTCAATCCTGCCCATAAATTCATCGTCGGATACTTTGCCGTTGTAAACCACCTCGATGTTATACCATCGCGATAATTGCTTCATGATATCCCTGATACTGGCCCGGTTAAAATCAAAAAAACCGTTTTTCCAGGCTACGGCCCTTTCGGCATCTACTTCAACAACCCGGATATTGTTGCCTTTAACTATACCCTGTTCATCTGGTTTGAGCAAATTATGGCTATTGCCACTAGTTAACTGTACCGATCCCTCGAGTAAAGTTGTTTTGACGTTATCCTCGTCGGCGTAAGCATTAATATTAAAATGGGTACCCAGTACTTTTACATTAAGTGCGCCGACATTTACCGCGAATGGTTTCGACGGATTTTTAGCCACTTCAAAATAGGCCTCGCCGGTTAATTCAACATGGCGTTGGTTGCCGGTAAATGCAGTGGGGAATTTTAGCGATGACGCCGCGTTGAGCCAAACTATGCTGCCATCGGGCAATATAACCTGGTATTGGCCTCCGCGTGGTGTGCTAATGGTATTATAAGCTACAGAGCCATTTACCAGTGAGGTGTTACTCCCGTTGGCCTGGTAAACCAGTTGCCCATCTTTGGTTTTTTTAATGCTAATGTTGCCTTTTTGGGCAAGGGTGCCGATTCTTGCAGAATCG
This sequence comes from Mucilaginibacter sp. P4_D1, assembly GCF_056401935.1. NCBI lineage: Bacteria > Pseudomonadati > Bacteroidota > Sphingobacteriia > Sphingobacteriales > Sphingobacteriaceae > Mucilaginibacter > Mucilaginibacter sp. P4_D1. The sequence goes on from NZ_JBFUIJ010000051.1 coordinate 20,476, forward strand.
AGCACCACTTTTTCGCCGTTATCTAAGGTTAGGACTGCTTGATTTTTACCGGGGTCGGCATCATGCTTAACCACCGTTTTGTTTTTTGCCGCAATGTTATCTTTTGCAACATGCTGCATGCAATAATACACTCCGCCGCTAACGACCATAAGGCCGATTACCGCAGCAGCTACTTTCCTGAAAGCAAAGATTTTGAACACTTTTGACTGATGCTTTGCCGACGATTGCTGTACAGCCGATTGCAAACGTTGCAGCATTTTATCTTCCAGCTCGTGCTTTACGCCAAGCGTGTGGTCGTCCCAATCATTATTGGTTTGGGCATTGTCAAACAATTCCATTAACAGTTGCACCTCATCGGCAGTAGCCTGCCCGTTAAGGTATTTATCTATCAATTGTTGAAATTCCTGTTTTTGCACAACCTGGTTTTTATAAGGAGAGTATAAATACTGGGGTATCCCCTACGTGGGAAGAAAATAAAATTTGGGAAGGTTGCGGCCTGATAAGTAAATTTGTTTTCAGGCAAAAAAGGGCCATCGGCCCGAAAGATATTGTAGCCATGGGTGTCAACCCGTGGTTGATTTGCCAGAGGACAACAAGAGTGCCATGAGCACGGCCCATATTAGTGTAATCCAAGCATGTTCAGTTTGTTCAAACGATATATACGCATTGAAAATATGTCCCGAGGCTACTGTTCTCAATCGTTCTCTTCATTTTTTTCCACGGGTTAAAACCCGTGGCTACAAGATTGGCCGAGGCTACGCCTCTAAATTGGTGTTGAAGAAGCACAGATCTGTCAAGAAAAGACATGTAACCCCATCTACAACAAAAACAACGTCCCCAGCGAAGTACGCAATTGCTTAAGCGCTTTGGTCAAATGATTTTCCACTGTTTTGGTAGATATATTGAGCCTTGAGGCAATTTGCTTGTGGGTTAGGTACTCTTCGCGGCTAAGTTTGTAAACTTCGCGGCATTTTTCGGGTAGCGTTTCAACTACCGAATTTACCTGTGAAACCAGCTCTTTGTATTCTAAATTTTCATGAGTGGCAGGGCTTTGCAAACGGTTCGCAAGGGCATCAAACACATCGCTTGTTGCAACCCCGACACGAATTTGCCTGTAAACTTCATAACGGATGGACGCATACAGGTATGCTTTTAATGATACGGCTATTTCGATATTATCCCTGCTATTCCAAATCTTAATGAACAGCTCCTGGATAACATCTTCGCAGGCCTGCTTATCTTTTAAAACATTATAAGCCGATAAGAACAATTGCTGCCAGTATTTTTTGTAGATAGCGCTCAACGCACTTTCATCGCCCGACTTTAACCAGTCGATCAATTGCACATCGCTTATAGCTACCTTTTCTGCCATCCTGAAAGGGGGTTAACATAGAATTGCGATAAATTTAGCAAAAATTAACTATTGATGTAAATTATGGCATAAATCAATCAGGGCTGACGCATCTAAATAGTTACCGGCGATAAGATGTTATTTAATAATAGCTAAGGGAATAAGCTTATATCGCCCGGAAAATATAAGCATAAAACGATACCTTATTTTTATTGGCTGGTCCCGGCTAAATGATGGAAGTATCCAAGTGACTTGTATTGGCCAACACCTGGCACAAGTATTTGGATGCGCCTAAATTGCGCAATCAGTTTAGTGTTAACCATGATAAAATATAAAATATTGATTATTAATAACTTATAAATATTTTATCTGAAATGTGTTAAGTTATGTTAACCCAATCAGATGCGTTTATCCTGACAAATCAATTGCAATCGCAGGCGTTTTAAAGCGTCAATTTACCTCAAATCCCGGGTTGCAACCATCATTTGGCATCATGAAAAATAATTCCCATGCTGTGTCGCCGGCCGCTGGTAATCTCGGCTATGCCGTGTTTCATATTAACCCGGTGGTAGCCTTTGCTGCCTTTTGCCGGGCGGTAACTGGTTGTAAATAATACCATATCGCCCTTACCGGGTTTTAACACCATTGCCCTTGATTGTTCGCGCGGTTTTTGCTCCAGCAAAATAAATTCGCCGCCCTCATAGTCAACCCCGGGCTCATCTAAAATAAAAACCGATTGGATAGGGAAGAATACTTCGCCATACAAATCCTGGTGCATGGCGTTATACCCGCCTTTGGCATATTGTAAAATTAACGGGGTTGGGCGCAACTGTTCATGCTGATGGCAATGCTGAAGCAATTCATCTAAAGTATCGGCAAAACGCGTTGGCTTATTTAGCAATTCCATCCAGTTATTGGCTATGGGGACCAATTGCGGGTAAACACTTTCCCGCAATTGCTGAATAATTACCGGCAATGGGTATTTGAAATACTTGTACTCGCCCCTGCCGTAATGATGGCGCTCCATCACAACGGTTTTGCGATAAAGGTCGTCATCTACATATTGACTAACCAGGCCGGCGCATTCATCGGCAGTTAATACATTTTTCACTACAGCATACCCACGGGCATCCATATCTGTCTTGATATCGCCCCAGTTTAAACGGGTAATTCGTTCTTTAATTTCCATCACCTTTTATATTGATACAGATTGATTAACTATTGCTGCCTCCCAGCCTATCATTGCCGATTTACGGGTTGCCCCCCAATGGTATTGACCAGATTCGCCTGTTGACCGGATGACCCGGTGACAAGGGATCAAAAACGCAACCGGATTAGCTCCTATGGCGCTGCCTACTGCCCGGCTGGCATTTGGCAATTGTATTTTTTGCGAAACATCGCCATAGCTGCATAAGCCACCCATAGGTATTTTTAACAAGGCATCCCACACCTTTAATTGAAAACTGCTGCCTTTTAAATGCAATTTAATTGCCGGCAATTGCGACCAGTCTTTTTTAAAAATATGCAAAACATCCTGTTGCATCATATCAACTACCTGGGTATAGGCAGCATTAGGAAAATGCTGTTTAAGCTGATCTAAAGCGTCGGCATGATCGTCGGCAAAAGCCATATAACAAATGCCTTTGGCGGTAGATGCCACAATGATATTACCAAACGGACTTTCGGCAAAACTGTAGTTAATGCTCAGCTCCCTGCCTCCGTTTTTATATTCGGCCGGTGTCATGCCTTCAATGTTGATAAACAGATCATGTAAACGCCCGGTGCCCGACAGCCCTGTTTCATAGGCGGTATCAAACAAGGTTGCCTGCTTATCTTTTAAAATACCTTTGGCATATTCAAGGCTTAAGTATTGTAAAAACTTTTTAGGGCTTATGCCCACCCAATCTGTAAACAAACGCTGAAAATGGAAGGGGCTGAGGTTAACCTTTTCGGCAACTTCATCTAAATTTGGCTGGTTTTTAAAGTTGAGTTTTATATAATTTATCGCCTCGGCAATACGATCGTAATTGATATTTTCCTGTGTGTTCATCATCTTATTTGTTATTTATAAACAAATGTAGGCCGATAGCGGGTGTGGTAAAACCCGGAACTTGCTAAAGTCTGAATCAGAATTTACAGAATTTTAAAATGAACAGAATGTATGCATAGTTTGTTCTGCAAATTCTTTAATCCTGTAAATTCTGATTCAGGTTCCTCCTCGTCGCAAATAATCCCAAACTCAATATCAGGCTTGTACCCAATACTACAATAAACAGCAGCCCCGTACCAACCTGCGGTATCTTCAAATTATCTGGCAGGTTATAATACAGCAACACACTGATTAGCCCGCGGGGTACTATTACTAACTCGGGCATCAGGTCGGTTTTGGATATGAATTTGATATATAAAAAGCGGACCAGGTAAATGGACGCCAATATTGCACCGCCGGTTAACAACAAGGTAATATCCTGCAATTCATAAATATCCATGGTATAACCAAACACTATGAAAAAGAACGTGCGCATCAAAAAAGCGCTCTCGGCAGATAACTGGAAAAGCTGTTTGATATCGTGCTGGAAGGTTGGATAGATAAACAGTTTTCTGAACCACGGAAAACTGATTTGGTTGGCATTGTTCAGGAACAGGCCCAGCGCCAGTACAATTATCAATGCCGATAAATGGAAAGATTGCCCTACCGAATAAACCAATATAAGCAAGGCGATAATAAGGAACGATTTAATGTGATGCGTTAACCGGCCAATAAGGTAAAGCAACAGCAGGCAGGATATAATGGCTGCTATAATAATGCCTGCAAGTTCGCCGCCAAGTTTTATAAACGATACCACATCAATTTGCTGGTTACGCACTATAAAGTTGAACAGCACCACGGTAAGGATATCCGAAAAAGAAGACTCATAAATAATAAACTCCTTTTTATTTTTACCAAGATTGGATGCCGAAGGAATAGCCACTGCCGAACTGACCACGCAATAAGGTATGGCATTTACAAAGCACAGATAAAAGCTTTGCCCGGTTAAATACCTGATGATAAACGTAATGACAAATGCGCTAACCAGTAAAATCGTAAATGCCGAAAAGAATGCTTTTTTGATGATGGCATTTTTATCGTTGTTGTACCGCAGTTCCAGCGCCCCCTCAAATACAATCAGTATAAGGCCCAACGTGCCAAGCGTAGGCAAAATCACCTTAAAATTGATCATTTTCACTCCAAAATAGTCAACAGCAAAATGTATCGCGATGCCAAGCATCAGCAATAAAATAACCGAAGGGATTTTGGTTTTGCCGGCTATCAAATCGAAGAGGTAGGAAAAAATCACCAGTCCGCTTAAGATAATCAGGGTTGTATATGTAGTCAAATTATCAATTGTTTAACAGGGTGAGTACATAAATCAGCCTTAACATTTCAAACTTAAGCATTGTTTCCCAATTTTTTTTGCCACATAGAGCGCATCCCTTGTTTGAAAGCCGATATCTTTTATATTTACTTCTTTAACAATAACAGCCTATGGATCCGGCGCAATTTTACAGTTTTAAGGTGTGGTTAACTATGGTGATCATTGCACCTGTGCTGCAAATCCTTGTCAGCCAGTTTTTCTTTCACTCCGGGAGTATCCTATCTATCGCCTTTATTAAAGAGTATCCATTATCGGTTGGGGTGCTAATTGTGCTTACCTGCCCCTTGGGCGCGCTGCTTACTTTTATTATCCCACGAATGACCAGGAGTTCAACCGTAATTGCAGTTAAGCAGCGGGTGTCGGCTGCCCTGGGAATTGTTATTATTTTGGTATTTATTGGAGCATTGGCGGCTAAAAACGCTTATTCGCCCTTTGAGTTATCGGCCATGCTGCTGCCATTTTTACTCCCTTTGTTATTGGGTGTTTGGATTTGCCGGCTGGATTTGGAAGATGAAAGCTACGAGGACGAGGAGGAAGAAGAAACTGCAGCATGAACAACTCGCTATTTAAGCCCCTCCCAAAAAAGTCATAACTAAAGCCCAGGCCTCTTTAGATGCAGCTTCATGATAACTTGACCGCTCGTTGCAATTAAAGCCGTGGTCGGCATAAGATATTTTTACGTTGATGTAATCCTTGCCCGCAGCTTCAACTGCACCTATAACGGCATTGATGTTGTCATCCTTAATATGCACATCCTTGCCACCCCAAATAAACAAGTGTTTGCCATGCAGGTTGGCCGCCATATGTGCAACCTTATCAAGCCCGCCGCCATAATAGGATACAGCTGCTTTTAGGGGCAATAAGGCATTGGCTATAAAAGCAACCCGACCGCCCATACAATAACCAATGGCATATACCCGGCTTATATCTACATTGGTTTGCGTATTTAGCCATCCCCAAACAGCTTCCAGGTCGGCTTTAAAACCATCGTTAGTTAGTTTTGATGTGTGTGGTGTTACCGTACTAAAATCGGCATAGTCACCGGCAAAACCTTTTGGCGCTGTACGATGAAAAAGCTCAGGAGCAACGGCAACATAGCCCGCGGTTGCAAACCGGTCGGCAACATTGCGGATATGGTTATTAACGCCAAAAGCTTCCTGCAATACAATAATAGCAGGCGATCCTGCGGTATTAATTCCAGGAAAAGCTGTGTAAGCGGCCATCGAACTTCCGTCGGCAACTTTTACCTCTATATAATTTTTGTTATCCATTACTGATTGAACAAATTGCGATGATTTTCAAAGCTAAAGAATTTACGTGCGAAGGAAAAGTATAAAACCAGGTCACGGTGTTAAAAGCTTTTTTCCTGCAATTTGCTTTCTGCTTTAGGCCTTCGGCTTTCAGCTTATATCTATTTTACAAAACAGTGTGGTTACAATCAATGTTACTTACCATATTTGTACCAAATAAAAACATATGCCCCATCTATTCTCACCGCTTAAAATAAAAAACATCGAACTTAAAAACCGCATCGTGGTATCGCCCATGTGCGAATATTCCAGCGAAGACGGTTTCGCTAATGACTGGCACCTGGTACACCTGGGTGGCATGGCTGTTGGCGGTGCAGCTTTAATTATTACCGAAGCCACCGCAGTATCGCCCGAAGGCCGCATTTCATCTGCCGATCTTGGCCTTTATAAGGATGAGCACATCACCAAATTGAAACAGATTACCGATTTTTTGCACGCCAATGGCGCTTATGCGGGCACACAACTGGCGCATGCCGGCCGCAAGGCAAGCCACCTGCAACCATGGCTGGGCGGCAAACAAGTACCATCTGATAAACCTAACGGATGGAAAGCATACGCACCAAGCGCTATCGCATTTACCGACAGTGAAGAGGCGCCTTTAAAGTTGGACAAAGCCGGCATCGAAAAAATTAAAGCAGATTTTAAGGCTGCCGCTGGCAGGGCCTTGACCGCTGGTTTTGACGTGATTGAACTGCATGGCGCACACGGTTATTTACTGCACGAGTTTTTATCGCCGGCAAGTAATAAACGTACGGATGAGTACGGAGGATCGTTCGAGAACAGGGTCCGTTTTTTACTGGAAGTAATTGAAAGCGTACAGAAAGTTTGGCCGGCAGAAAACCCGCTGTTTGTACGCATATCGGCAACTGAATGGACGGAAGGCGCCTGGACAGCCGATGACTCGGTAGCACTTGCCAAAATATTAAAAAACAAAGGGATCGACCTTATTGACTGCTCGACGGGCGGCAACATTGCCGGTGTTAAAATAGCGTTAAAACCAGGTTATCAGGTTGAATTTGCAGAGAAAGTAAAAAAAGAAAGCGGTATACTTACCGGAGCAGTAGGTTTAATAACCAAACCCCACCAGGCTGACGAAATTATACAGGAAGGTGAAGCCGATGTTGTATTTATAGCCCGCGAAATGCTGCGCGACCCGCATTTTGCTTTACGCGCCGCCCACGAGTTGGGTCATGAAGTAGAATGGCCGGCCCAGTATGTTCGGGCGAAATGGTAGTTTGAAGAAGAATCAAGAGACAAGAATCAAGAGTTAAGACACATCAGCACACAACCATAAACAATAAATAACACAACAACTATGAAACGTACAGCAAACGCCCATTGGAATGGCACTTTACAGGCCGGCAGCGGAGAAATTACCACTCAAAGCACCGTGCTTAACAAAACCCAATACTCTTTTAAAACCCGCTTTGCCGATGGCATAGGCACCAACCCCGAAGAACTGATTGCCGCCGCTCATGCAGGCTGCTTCACCATGGCTGTTGGCGCTGCATTAACCCAGGCCGGCTTTACTCCCGGCGACCTTACAACCGACGCCATTCTTGATCTTGATATGCAAGCCCTAAGCATCACCGGTATTCATTTAGAATTAAAAGCAACGGCAATTGATGGTGTAGACGAAGCTAAATTTAAAGCCATTGCCGAAGATGCAAAGGCAAATTGCATTATATCAAAAGCGTTAAGCGTGCCATTTACTTTAAATGTTACTTACGCATAAGCGATAATTCTCCTCTATGTCATTGCGAGGAACGAAACAATCTCGTAGCTATACATGTTCGCCCTGTAGACTAAGAGATTGCCGCGCTACGCTCGCAATGACATATTTTTTTTCCTTATTTCTGTATCAACACCAATAACTCTTGTGGTGTTTCGTAAGTAGTCCCCTTATAATCCAGAGCTTTTACGCCTACGCAGAGCGTATCTACCGCATGGCTGGCATGGGTGATATAAATCTTTCCCCTTACATCGGGCTGAATGCCTTCACCAGCCAGCTTTAAGCCGGTAAGCAGCTTCATCACGCTGTCAATACCCGCTGTTCTGCTAAAATTCTTAACCTTACCCTGCGGAAAATAGTAATCAAATTTATCACAGGTAATCCTGAACTGGGTTTCGCGCCCAAGTTCTGTAAATTTAAATTGGATGCTTTTTACGGCATCGGAAGTAGTGGGTTTGGGTTTGCACGATAAAAGAGTAACGAAGGGTAGAATAATAAATAAGGCGGATTTACGCATGGTTATTATTATAGATTTAATAATCAAACTTATATAATTTCTCGTACATTCAACCGTGAAATTTTATTTGGGTGTAACCGATAATAATTGGTTTAAAAATTTAAGCCAAATTAATCCTGAAGACGTAAATTTCTGGCAACCTGGAGGCAAACAAGAATTTAAAGCCTTATTATCAGGTTCGCCGTTTCTATTTAAATTGAAAAAACCTTTGAATGTTATAGGAGGTATTGGCTTTTTCTCGAGCCACACGTTCCTACCTCTTTCTGTGGCTTGGGATACTTTTCATGAAAGAAATGGAACGTCAAGTTTTAAAGATTTTCAATCAATGATCTTTAATTACCGAAATGACAAATCAAATCTCAATCCCACTATTGGCTGTATCGTGCTTACAAACCCTATTTTCTTTAAGCAAGCCGATTGGATTCCTATCCCCGAAAATTGGGCCAATAGCATTGTTCAAGGCAAAATCTATTCAACAGATGAATTTATCGGCCAAAACTTATGGACCATAGTTGAAGAACGTCTTAGCCGATATTTGCCAAATACTTATGAGACTAATAACCAATGGTTGATGGAGCCGGCCGCGAGATACGGGAATCCAGTTTTAGCGAAGGTACGATTAGGGCAAGGCGCATTTAGGGTTTTGGTAACAGATGCATACACAAGAAGATGTACAATCACCGGCGAAAGGACTTTACCAGTACTTGAAGCTGCGCATATTCAATCGTATTCCTTGGAAGGGCCAAACGTGATATCAAACGGATTACTTTTAAGATCGGACATTCATAAATTATTCGACAGTGGGTATGTAACTATAACTAAAGATTTAAAAGTCGAAGTAAGTAAAAAAATAAAAGAAGAGTTTGACAACGGCAAAGAGTACTATAAATTCCATGGAAATGGCCTTTTATATTTGCCCAACAGAGATATGGATAAGCCAAATCCATCCTATATTGATTGGCATAATACAAACATTTACAACGGTTAAATCCCCATTCAGTGGGTTAGGGGGCTCCTACTTCAACACATCCAACACCCTGAACATTTTTTCTTTTATCCCCCTGCTTGATCCGCTGAAGTTATTAACCATGATAGAAAAGCAAAGTTCGCGGCCGTTGTGGGTTTGGTAGCCCGCATAGCAAAGCACGCTGTTAATGGTGCCGCTTTTCATTTTCATATCGTTGTATACGGGCAGGCTTTCGTAAAAATCAGGAAACCAGCTTTCCTTTTTGGCCGATTGCAGGATGCGGGCCATGGTATTGGTGCTTACCCTATCGCCGGGCGAGAGGCCGCTGCCATCGTAGGTGTTCATGCTATTCGCATCGATACCGCGGGCCTGCCAAAATTTCTGTACTTCTTCTACCCCGTTTGCAGTGGTAGGTTTACGGCCCTGTTTCCAGGCTATGGTTTTAAGCAATTGCTCGGCATACAGGTTAATACTTTTTTGATTGAGCCAGTAAATGATCCGGCTCAGCGGCGGCGATGAAATAGCAGCCAGATTTTTGGTAATCAAAGGCGCCTTTAATCCTTTTGCCGTTAATGTGGCAACAGATTCGGGATCGAAGCCCACTCCAATTCCTAATTTCTTCAACGTATCCGACAAACGCAAAGCTGCATCATAAGCGGCATCGGGCGTGGCTGCCGAGATGCTTTTTTTATCTTTATCAATAGCGTAGCTGCCGCGCAGGTACATTACTTTACTGCCAACAGGCAAAAAAGCGTAGGCATTGTCGCCGCTGCCTGCCGGGCCATTAACCAATTCGCTTTTAAAAGTAAGGTACGATACATTGGGCACAGTGTACGAAACGCCAATAGGATTGCCCACAGCGCCAGTGCGCAATTTAATATCAAACTGGTTTTCGCGCCAGCAAAGGCCCGATGTTCCGGCGCCATAGTAGTTGCCAATATCCTGCCATATCCACCCTTCGGGGATAGATTGGGTGCCAAATACGCTGTCATCACCAATAATGCGCCCGTTTATTTTTTTGATACCTGCAGTTTTAAGGGCGTCAGCCATTAAGGCCAGCACATGTGCTTCTTTGGTTTGCTCGTACCGCCAGCTGCCCAGGGTTGGGTCGCCGGCACCTTTGATAATGATATCGCCATTGAGCGTGCCGTCGGCAGCAATCTCGCCGTTGTAGCCCAATTGCGTCTGGTACCTGAAATCGGCACCCAAAACGTTAAAGGCTGTAATACTGGTAATAGTTTTTAGGGTTGATGCCGTAGCCAGCCCCATGTTGGGGCTGGCGGCAAATACCTGTTCGCCGGTTTTGGCATCCAAAACAGTGAGCGAAAGCGATGCATAACGGCACTGGCTATCGGCCTGTAACCTGTTAAATGCAGCTGATAATCTCGATTGCAGGTCCTGGGCATAAGCCTGCCCGCTTAAAATAAATAAACTAACTATCAATAACCGCTTCATCCTGCTCCTTAACGTTCCCCTTGGTAATATAATATATCGGGATACCTATCAACACTATACCCAGGCCAAATAACGCGTAGTCGCGTTTGTAAACTAACAATAAAATACAAAATGCAATTCCCATCAAAATGTAAATAGCTGGCAATACCGGGTAGCCAAAAGCTTTGTATGGCCTTTCTAACCCAGGCTTTTTCACCCGTAAAATGTAGATGCCGATAATGGTAAGCACATAAAAAATTACAACTACCAACGAGATCATATCCAGCAAATCGCCATACCTGCCGCTTAAGCAAAGTACAGATGCCAGTGCGGCTTGTATCCATAAACCAAACTCGGGCACGGCAAATTTATTTAGCTCGCCTGTCCTCTTAAAAAACAAGCCATCTTTTGCCATGGTATAATATACACGCGCACCGGCCATAATTAAACCATTATTACAGCCAAAAGTTGATATCATGATCATAACAGCAATTATCTTGGTGCCTATGTCGCCAAAAATAACATTCGATGCAGTTACAGCCACCCTGTCCTTTTCGGCTGTCGCAATTTCGTGCAGCGGCAATACACCTGTATAAACTATATTGGCTGCAACGTAAATAACGGTAACTATCATGGTGCCAAAAAATAAGCTTAACGCCACATCACGTTTAGGGTTGCGCATTTCGCCGGCAATAAAGGTTACGTTGTTCCATGAATCGCTGCTGAATATTGACCCTACCATGGCCGAAGCTACTGCCCCTAAAGCTGCGCCGAGGCCCAATTTTGTAAAGCTTCCATCCTTGTTCAGGTTATGCAAATCCCAGGCATTACTCCAGTTGGCATGCCATACTTCGGGCTTTAAGGCAACAAAACCAAAAATAATGAGTCCGAATAAGCTTAACAGTTTGGTTAAAGTAAAAGTAGTTTGAATCCATTTGCCGCTTTTTACACCACGGGTATTGATATACGTTAGTAATATAATAACCGCTATTGATACCAATTGTGCTGCACTTAAACTGAAAGTGGGCTTAGCCTCGCCTAATTTTAAATAGTAATTATGTGGGAATAAAATATGATCCTCACTTACCGGATGTATCAAATACGCCGTAAATTTTGAAAAAGCCACGCCAACTGCAGCTATAGTGCCGGTTTGTATCACCGCGAAAAAACTCCAGCCGTACAAAAATGCTATAAGTTTATTGTACGCTTCTTTCAGGTAAACATATTGTCCGCCTGCTTTAGGGTACATTCCGCTCAGCTCGCCGTAGCTTAATGCTGCTGTCAATGTCATGAAACCGGTTATAAGCCAAATGGCTATGAGCCAACCTGCTGAGCCTACATTACGTACAATGTCGGCAGCAACTATAAATATACCTGAGCCTATCATTGAGCCTGCTACCAGCATGGTGCCATCAAGCAGGCCAAGCTCATGTTTCATTTTTGGTTGTCCGGAATCTTTTGCCATAAATTAAAAAGGGTTTAAACCCCTAAACTATTCAAAAACTTTAATATTGACAGGCTATTGTAAAGAAAATAAATTTACTATTTTGCAACCACCAATTACACCCTGCTATAGTCAGTGTAGTATTAAGTCGTTAGTCTTAAGTCAGTAGTCTTAAGAATTAAAGAAAAAAAGTAAAAAAAGACTTTTGAATTGCGACTTTAGACTTCAGACTTAGCAAAACTTACTTTAATAAACCAAATTTGTTACTATGGATTTTTTGAACACTTACTTAATTTACTTAATTCCGGTGTTTGGGCTCATCGGTATTGCCGTTATGGCTGTTAAAGCCGCCTGGGTTACCAAACAAGATGCAGGCGATGGGGACATGGTTACGCTGGCCGGCTACATTGCCGATGGCGCAATGGCCTTTTTACGCGCCGAGTGGAAAGTACTTGGCGGCTTTGTTGCCGTAGCGGCCCTGCTACTGGCCTGGAGTGGTACTACCGTGGCCACATCAAGCCCGGTTATTGCCGTGTCATTCATCATCGGAGCGTTTTTATCGGCCTTTGCCGGTTACCTGGGCATGCGCATTGCAACCAAAGCCAACGTGCGTACCACGCAGGCCGCGCGTACCAGTTTAGCGCAGGCATTAAAAGTATCGTTTACAGGTGGTACTGTAATGGGCCTTGGCGTTGCCGGGTTAGCCATTATTGGTTTGGGTTCGCTGTTTATATTATTTTACCAGTTTTATGTAGTTAATGTTGCAGGCAGTACTGTAAATGGCGAGGCAATGGCCAAAGCGCTGGATGTATTGGCTGGCTTCTCGTTAGGTGCCGAATCGATAGCGCTTTTTGCCCGTGTGGGCGGTGGTATTTATACCAAAGCAGCCGATGTAGGCGCCGACCTTGTAGGTAAAGTGGAAGCGGGCATCCCCGAGGATGACGTGCGTAACCCTGCCACCATTGCCGATAACGTAGGCGATAACGTAGGCGACGTTGCAGGTATGGGCGCCGATTTATTCGGATCGTACGTGGCAACTATGCTGGCTACGATGGTGCTGGGGCGCGAAATGGTTGGAAGTGATGGTAAAGCTTTGGTTGATCATTTCGGTGGTATTGGCCCAATTTTGTTACCGATGGTAATTGCTGGTTTAGGCCTTTTATTTTCGATAGTCGCAGCGTCCTTTGTAAAAATAAAAAAAGAAGAAGACAGCGTCCAAAAGGCATTGAACATAGGTAATTGGATGTCAATTGTGTTAACCGCCGTTGCAACATACTTTGTAGTACAATGGATGTTACCTGAAGGTGCGTTTCGCATGGTTCGCGATATCGACACTTCTGGTACATTAAAATCCGGCGCAATGGAATTCACTAAAAACGGCGTTTTTCTATCTATCGTTGTTGGCCTGGTTGTAGGTACTTTAATGTCCATCATTACTGAGTACTATACCGCCATGGGCAAACGCCCGGTATTAAGCATCATCCGTCAATCGTCAACAGGGCATGCTACCAACATCATCGGTGGTTTATCTGTAGGTATGGAATCAACGGTGTTACCCATCCTGGTTTTAGCGTCGGGCATTTATGGCTCGTACCATTTTGCGGGTTTATACGGGGTGGCTATTGCTGCTGCCGGTATGATGGCAACAACAGCTATGCAATTAGCTATTGACGCCTTTGGACCAATTGCCGATAACGCCGGTGGTATTGCCGAAATGAGCCGCCTGCCCGAAGAAGTGCGCCACCGTACAGACAATCTGGATGCTGTAGGTAACACTACTGCAGCTACCGGCAAGGGTTTTGCCATTGCGTCGGCCGCGTTAACCTCACTGGCTTTATTTGCAGCCTTTGTGGGTGTTGCGGGTATCGAGCATATTGATATTTACAAGGCCGATGTTTTGGCCGGTTTATTTGTGGGTGGTATGATCCCTTTCATCTTCTCGGCATTGTGCATCTCGGCTGTAGGCCGTGCTGCCATGGCCATGGTTGAAGAAGTGCGCCGCCAGTTCCGCGAAATTCCGGGTATTATGGAGTACAAGGCCAAACCCGAATACGAAAAATGCGTGGCAATCTCCACCAAAGCATCCATCCGCGAGATGGTTGCCCCTGGGTTAATTGCGCTAATCACCCCTATCATTATCGGTTTTGCCTTTGGCCCCGAAGTGTTGGGCGGGTTATTGGCTGGTGTAACCGTATCGGGTGTATTGATGGGTATTTTCCAGAGCAACGCCGGTGGCGCATGGGATAACGCCAAAAAATCATTCGAAAAAGGCTGCCTTATCAACGGTGAGATGTACTACAAAAAATCAGAACCACATAAAGCGTCAGTAACCGGCGATACCGTAGGCGATCCGTTTAAAGATACTTCAGGCCCGTCGATGAACATCCTGATCAAGCTGATGTCGATAGTTTCGCTGGTTATTGCACCGCATTTGAATGCGAACCACGTAGCACCAACAGCTATGAAACACGAGGTTAAAAAACAAATTATTGTTCAGGCTTATGCATCGCCTGTAACTAAAGTTGATAAAAAAGGGTAATTACTTTTTAGGAAATTATGGAAAGCCACCTGTTGAGGGTGGCTTTTTTTGTTGGAATCAGAATTTACAGGATTAAAGAATGAACAGAATAATTGTCCGGAATTTTCAGAATTAAAGAAATGACAGAATTTTTTCTGAACCGGGAGTCTTCAGATTTTTTGGATTAATGGTCATTTTTAATGCAAAGTATCTGAGCCTGCTAAGTTATGAATAACCTGAGCGCTTTCAAAAAATAGAAGATTTAACACATTGATATCGCTTTCTCCCGCAGTAAAAAATACCTACCCATAGGTATTTTTTACTGCACCCCCTTTCCGTAATTTTATTGTTCAACAAACCTGATCATTATCAGCAACCTGCGTTATCATGAAAGAATTAGGGCGAACCTGCACACCGAAAAAACTATTACTCGTTATCACCATTATTGCCCTTTTTATTTCGTGCAAAAAAGAAACCACCGCCGACGGTAAAAATGATGGCAAACCAGCTGATAATGCCAAAGTGTATTACTTTACAAGCGATGGGCTATATTTAAACGATAAAAAAATATCGGCCACTAACCCAGGTATGAACGCTACATTAGATGAGAACGGCGACATCGTCGACTATGATGCAGCATCTGTATTTAAAAACGGCACGCCTATATCTACACCGACATCTACTATGTACTATCACGTATTGTGCTATTATATAGATGGTAATGACGTATACACCGGTGGTTATGAATATTACTATACCCCTGATATACATCTATACAGCCGGATAGCTTATTGGAAAAATGGCGAGAAAATGCCTTTAGATTTTGATAATTGGAGCGATGCGGATTTTATATTCAGCATATCGTCAATCGGTAAATACAAGGGTGATATTTACATAGCCGGCGATAGCCGAATTGGAAATATAGCTTACGCCCCCTCCAGGAATATGCTTTGGAAAAATGGCAAGTTTGTTTACCCTACAGATTATTATACCTACTACGCGTATCAACACCCAATCACTGTAAACGGGCAACTGGTGTTTGTAACTAAAGATAGCAATGGCACTTATAGGTTGTATCATAACAACGGGAGCTTTAGCTCAAACTATTTTGATGTGACTACTGCCTTTTCATTCCTAAGATGCGAAAATGGCGACGATTCATACACCGTATCTACACGGATATTTAATGATGTTGGTTATTTACAATGTAAGGCAGGTAATGTTGCCTTAGATACTGAGCATCGTTATTTGGTATCTGCAACCTATAACGGAACCGATGAATATGTGTGCTTAGGCGATCGATCCATAAGACAACATAACATAGTTTACAAAAATGGGGTGAAAATGGATTTACCCGCGGTATTTGCCAATATAGATGTATATCGAATAATTGCAAAATAATTCGTAATCAGTTATTTAATCCTTATCCAAACCTGCATATCATGAAAAAAACTTTACTTCTATTACTCCTTATCTTTTTACAGATAAGCACTTTACTAGCCCAAAAAAATGGAAGTGGGGCATCCAACTGGTCGGCATGGAAAAGTGCGCCATGTTTTACCAACCTTTATATTTCATTCCGCTGTTTGGGCTACATTGAATC
Source organism: Mucilaginibacter sp. P4_D1 (assembly GCF_056401935.1). Taxonomy (NCBI): domain Bacteria; kingdom Pseudomonadati; phylum Bacteroidota; class Sphingobacteriia; order Sphingobacteriales; family Sphingobacteriaceae; genus Mucilaginibacter; species Mucilaginibacter sp. P4_D1. The sequence goes on from NZ_JBFUIJ010000051.1 coordinate 36,768, forward strand.
TATCAACTCATATTCGTACCAATTCAGGTTTAAAAATACCGGATCGCAAAATATTCATTTTAGTTTTGAAGCGCACGTTGGCAGAAATAATGAGCGGTTGATGGATGGAGCCTTCAGTGTAGATGCAAAAGGGGAGCGCACACACGAAAGTAGCTACGCCAAGGTTGCGCCGGAGTTTAATACCGATAACTTTTTTAATTATAGAGTTACTGCTTACAAGGAGAGCGAGAAAGACGACTGGACACTACCAACTTATAGCTGTGGCAGCAATGGCGTAAAGTTTTGCGTTCAAAATTGTGACAAGGCGAAAACGACGAACAGTGCATCCACTTCTACAACAAACGGGACAACGTATAATCAAACCCAACAACAAAAAGCTAATAATGTCGCTGCTGTAGATGCACAAAAAAGGCAACAAGCTGCCGATGCCCAAAGAATACAGCAGGACATGCAACGCCAAAACCAGGAAGCGGCAAACCGAAATGCAGAGGCGCAACGCCAACAGCTATTATTAAAGCAACAGCAGAACGCGCAAAAGCAACAACAACTTCAGCAAGGATTGAACCAGGTATCGGCTGCCACAGTAGATCTGATAACTGCTTTAAGCAGCAGGAAACGAGCGAAAAAAGAGGCGTTATCCTATGAAGACGGCCAGGCTTTGTTATCTATTGTGAATGCCGAAAACCCATTGAATTATGTGCAGAACGTTATCGATATCTTTTCAGACTTAGGGTACACGCTGGCATCCCAAAAAATTATGGACAATGGTACCGTATTCATCTCTATGAATGATAATGGTGGTTTTGTGTCTTACCCGCTATCTATTTTTATTAGTCGGGCAGGTTCAGCCAGCTATGACTATAAGAATACCATCAGTTTTGATTACCAGAGAAAGACCAAATTGATTAAACAATTGGCTGTTATCAGCAATAATTTGGAAGGTTTGAAAATCACAGGTATCTCGCCCAGCCGAAAGGTGGCAGAAGAACAAAAGCAAGTCGCGATCGACGAAAGAAAAACGATTGAGAGCACCAATACTTTAACGGATGCCCGCAACTTTGAAACCTATTGTGATTTTTTAGCAATGGAGGTTGAACATTTGAATTTTAAGCTCGATAGTGTTTCGGGATACAACTTAAGTACCCAGGGCAAATATATACGCCTGTATTACAAAAACTTAACCGTAGCAATTATACACTCCTTTTATACATTGAAGGCCGTAAATATGCCAGATCATGTTGACCATTATAAAATGAATAAACTGATTGCCATTACGGCAGATAATGATGTAGCTGAACAGGCATTAGAAAACTCCGATCTGCATAAACTGTTAGTGGCTAATTCCGAACATTATTTCAAACAAGGCGGCAAGTTTTATTACCCCCTTTATCAACTTGAAAAAAACGAAGTGTTCAGTAACATTTATGTAAAAGGATATTTGTCGCCCAATTATAAAGGGATAAAGTATTACATGGCCAGGGCCGAATTAAGCGCGCGTGCAACACTTGCAAAAAGCGATAAAACAGCGGTGAATTTACGGCAAAAAGGAGATTTATATAGTACCGGAAGAGGCATTCTGCGTGATAAACCCAAAGCGCTCTCTTTTTATATGAGAGCAAGCGAAATGGGCGACAGCGTATCCATGTGTAACATTGCATCGGTATACATGTTTGATGGCGATGGTATCCAGGAGGACGATGCGAAGGCTATGGAATGGGCGCAAAAATCAATTGACCACGGCTATATGGATGCCTATGCAACGTTGGGGATAATTTACCAATATGGTAAAGGGGTTAAGAGCGACCCTAAAAAAGCCAGGGAACTATATGAGCTTGGCGCGTCGAAATCATCGCCTGCCTGCATGCGCAGCCTATCAGACTTGTATAAAAATGGCAATGGCGWGCCAAAAGATAAAGCCAAAGCAATAGAATGGATGGAGAAAGCCTGCGCCATTGGCAAAGAAAGAGACCAAGAATTTTACTGCACTTATTTAAAGGATCTTTTAAAGGAGTAGAAGGGGAATTTAAAATTCCACACTTTCATTTTTAACTCATTATTTAAACAAACCTGCTCACTAATTAATGCCAGTGTTATTATGAAAAAAACCTTACTCCTCTTCGCTTTATCCTTTCACCTTACGCTTTTATTCGGGCAGCAAAAACTCACCTACAATTGGGGACCGTGGGTACAAAATCCTTGTTTTAAAGGCTTACAAAGCCGGAGCAAAGTACGGGATTATAACGAATCGGCAAAAAAATACACCTGGGATATTGAAATCAAAAACAATTATGGCATAAAAGTTTCATTCAACTATGATATTCAAAATTCGTCGTTGGATGGCAGGGTAAGCATAAATGCCGGCGGTACAGAAAAAACCTGGGCTTTACATCCTTCCAATACGATTATTTATATAGGATTCTCGAAGGTGTGTTTTGACCCTAACGATCGTTGCTCCATCAATTCAAACGGCGTTCAAAATAAAGGGTATAAATGCTACGCAGATTGTGATAACGGAGTGTCTAATACACCGGCTTTATGTGGGAATACAAGCAGTACATCATCTGTAGCAACCACTAACCAGCAACAAAAACCCGCAGATGCCCAACGCGTGCAGCAAGAAGCGCAAAGGCAAAACCAGGAAAATGTCAACAGACAACAGCAATACGTAAATGCCATAAACGCTGGCGTACAGGCGCATAACTCGGGCAATTATACAGAGGCAAAAACTCAGTTTAATAATGCGGTTGGTCTATCGGTTACCACACAGCAACGTGCGACAGCCCAGGATTATTATAATAAAACAGTGAGCCTGGAAAAAAGCCAGGCTAAGGTTCAAACTGCCGTTGCGGTGGTAAATGCAGCTCAGCCCTTGGTTGAAGGCATTTCTGGCCTGATCAGTGATCTTAAACGGCAAAAACGGGAACGGGAGGTGGCGTATGCGCAGCAACGGCAGGAAGAAGCAAAGAAAGTGCAGGAAGATTACCAGAATAATCCCGGTAAACAGGAATACGATATGGCGAGAACCGAACACGTAATTAATGCTAATTATGACCAAGCGATAGTGCTGTATAAACAATCTGCCGCGAAGAATTACTTTTCGGCCTGCGAACAGCTTTTTTATGCTTACAGCCAGGGTGAGATAGCAGTTGTTGATTTAAAGCAAGCCATACATTATGCGATGCTTGCTGTAAGCAATGCGAAAAGTAATAATTTGAAGAGTAACTGGTTAATGAAAATAGGAAATTTGCTTCGAAGCAATGAATTAGGTACCGATAAAAATATACCGGAAGCAATTGAGACCTATAAGGCGGCCTTTGACGTTGTTGATAATGACGATAAATTCAGTAAATATCTTGCAAGCGCTTCCATTGGGTATTCATATGTAACCGAAAAAGATAAAATGCAAAATAGCTATAAAGAGGCGTTGTCCTGGTTTCAAAAGAGTTTGGAATTTGCGAACGGAGAGATGAAAGAGAGCCTTGAGCTATCAGTTGCCAAAATTAAACTGGAGGGTGGCCATGGGGTTGAAAAGAATACAGCCGAGGGCGAACAGGCATTAAAAAAACTACAGGAATCGCAAAATTACCGCATTTTAACAAGCCTGGCATTTTTATATTTAGATGGTGAAACTATTGAAAAAAGCAGTGCGCTATTTACCCAGTTAATTTCCAGGGCTGTAGCCCTGCCCGGACCTAATCCGTTGAATTGTGGAGCATATGCAAAAATGGATATTGGTTATCAATATCTTAAACGGAACAATTTGCCCGAAGCCGAAAAATGGTTTGCAGAAATAGGAAATTGCAAAACTCAAAAAGAAGAGCTATCCGGAAATTATTCTTATATCGCCAGGTATTACTACGGTAAAACTGCAGAACACCCAAATTATGAAAGAAGCGCCTATTGGCTGCAAAAATCAGTCGACGCCAGCAAATACCAATTTGGCGACGACTTCTATCTTTTGGCCCAGTATTATTTAAACGGTACCGGCGTAGAAAAAGACCCCAAAAAAGCATTGAAATATTTGAAAAAAGACTGTAAATACAACGCCCGGAGCTGCAAGCTAATGGCCACTATCAAAGATTGATATAATTGCCAAAAATAGTTGGTAGAATCTTTGTAATCGACTGTAATAAAGGAATATACATCAAGCAAATTGAAATCGGTTTCAATTTGCTTTTTTTGTTATATGAAATCGTCAAAAAAAGGCGTGTTTGACCTGTAAGAGCACGGATGTAATAAAGTGGGGCAAGCAGAATAAAAAACAGCGATATAAGTGTAAATCATGTGGGCAATTGTTTATTCGGCAGCACGCTGGTG
>NZ_JBFUIJ010000052.1:0-37356 GCF_056401935.1 Mucilaginibacter sp. P4_D1
TTCTTATCTCTTACACCAGCGTGCTGCCGAATAAACAATTGCCCACATGATTTACACTTATATCGCTGTTTTTTATTCTGCTTGCCCCACTTTATTACATCCGTGCTCTTACAGGTCAAACACGCCTTTTTTTGACGATTTCATATAACAAAAAAAGCAAATTGAAACCGATTTCAATTTGCTTGATGTATATTCCTTTATTACAGTCGATTACAAAGATTCTACCAACTATTTTTGGCAATTATATCAGATAATATATTATAAATATTTGATAATCAATATTTTATATTTTAACATGGTTAACACTAAACTGATCGCGCAATTTAGGCGTATCCAAATACTTGTGCCTGTCGTTGGCCAATGCAAGTCCCCTCAGTAGCCGGATCATTTAACCAGGATCAACAAATAAAAACAAGGTGTCGTTTGATGCTCTTATCTTCCCGACGCCGTAAGCTTATTCCATTAGCTATTTGGATGCGTTTGCCCTGGTAGGCCAGATTTTGTTGTAAAGTATTATAAAATAAACGCGTATTGAAAATTACTAATTTTTAGCCACGAGCTGCTCCGTTGCAGCCACCTTTCCGGGATACACCTTCAAAGCCTCCTCCAAACAAATCATAGCGCTTTTTAAGTCGTCATTATTAAGTACATAAGCCATACGTACTTCATTTGTGCCGGCGCCCGGCGTGCTGTAAAAGCCTGTTGCAGGTGCCATCATTACGGTTTGGTTGTTGTAACTAAAGGTTTCCAGCATCCATTGGCAAAACCTATCAGCATTGTCAATTGGGAGCTGTGCCACTACATAAAATGCCCCCCCTGGGTTAGGACAGTAAACGCCATCGATGTTGTTTAAGGCGGTTACCAGGGTATTTCGCCTGCTGGTATACTCTTTATTTACGGTTTCAAAATATTCGTCGGGCGTATCAACGGCTGCCTCACCGGCAATTTGTTCAACCATGCCGGCACTTAACCGGGCCTGGGCAAATTTCAATGCTGCTGTGCGTAATTCTGCATTTTTAGTAATCAGGCAGCCTAAACGGGCGCCGCATGCGCTGTAACGTTTGCTTACGGTATCCATAACCACCACGTTATCATCCAACCCGGCTAAATGCATCGGCGAAATAAATTTACGGTCATCGTAGCAAAACTCGCGGTAAGCTTCGTCCGAAAACAGGTAAAGGTCATATTTTAAACACAATTCCTTTAAAGCCTCCAGTTCTTCCTGCGAATACAGGTACCCTGTTGGATTGTTAGGATTGCAAATGATAATAGCTTTGGTTTTATCAGTAATCAGCTTTTCAAATTCGCTGATAGGGGGCAAGGCAAATCCGTTATCAATGTAAGATAGGATAGGTTTTACCACAATATCGCTCTGGCTTGCAAATCCATTGTAATTGGCATAAAAAGGCTCCGGGATAATTACTTCATCGCCCGAATCTAAACAGGCCATCATGGATATGGTGATAGCTTCAGATCCGCCGGTGGTTACAATGATATTATCCGGAGTAATATTGTAACCCAGTTTATTGTAGTATTCTGTAAGCTTTTTACGATAGCTTAAAGTACCCTCGGATGGGGTATAAGCCCAAACTTTAAAATCAATGTTTTTAATGGCATTTAACATGCCTTCGGGCGTTTCAATATCCGGCTGGCCGATATTCAAATGGTACACTTTTTTGCCATCCAACTTAGCCTGATCAGCATAAGGCGTTAATTTACGAATAGGAGATGCGGGCATTCGCTGCCCTTTCTGAGATATTTTTGGCATGTGCAAAATTACAAAAAAAAAATCCGCCTCTGAAAGCGGATACAGTACGGATTCATTTTAATTATTGTCAGTTGAATTTCAAAATGCAAAAAAAAACACCGCAACGCGGTGTTAAGTATTTTTTAAAGCCCTCCCTTCCGGGGAGGGTTTGGGAGGGGCTGCTTATTTACTTGAAGCTGGTTTAGCAATAACCTCGCCTATAATATTTAAGTATTTTTCGGGCGTAACCGCGTTTGATTTAACTACAATGGTTTTGTTAAAAGGGGCAGCTACCGCAGCATTATAAGTGATTTTTATTAAACCTTTATCACCGCTTTTTACAGGTGTTTTGGTATAATCGGCAATGGTACAGCCGCATGTTGGCCTTACTTCGGTAAGTATAAGTGGCTCTTTACCAATGTTTGTAAATTCAAAAACAGTAGTAACAGGTGTGCCCTGGGGCACTTTGCCAAAGTCGTGTTTCTCTTCGTTGAATTTAAACTCGGCTTTTTGGTTATCTTGTGCCGATGCAGTGAAGGCAAAACCTAAAACAACTGCGCAGATCATTAATATCTTTTTCATATGCTATATTTGATTAATACAAATATAAAAGGTTTAACGTAATAACAAAACTATTAGCAATACTTCATGTTTTAAGTGTTACTATGCCAAATACAGAATAGAATTTTATAATTTTACCGTCTAAACGAAATTTTATATGCCTGGAACTGCAATTCGTGCCACCAGTAAATTTGATACCGCAGAGCTTAGTTTTGATGATTTTAAAAAGATCGTTATTGAAGATTATCGTATTGGTTATGAGAGCAGACAAGCCAGTATTATAGGCCGTAAAGAGGTATTAACGGGCAAGGCCAAGTTTGGTATTTTTGGCGACGGCAAAGAAGTTGCACAGCTGGCCATGGCCAAAGCATTCCGCGCCGGCGATTGGCGTGCAGGCTATTATCGCGACCAAACTTTTATGTTTGCCACGGGCATGAGCAATCTTAGGGAGTTTTTTGCCCAGCTTTATGCCCACCCTGATGTAGAAAAAGATCCGGCCTCGGCCGGCCGTCAAATGAACTGCCACTATGCTACCCGTTTTATTAATGCCGATGGTAGTTGGATAAACCAGGCCGAAACGATGAATTGTTCATCGGATATATCAACCACAGGTGGCCATATGCCGCGATTGCTGGGCCTGGCTTATGCCTCAAAACTATATCGCCAAAACCAGGAACTGGAACATCTTAAACAGTTTTCGGTTAATGGCAACGAGGTTGCCTTTGGAACCATAGGCAATGGCGCCACATCCGAAGGCGTATTTTTTGAATGTTTTAACGCTGCTGGTGTGCTGCAGGTACCGATGGCTATTTCTATCTGGGATGATGCTTATGCAATCTCGGTACCGGCTAAGTTGCAAACTACAAAAGAAGATATCTCTGAAATATTAAAAGGTTTTCAGCGCGAGAATGGCTCAAACGGCTTCGAGATTTTTAAGGTAAAAGGCTGGGATTATATAGCCCTTTGTGAAACCTATGCCCGTGCCATTACTTTATGCCGTGAAGAGCATGTTCCGGTATTGATTCACGTTACCGAGATGACCCAGCCGCAAGGCCACTCAACCTCGGGTTCACACGAACGATATAAATCAAAAGATCGCCTGGCCTGGGAAGATGAGCACGATTGCTTGCTGAAAATGCGCCAATGGATGATTACTTCGGCCATCTCAACCGAACAAGAGCTGGATGAATTAGAAGCAGAGGCCAAAAAATACGTACGCGACTGCCAACGCGAAGCGGCAGGGGAGTTGGTAACCCTGATTAATGCCGAACTGGAAGATGCGGCTAAAATGATTGAGCAATTTGCCGAAGGTGTTTCTGTTAAAGAACAATTAATAGAGATAGTGGCCGAATTGCGTAAAAGCTATGATGCAGGCCGTAAGGAAATTGTTTCGGCTGTAAGGAAAACACTAAGGGCTACGGCTAAAGAAGACTCGGCGGAAAGGCAATTACTGGTAAATTGGTTAAATGCCGAAAAAGTTAAAGCCAATGGGCGGTATAACACGAAGCTATTTTCTGATACGCCACAATCGCCACTTTATGTTCCTGTTGTGCCTGCCATCTACAGCGATAACGCGCGTTCTATAGATGGACGCGAAGTTTTGAATGCCTGCTTTGATGCCAATTTTGCCAGGGATAAAACCATCGTGGCATTCGGCGAAGACGTAGGTGCCATTGGAGATGTAAACCAGGGATTTGCAGGTCTGCAAAGTAAGTACGGCGATTTACGAATAACCGATACCGGTATCCGTGAAACCTCTATCATTGGCCAGGGTATGGGCTTGGCTATGCGCGGATTAAAACCAATTGCCGAGATTCAATATCTTGATTACCTGATATACGCAATCACCGTTATCTGCGACGATATCGGCAGCCTTAGTTATCGTACTTTTGGCGGACAAAAAGCGCCTTTAATTATACGCACACGCGGACACCGCCTGGAAGGTATCTGGCACTCAGGCTCGCCCCTGGGGATGATATTGGGATCGATGCGTGGATTTCATATCTGCGTACCCCGGAATATGACGCAGGCGGCAGGGATGTATAACACCTTGCTGCGTGGCGATGAGCCCGCATTGGTTATCGAAAGCCTTAACGGCTATCGCCTGAAAGAAAAGCTTCCTGAAAATGTTGGCGAGTTTACTGTGCCGCTTGGCAAAGCCGAAATTATGAGGGAAGGTACCGATGTTACCGTTGTATCCTATGGCTCAACCTTGCGCATTGTTTTAGAAGCCGCCCCGGAGCTGGAAAAAATGGGCATCAATATTGAAGTTATTGACCCACAAACTTTATATCCTTTTGATAAAGATAACCTTTGCGGTGCGTCGTTAAAGAAAACAAATAAGCTGTTGGTTGTTGATGAGGATGTACCAGGCGCGGCATCTGCTTATATTGTTCAGCAAATAATTGAAGCCCAGAAGGGTTATTACTCGTTAGATAGCCAGCCGCGTACATTGACAGCGAAGGAACACAGGCCTCCTTATGGCTCGGATGGGGATTATTTCAGCAAGCCATCTTTGGATGATATTGTTGAGGCTGTCTATGCCATTGTAAGCGAAGCAAACCCGGCTAAATTTCCGCCGATATATTAAGTAGAATCAAGAATTAAGAGTCAAAAATCAAGAAAAGCGCGAACGTGATTTATCTGTTTTTGACTCTTTTTGATTTTCTCTTGCTTAAATATGTTAAATTTTTTGTCTTAATTCCTGATTCTTAACTCTTGATTCCTTTCCAATATGGATTCTAATTCTTTTGCTACTGTTGCCAGTATTATAAAAACACGTCGTTCGGTTAAACCAAATGTGATGAACGGGCACAAGGCTCCAAATGGTCATGTTGCCGCCCTGCTTGAACTTGCCGATTGGGCACCAACACACGGCTTTACCGAACCGTGGCGATTCATTGTATATGAAGACCCCACTAAGTTTTGCCAGTTACATGCCGACGTTTACAAGCAAGGGGTAAATGCCGAAGAATTTAACGAAACTGTTTACAGCAACCTGCAACACCAGGGTGATAAAGCTTCCCATGTTATTATTGCCATTATGGAAAGAGGTAATCTGGCAAAAATTCCTGCTTTTGAAGAAGTGGCGGCCGTTTCCAGTGCTATTCAAAATATCCTGCTCGGCGCTACGGCTTTAAGTATGGCTTCATTTTGGAGTACCGGTGGAGCCATATTAAAACCGGGTTTTAAAGATTTTTTGCAGCTGAGGGATGATGATCAAGTAATGGGCGTATTGTACCTGGGTTATGCCGACCAAAATCCTGAAGGAAAAAGAACAACTCCTCTTGAAAATAAAGTTAAATGGATCAAATAAATAATCCTAACCTTTCCATTATTTACATCGTATAACTCTGCATTGTAATTTCCTTTGTTGAAATAATATTTCATTATAACTAAAAAAATGTTAAAAATGATTTTTTAATTAGATTGGAATTTATATATTTGTAATTGTCCGGTTCCTAATGCTGGTCAATTTATCAATTCTAAGCCTTTATTAATTTAACTTATTGATTCAAAATTAAACTCAACACAAGTATGAGGAAATGTTTTTGGGGCTTAATATTGGCGATTTTTTTATTTTCTGCTACAGTTATTAGCTGGAGATCGCCAAATGCTAACAAATCAAACGGAGGGGTAAATTCTGCTCTTGCTACAAAAGAATTATTTAACCAGTACGTAAACAGCCTGTATGTGGCTGCCGGTTTACAAGGGTCAGGGCTGGCTTTTGATGTGTTTGAAAAAGCCTTTACCGGTTATACCAATCTGAAATTATCGCATAAAATACCAGAAAATAGCGCGGTGTTGACGATAGTCGACTTCAGTAAATCGAGTCGCGAAAAACGCATGTGGATTGTCAATTTATTTAGTAAACAACTGTTGTTGAACACCTGGGTAGCTCACGGATCTGGAAGCGGTATGGAAATGGCCGAGCATTTTTCTGATCGTAACGATTCGCACCAAAGCAGCCTGGGTTTTTACCTTACCGATAATGTTTACATAGGCAAACATGGCCGATCGTTGCATTTAGACGGATTAGATTCTGGTTTTAATGCCAGTGCACGTTTTCGCGATATTGTAGTTCATGCAGCAAAATACGTTGGGCAAGGTGCTATTGACCAGCAGGGGCGTTTAGGTCGCAGTTTTGGCTGCCCGGCGGTATCACCAAATGTTGTTGATTTTGTGATCAACACTATCCAGGGCAAATCGGTGATTTTTATCAACGGTAATGACGACACTTACACCTCAAAATACCTGGATGAAACGGCACCCTTAAACCAGGTAGCTGCAGATTCTACATCTTTTGATATAGCAAAGCTATAAAATATTGCCTATCCAATTATAAATCTGATTGCCCGGCCTAACCAGCCGGGCATTTTTTTATTTGGTAAGAAATTTTTTAAGGTGATCATACAGCACGATGTCCAGCCCATACACATCTGGCCGATGTTGTAATACACCAGTTTCATCAGCCCAACAGGTAACGTAGGTAATATATATCGGTGTTTTTTTAGGCAGTGCTATGCTGGTAGGGTCAGGATTGTCAGTCGCCATATCTTTCACAATGGTGTCAAACTCTTCGCCTTCGCCAAAAAGGTTTTTGGCAAGGGCTTGTGGGTCGCCAAGGCGCACACAACCATGGCTTACTGCACGCATGGCTTTTCCGAATGCAGATTTTGCCGGCGTATCATGCAGGTAAACACTGCTTTTGTTTTTAAACAGGAATTTTATCTTTCCTAGTGAGTTATCCTCTCCGGGGCGTTGTTTGAAATCATAGTCCAGGTTATCTTTGGTAACCGCACTCCAGTCAACATCTTCAGGATCATCAATCAATTTTCCGTCTTTATAAACATCAATATTTTTGTTTGATAGGTAATACCTGTCTTTGGCGGCCTCTATAATAATTTCTTTAGTGGCTATACTTCGCGGAATATTCCACACCGGGTTTACATCTACACTGTGAATTACGCTGTTTAGTTGGGGCGTTTCACGTGGGAATGGTTTATCAATGGCACAGGTATCATCATATTTGCCAAGGCTGTTTTGCCCGTCCATGTTTCGGCCCTGCCCAACACAAACCTTCATGTTTAGTATGGATTTTCCATTTTCAAAAACATCAAGCCTGTAATCAGGTACGTTTACATATACATATTTGGGCTCGTAAGGTTTATTTCGCCAACGTAAACGTTCCATATTAACCAACAGATAGCGTTGGGTTTCTTCCTTCGATAAACCATCAAATGTATCGCCATGCAGATACGCTTTTTGCAGTGCAAGGTATTGCCGGTCTTTGGGTTGTATGCTATCCAGGTACGCCTTAGTATCGGAGGCCATTAGCGTGGCTTTCATTGATGCGCTGTCGGGGTGTTTGGTAGCCGTAAAATACCTTGAGTAGATTTTTTTTGGGTTAACTACACCAAATTGTATGGCATTGGCATATTTTGTTAGGGTGCTGGTTGCCAGCAGTTCCAGTTTAGCCAACTCTTGATACGCTTCTTCGGTATTACTGATACCGGTTTTGCCATGAAATTTGGCAATCATAGCCTTTAATTCTCCGGGATGGAACAGTTCAGGATCAATGCCGTGCTCATCAGCTTTACTGCAAAACTCCGGTATAGCATCCAGGTCGCCATTGGCCAGGTGGTTCATTACAAATACGGGCATGTAATTATTTGCTTTGTAATAAGCCTCTATAGCAGGCTCGTTGGATAGCTTTAACTTTTCAATCTCCAACTCTTTTTTAAACGCAGCGGTATATGCATCGTCATCAAGATCTTTAAAGACCTTGTTTTGTGTTGTTTTAAAAAGATTAGTGGCTATTTTATTATGCTTTTCTTTACAGCTTTGTATGGTTAACAATAAAGCAAATAAGGAAATCAGTATAAAGGATAGTGATTGTTTGTTTGTCGTGACGGGAGGCATACGTATAAATTACTGTTAAATATAGCTCATTAATAGCAATTGCCATACCACAACCGCTACAAGTTTTTAATTAAATTTGAAATCAGACAATTTATCAGCAATATTTGACTAATCGCTTCATGAGTCGCTAATGAAAAGACAGTTATTAATTATAGCAACATGCTTTCTGCCATTTATGGCAACTGCACAGGATTTTAAGCCGGTAAACAAAAATGCCACCCCCGAGGCGGTTAAGTTACTATCCTTTTTATACCAAATAAAGGGAAAGCATATCCTGTCTGGTCAGCAAAATTATAATAACGATCTGAACACGTTTTCGGATAGTGCTTACGCCATTACCGGAAAATATCCCGCTTTGTGGGGTTCTGATTTTATGTTGTGGGGCGATAAAGACCTTGGGCAGAAGCTGGTGTACGAAGCGCAAAAGAAATGGCACGATGGTTACCTGGTTACCATTATGTGGCACCAGGGCAGGCCAACTGATGATGCGCCATATGACTGGAAAACAAGTATCCAGGGTAAGCTTATCGATGCCGAGTGGACAGAATTGACTACACCAAATACGCCTTTAAATAAAAAATGGCTGGCAGATATAGATAAAAAGGCGGTTTACCTAAAACAGCTAAGAGACTCACATGTACCGGTTTTGTGGCGGCCCTACCACGAAATGAACGGCGTATGGTTTTGGTGGGGCGACAAAAAAGGCAAAAACGGTATCCAAAAGCTTTGGAAAATGATGTACGACAGGTATACCAACTATCATAAACTAAACAACCTGATATGGGTATGGGGCGCAAACGGTTTACGCGATATTCCCAAAGACGAAGCATACGATTATAAACTATATTATCCAGGTGCCGATTATGTTGATATCCTGGGATCGGACGTTTATCACTTTGATTACGAACAAAAGGATTACAATGAGCTGCTAAGCCTCGCCAACGGCAAAATTATTGTACTTGGCGAAACCGGCGAATTGCCCAAACCGGAAGTATTGGCAGCCCAGCCCGAATGGGCCTGGTTTATGGTATGGACAAGCTGGCTGTGGACGGATAATACCCACAATAGGGTAAAGGAAATTTACAACCTGCCGCAAACCCTTAACCATGAAGAAGTAAAAACCATGCTGCAAAAATAGTAATGGACAAAATTAAACTACCCGAAGTTTGGTTGCGCGGCCCTTTAAATGATATCCCCGCGTTGTTGCAGCCCGTTGCACATGCTTTATTGCAGGCCAGGGAAGAACTGAATGAGCTGATGGCCGATTTTCCAGACCTATTGTTGTGGAATAAAGTTGCGGGCATGGCCTCCCCGGGTTTTCATTTACAGCATTTGACTGGTGTGCTCGACAGGCTATTTTCCTATGCAAAAGGAGAGATTCTCTCCCAAGAGCAATTAACCTATTTAGCCGCCGAGGGTAGGCCAGATGTAACCATTAGTGCAGCCGTATTAGTTAAGCAATTTAATTCCCAGGTTGATAACGCCCTGAAACAATTGGCCAATACTAATCAATCTACCTTAGCCGAAATAAGAGGCGTGGGACGCGCGCAAGTTCCATCAACTGTTATTGGCCTGTATGTGCACGCTGCGGAGCATACGATGCGCCATTTAGGACAATTACTGGTTACTGTTAAGGTTTTGAAACAGGGTTTGTTACAACTATAGTATCCGGTTTACATAAACATAGCTACCGCATCCTTAAGGCTTTTTGATGAGTGGGTTACTATCGCACCAGGGTGCCTGTCGTCCGGATCAAACAAAAACGTATCGATACCTAATGAGCCTGCCGCTTTTATTTCAGATTCGGGATCATCACCAATAACCAACAACTCTTCTGGCCGATAATTGTTATTGCTCATAATCATGGCAAAAATGTCTTTTTTTGTTTCTGAGGATATTTGCGGGTCGACAATATAGATAGCTTTAAAATCGGCTTCGATGCCTAACAGTCGTATTTTGCTCCATTGCAGCTTGGTAAAGCCGGTAGTCACCAGGTATTTATCTATCGGGGTTTCACTGATGTATTTATACTCTTCGTAAGGTTGCATCGGGAGGGCATACTCCAGGTCTTTGAGCAAATCAAGGCCTTTGTTTTTTGCCGCTTCGCTGAAGTTGAATTTTTCGGCCACTTGCTGGTAGGGGCGGCGCTGCATTTCTGCTTTTGCCTTTTCAATTTCCTCGGTGCCAATCTCTTCGGCCAGCGTATCAACAAAGCCAAAAACCGCTTGGAAAAGATTGCCGGAAATTGAACTTACAGGGTAAATGGTATTATCCAGATCTAATATGATGGCCTTTTTCATAATATATTGTCAACAGGAGTTAATACAATTGGCTCGCTTTTTTTTATTAGCTTTTTAAGGATATAGTACCCGATAGATACAAATAAGCAAACGCCGGCAAATACCCACCACAAGCTATCAAAGCCACCTGATGTAATAATCCGGGCGCCAACGGCAGGAGCAATGATCTGTGCCGCCGACCACGACATGCCGTAAATGGCAGCATACGAGCCCCGGTTACTATTATTCGTTCGGCTCACCCAAAAAGAGTTCATGAATGGCATGGCGATGATTTCGCCAAAAGTTATCATTACTACTATCAAAACAGCTATCCCGGCATTATGAGGCAGTATGTTCAATAAAACAAAGGTAATGCCGGATAATAATACACCTATGCTGATATAGGATAAAGGGTGCCTTTTACCATCCAACTTATGAACAAGCACCATTTCGACAGCTACGATCAGTATTCCGTTGAGCGCCATTAAAAAGCCGATAAAACTTTGGCCAAGATGCCACTGTATTACATAAAATACAGGCTGAGTGATGAAGAATTCATAGAAACAGCAGGAGAATAGCGTATTTAAAATGATGAACCATAAGAATATGCCATCGGTATGCGCCGCTGCCGATTTTATAACCTTTGCCACGCTTTTTACCGATGTCCGGATCTGTGATCGGGGCATTAAATTCAATAAAAGTACTGCCGCCAAAATATTTGTACTACCATCTACCCAAAAAAGCCAATGATAGTCAACCGATGCTAACACTCCGCCCAGGCCACCACCAACCGCCCAGCCCAGGTTAACCGCCAATCGGTTTAGCGAGTAGGAGCGTGTTCGGTTAGCATCATCAGCGTAATGTGCAATTGCCGCCGAGTTTGCAGGCCTGAACGACTCATTACAAACGCTGAGCACAAACGTTAGTATGCAAATACTAATGAAGGTATGCTGATATCCTAAAATAATAAACTGGATGCCCCCTAAAAGCAGGGCTCCAACCTGCACATCATAAAAACCTATTTTATCGGTTAGCTTGCCACCTAAAAACGCGCCTCCAAATGCGCCAATGCCAAAAAACGCCATTACCCAACCCGACTGTATTACCGTAAAATGAAGTTGTTTAATCATATAAACACTCATAAACGGAACCACCATAGTGCCGCTCCGGTTAATGAGCATTACCAGGCTCAGGTACCAGCTGTTTTTAGATAGTCCATAGTAGGCGTTTTTGTATGATTGGATAAGCGGGCTTAGCATCGTTGTACAAAGATAGTTTTTAAGGCAGAAAGCCTAAGGCCCAAAGCAATAAAAGCTTTCTGCCTTAGGCCTTCCGCTTTTAGCTTTTCTCTTTTTAGCTCAGTTTCGAATTACGGTTTCGCAACCAATGGTCGGCCAAAACCAGTGCTGCCATCGCCTCAACAATAGGTACAGCACGCGGCACCACGCAAGGGTCGTGGCGGCCTTTGCCCGATATTTCGGCGGCGTTACCTTCGCTATCAATGGTGGCCTGGTTTTTCATGATGGTGGCAACCGGTTTAAAGGCTACTTTAAATTCGATAGGCATACCGTTGCTGATACCACCCTGTATACCACCCGAGTAATTGGTAATGGTTGTTATATCGCCTAAATGCGACTTTACAAAAATATCGTTATGCTCAGATCCGCGCATTTCGCTGCCTGCAAAGCCCGATCCAAATTCAAAGCCATGAACGGCGTTGATGCTTAGCATAGCTTTACCTAAATCGGCGTGCAGTTTGTCAAATACCGGGTCGCCTAAGCCAACGGGGCAGTTTTTTATGTAGCAGCTTACTTTGCCGCCAACGGTATCTCCATCTTTACGCACGCTGTCAATAAACGCAATCATTTCTTCAGCTGTTGCCGGGTCGGCACACCTTACAATATTTTTCTCCCGCTCATCAATAAATTCCTGAACGTTTTTAATCTCCACGTTTGGAGCATCTATTTTGCCAACGCTGCTTACATGGGCCGCAATCTCGATGCCCTGGGTTTTGAGCAATAGTTTGGCCAGTGCACCCGCAGCAACTCGCGCCGCGGTTTCGCGGGCCGAGGAGCGGCCACCGCCGCGATGATCGCGAATGCCGTATTTGGTTTGGTAAGTATAATCGGCATGGGAGGGGCGGAACACATCCACATTATGGGTGTAATCCTTTGATCGCTGATCTTCATTCGGGATCAGCATTGCAATTGGGGTACCCGTGGTTTTTCCTTCAAATACGCCGGATAGAATCCGTACCGTATCTGCCTCTTTACGCTGTGTGGTAATCTTCGACTGCCCAGGCTTGCGCTTATCCAGCTCGCCTTGTATATATTCGATATCAACTACCAATTGTGCCGGGCAGCCATCTATTATTACCCCAATGGCCTCGCCATGCGATTCGCCAAAAGTGGTTATCCTGAATACTTGCCCGAATGAATTGCCTGCCATTGTTTTAGATGTGAGATGTTAGATACGACATTTAAGAAAGCTCAAATGTCAGAATTTAATTCTAATTAAACCGTCATTGCGAGGTACGAAGCAATCCCCTACATGCTAAGTCCCACATAGTTCGGGATTGCTTCGTACCTCGCAATGACGGGTATTTTATGGTTTTTTCAAGATGACAAATTTCACTATGTCATTGCGAGCGTAGCGTGGCAATCTCGTCGGTTGCATGGTTGTCTTGCAAAGTTCGCGATTGCTTCGTACCTCGCAATGATATAGTTTGGTGCCGGATTTACCTTTTACCTTTCGCCTTTAACCTTCCACTTCCTCCACAACAAACCCTTGCTTCTCCAAATCATCCCAAAATGCAGGGTACGATTTGTCGACTACCGGGCCGTTTTCAAATTCCAGTTGCGGAACAACCAGCGCCAGTGGAGCAAAAGCCATGGCCATACGATGATCGTGGTAGGTGTTGATGAACATACGCTCCGGGATAAACTTTTCGCTGCAATCCAGTTTATAAACCTGGCTCTTTTCAATCAGTTTAACGCCCATTTTGGCAAGTTCGGTTTGTAAAGCTAAAACCCTGTCGGTTTCTTTGATCTTCAGCGTTTCTAAACCGGTAAATGTTGCCTCATGGCCCAAGGCCGCGCACACTACAATTACTGTTTGCGCCAAATCGGGGCATTCCTTCATGTCGAAGACCTTGCGGCTTAAAGGTTTGACCTCTTTTAGTAAATGTACACCGCCATCCTTAAACTGCGAGGTAATACCAAAGTTGGCCATTATCTCGGTTATCACGCTGTCGCCCTGCAGGCTGTATGCGGTTAAACCGGTCAGGAATATTTCTGCCTCATCGGCCAGGGCAGCAATAGCATACCAGTATGATGCCGCGCTCCAGTCCGGTTCAATGTATAATGATGTTGTGGCAAAATCCTGGTTGGCTATGGCAATCACATTGTCGGTCCAGGTGTGCTGGATACCTGCTGTTTGTAACATAGCCAGGGTCATTTCTACATATGGGCGCGACGTTAGTTCGCCTTCAATATGTAATTCCAAACCAAGCGGTAACCGGGCCGCGATTAGTAAAAGTGCGGTAATGTACTGACTGCTGATGTTGCCTTTTATACTGATTTGACGGCTTAGCTGTTCAAAACCGCCTTTTAATTTAATAGGAGGGTAGCCTTCTTGCTCTTCAAAACCTATGTGGGCACCAAGTTCCTTCAACGCATCCACCAATACACCTATCGGCCTCTCCTTCATGCGTTGGCTACCGGTTAAAATTACCTCGTAATCCTGTATAGCATAATAAGCCGTTAAAAAACGCATCGCCGTACCGGCCGGGCCGATGTCGACAGTGGTGAGTAGTGAGTGGTGAGTAGTGAGTGGTTCGCCGCTGCTGACCTCCAATACCTCTTGATTCTTGACTCTTGATTCTTGATTCTTCCTCAAAATCCCTGCTAACAAAACCGAATCGGCCGAATCGGATACATTATCTACCTTAACCTTACCGTTGCTCAGCGCTTCGATAATGAGGGCGCGGTTACATTCACTTTTTGAACCGGTGAGGTTTACCGTGCCTTTTATATGCTTATTACTTTTACTCAGGATGATGTTTTGCATCGCTATTTATAGGTTGTATGTTTTACGTTGTACGTGATACGCGGTACGTTGAAGGGAATAAACCTAAGTCAAAACGTATAACGTACCACGTAAAACGTATAACATAAAAATTACGCGTGTGTTAGTTTTTCTGCTGCCTGGCCTGCTTCGCTGGCGTTCATGATGGCTGTTTGCCTGCTGATAGATTCGGCGTGTAAAAGTTCCAGTAATTTTTCGGTAAACTCGCTGCCTAATTTTAATGCTTTAGCATAATTAGTACGTTTTTGCAGAATTTCGTCCCAACGGCCAACCTGTAAAATGGTAATACCGTTATCTTTTTTATGCTGACCGATTTTATCCGCAATCAGCATACGCTCGGCAATTTTCTGGATAACTAAATCGTCAATTTTATCAATCTGGTTGCGCAATTCGTGCAGCTTATCGTTAACCTCGGCATTGCGTACTTCTGGTTTACGTAAAGCCAAATGATCAATAATATCAGCAAGTGCAGCAGGGGTAACCTGTTGTTTAGCATCTGTCCAGGCTACGCTTGGGTCGATGTGCGATTCGATCATCAACCCTTGCATATCCAAATCCAAAGCTTTTTGCGAAATGTAACCAATAAGGTCGCGGTTACCCGATATGTGGCTTGGATCGTTAATGATAGGCAATTCAGGTGCTAAAGTTTTTAAGGCGATAGCGATATCCCACATCGGCTCGTTACGGAAAGCAGATTTTTCGTAAGATGAAAAACCGCGGTGGATAGCAGCAAGTTTAGTAATACCTGCGTTGTTGATACGCTCTAAAGCACCAATCCATAAAGAAAGATCGGGGTTTACCGGGTTTTTAACCATTACCGGCACATCAACACCACGCAAAGCATCAGCAATTTCCTGTACAGTAAAAGGGTTTACTGTTGAACGGGCACCAACCCAAAGTATATCAACACCTGCTTTTAAAGCTTCTTCAACGTGTTTACCGGTAGCTACCTCAATAGCTGTTGGCAAGCCTGTTTCGGCTTTAGCGCGTTTTAACCACTCCAAACCAATTGAGCCAATACCTTCAAACTCTCCCGGGCGGGTACGTGGTTTCCAGATACCTGCACGTAAAGCAGAAATTTTACCGGTTTGGGCTAATAAATGGGCGGTGGCTACCAGCTGATCTTCAGTTTCGGCGCTGCAAGGGCCTGCAATTACCAATGGTTCTTTACCGGTCTTAATCCAGGTATGAAGTGGCTGTATGTTTAAATTTAGTTTCATTGTGTTTGTTATTTGTTCCGGCTGCTTGTTTTTTAAACCGGGTTGTTTTATGTTTTAATTTTTTTGATTTCCTGTTTGGTTCGGTGATCTTGGGAGATCGCCTTTTTTTGTTTAAACGTTGCGGCGGATGTTGATATATCGCCTGCCGCGGTCAATTCGTTGGGGTTTGGGTGCTACTGATGGTTCGTCATCGTGTCTTTCATATTCGCCAAGTATGTTAAAGTTTTGTGTGTATTTCAGTATCTGCCGTATAGCGCTATCGTAGTGTTTCTGCTCGTCCCACTCCACATCTACATAAAAATTATATTCGTTACGCTTACCAAGTATGGGCATGGATTGTATTTTGCTCATGTTTAAACCCTCTTCGGCAAAAATATTAAGCACTTTGGCCAAAGCCCCAACCTTATTACTCACCTGGAAACAAAGCGACGCTTTATTGGCCGGTTTTTTATCCATGTTATCATGATGGGTGAGTATCAAAAAGCGAGTAAAATTCCGTTTGTTTGATTCGATGCGGCGCTCCAAAACATCCAGTCCGTATAGTGTTGCCGCCAATGAATTGGCGATAGCTACTGTATCCGTTAATTGTTCGTCGCGGATGCGTTTAGCGCAGGCGGCGGTATCGCTGCTCTCTACAATTTTAAGATGCGGGTATTCGTCAAAAAAATCAACACACTGGCGCAGTGCAATAGGGTGCGAGGTTACGTATTTTACATCCTCAAACTTTACACCGGGCAAAGCCATCAGGTGCAGTTGAATAGGCAGGTAAATTTCGCCTACTACCGGGAAACCATAATCGAGCAGTAAAGTGTAGTTGGGCAATATGCTGCCGGCAATGCTGTTTTCAATAGCCATTACCACATAATCAGCCTCGCGGTTCTTTAACTTCTCAAAAGTTTGTTTAAAAGAGTTGCACTCAATCATCTGGGCGTTTTCGCCAAAATAACGCAGGCCGGCTTCTTCATGGAAGGAGGCGCGGATTCCCTGTATAGCAACTCTTGGTTTTTCTATTTTCATAACCCCTGTTAATGCAAAAAGTCCCGGCATTTTGTGCCGGGACTTTTTAAATTTTTTATGTGTGTTTAGTACATATTAGTCCCGGCTCTTACTGGTAAAGTAAAAGTAGTAACCATAAAAATATGCACTGTTAAATTTCATCTGTTTTTTATTACGTTGTAAATGTACGGTAAAAAATGATTCTGTCAATAGAAAATTTTATTTTTTGATGAAAAAAGTAGGTGAACCAAATTTTATATTGTAAAAATGGATTTTACCTACTTTTAAATAGACTACTGCTGCCGTAAATAACAGGTATCCCTAACTTATTCGGAAATTTCGATAAAAAATCGTAACTGCTAATCAATATATTGGGGATTATCAGGCAATCGCCGTTTTGAAATTTAACCTCGATTTTCTTATTAAAGTCAAGGCGAAAGCCACGGCGATCATTGTTTTCATAAATGACGATGTTTTCGATATTCAGTTTTTCATACGCCGATATATTTTGCTCGTCTTTTCCAAAATAAAACAAATTGTTGCCCCTTGAAATTTGAAGGTACAAACTGCGGTTTTGAATAGCGAGAAACACGGTGTAAAGTATAAATCCTCCGATGATTAAAATAAGAAAGCAGGGATAAAGTATAAAAGGGGTGTCACTGGGAATGCTGGCAGCAAAGCTGATAAATAATCCAATATAGACCAATAACAATGCAATTAGCATAAATACCCGTGAAGGTTTTACTTTATATATAAAGTTATTGGTGATGAAATGGGGCTGGTTGCCGATGTTAAAAAAATGCTTCTCGAAAACGCTTAGGTCAAGGGTTTTATCAAAAAAATCGGCAACAAGTTTTTCCGCGGCCTCAATATCAGCAGCGTGGTACTCATACAAATGATTGTCTTTATCCAGATAGTAAACACAGAATTTTCCGCCGAAATAAAGCCCCAGTTTTAGATAGTTAATATCATCGTCCTGTATAGTAACCGATGGGCCGGTTAATTGAATATCAGTTAAAGGGCGCTCCAAATCCCAGGGAAAGTTTTTTATCAGTTGAATTGTTTCATCCAAATTTCTTGGCTGCTCGTCAGAGAATTCGCCTTTTTCGTAAGTGTTATGTTGTAGTTTGGATATAAGTTGCGGCATAGGTTATATAAGGCGATGCTTGTTTGCTTCTAATTCAAATATAAAATATAGCATCGATACTTATGCGGTTTGCAATAAAATTAAGCGGTTTGTTTTTGCTCGATGAGGGGCGAAATATGCTGAATTTCATATTCCCGCTGCATTACCCTTGCAGTTTGTGTACTACCATCGTGGCTCCATCCCGGTGGGTTAAATAAATAACCAAGCTTGTTTTTAATGCCCGGCGCGTGTTTAACATCGTGTATCAACGCCTTCCACTCGTGAAATATAACATTTACCGGCCCCATATCATCAGGTTGTTTGGTAATGCCGTATTTAACAGGCTCGGGCAAATCCTCGTCGCGGAAGGTGCCAAACATTCTATCCCATAGAATTAACACCATGCCCATGTTTTTATCAAGATAGGGGATGTTTGATGCGTGGTGCACGCGGTGATGTGCCGGTGTTACAAAAATCCACCCATACCATTTTGGCAGCGGAATTTTATATTGCGTATGTACAAGGTTGCCATAAAACTGGGTAACCAGGTAGGCATACAAAATATCTAAAGCGCTAAAGCCAAACAGCGCGAGTGGTAAATAAAAAAATACCCTGTACAATGGCTCAAACACAGTTGACCGGAAACCGGTAGTGAAGTTGAAATGTTCTGACGAATGATGGGTTACGTGTATAGCCCAAAAAACGCGGCAATAATGGCCAATATAATGCAGCAGCCAATACAAAAAATCCTGCGCAACAATCAGTACAAACCAATATAGCCAAACGTTATGGATTTGAAACAGCCGGTACCTGTAAGTAAAACTCAGGATAATAAATGTGCTTCCTTTTACTACCAGGTTGGTTACAACGGCAAGCGAGGTGAGATAAATGTTGGTAAAAGTATCGCGTGTTTCGTAATAATGCCTGTCTTCCCAATAACTTAAACCCATTTCTACAAGGGTTAAAATAACTAAAAGGCAAAGTATTACAATGGCGCTTATTTCCGTTTTATCTAAGTGCTGCATCTACAAGTTAATATAATACAATAAACTATCGCAAAGTTCGGCTTCTGTGCAGATATTATCAATATTACATTGACCAATGTTGGTCAGCAGGGTGCAATTTATATTTCCGCTTTGGTTCTTCTTGTCCTTTTTCATGAATTCAAACAACGTTTCGAAGCTTGATTGTTTGATGGTATAACGCGGATACAGGTTATTCAGTGTATCTRTTATCTCCTTTAGTTCTTCGGCAGGCAGGCCTGTTTTTTTGTGGGCCAGGTACGATTCGCAGATCATGCCTATGGCAATAGCTTCGCCATGCGATAAATGATCTTTATCGTTGATCAACGAATAGGTTTCAACCGCGTGGCCAACGGTATGACCAAAGTTCAAAGCCTTGCGGATCCCTTTTTCATGCGGGTCCTCCACGGTAATTTTATTTTTTATGGCTACAGACCGGTGTACCAGTTCGGCAGATGGTTTGCTCAAATCGCTGTTTTTTAACTGGTTCCAGTAACCGGCATCCTGGATAAGCCCGTGTTTTAACATTTCGGCCAGGCCGGATAGGATCTGTCTTGGAGGCAGGGTATCTAAAAAGCCCAATTCAATAAATACAGCTTTGGGTTGTGTAAAGGTACCTATGATATTTTTAATGCTATCGATATCGATGCCAGTTTTACCGCCTACTGATGCATCCACCTGCGATAATAGGGTAGTAGGCACGTGTACAAAATCAATCCCGCGTTTAAATGTTGATGCAGCAAAGCCGCCCAGATCGCTGATAACGCCGCCGCCAAGGTTAATCAGCAGGCTTTTGCGGTCGGCCCCAAAATCAATCAGCATTTTCCAGATGCCGATACAAAAATCAATGTCCTTGCTTTCTTCGCCGGCGTTTATTTCAATGATGTCAAAATTGTCCTGGTCTTCTATCTTGCTTTTTACAAGGGGCAGGCAATGTTGGGCGGTATTTTCGTCGGTTAAAATAAAAAAACGGGAATAGTGGCCTTGTTTTACGAAATTGGCCAGCTCATCAATACTATTTTCAAAAAAAATGGGGTAATTATCGCTCTGAATGGTGTCCATAATTTAAATAACCATGATTTTATTTCCTCTGAATTCAACCAGGTCGCCTCGTTTTACTTTAAGGCGTTTGCGGTAATCAACCTGTCCGTTATAACTTACTTCGCCCTCACTTACAACTATTTGCGCCTCGCCTCCTGTGGGTACCAGGCCGGCTGCTTTTAGTAGTTGTATCATCGGGATAAAGTCGCCGTTTAACTTAAATTCAATCATGGTGGGCAAAAATAAACTATTCATGGAATAATGAGTTATCATTTTTATAATTTTGCGCATGCTTTCTAACGAAACTAATAATACATCCAAACACGGTAAGCCCTCTTTTGAAAATACAGAAATAGCTTTTCGTCATTCATCTAACGCAGATCTTAGCCGCGCTTATTGGTTATTCAGGATCATCAATGTTAATTTTTTGGTGAAAATAGGCCCCCCGGTAACCAACTTTGCCATTAAAATAGGCCTGCCGATTAAAGGCATCATCAAGGCGACTATATTTAAACACTTTTGCGGCGGTGAAACCATTGCCGGGTGTGATAATACCATCAAAAACCTATATAGCGGTGGCGTAGGTACTATTTTAGATTATTCGATAGAAGGCGAGGACGATGAGGCCGTTTTTGATAGTACCAGGGACGAGATTATCCGGACGATAGTGCGGGCCTCAAAAGATAAAGCCATACCATTAACCGTATTTAAGATAACCGGAGTTGGACGTTTTGCTTTGTTAGAGAAGCTGGACGCCCGCCTGCCACTTACACCCGATGAAGAAAGCGAATGGCAAAGGGTGCAAAGCCGGGTATTGGCTATTTGCGATAAAGCCTACAAAAGCAACGTGCCTGTGATGATTGATGCCGAAGAAAGCTGGATACAGGAAACTATTGACCTGCTGGCTTTAACCATGATGACGCAGTTTAACACCAAGCAGCCCATTGTTTACAATACCTACCAAATGTACCGCCACGATAAACTGGCATCGATATTAAACGATCACGAGATTGCCAAAGGCGAGGGTTTTATATTAGGAGCCAAAATTGTGCGCGGTGCTTACATGGAAAAAGAGCGTAAGCGTGCCCTGGAAATGGGTTACGATTCGCCAATTCAGCCTGATAAAAAATCAACAGACCTGGATTATGACTCGGCATTGGATTATTGTACCAGCCATATCAACGAAATTGCCTTTATAGCCGGAACCCACAACGAGGAGAGCTGCCGCCTGCTGGCCGAGCTTTTGGATACCAAGGGTATAGACCATAAGCACCCGCACGTATATTTTTCGCAATTACTGGRCATGAGTGATAACCTGAGTTTTAACCTGGCGGATGCGCAGTACAATGTGGCCAAATACGTGCCTTACGGGCCAATTAAAGCCGTGCTGCCATACTTGTTCCGCCGCGCACAGGAAAATACCGCCATTGCCGGCCAAATGAGCCGAGAGCTGAGTTTGATAGTGAAAGAACGGGGAAGAAGAAACAAGAACTGAGAGTCAAGAATTGAGAGTCAAGACAGAAAAATATGGGCCGCTAAAATTTAGCGGCTTTTTTATTGACTTACTTTTGGGAGGGGGGGCGTTCGGCACCGTTTAATTTGGGATGGGGTTGATCAGTGGTTCACAAATATGATGGTGAGTTACCGTTAATAAAAAGACGTGATTTGCAGGCAAACAATAAAAAAATTTGCATTTTTATATCAGGCATTATCATATGCCACCCTAAATTATGAGAAATGCATTTGTAACAGGTTTAATCCTGGGTATCCTTAGTGGTACCTGGTTGTTCATCATGCGGTCGTTTGGGTATAATAGTACCGGGAACCACGTAAGCCCGGTTGAATATTTATCATTACTGATACCTTTTTGCGGTGTTTATTTTGGGGTGAAACGCTACCGTGATGATGATAAGCAAGGCGAGATCGGTTTTTTTGATGCCCTATTTCAAAGTTTTAGGATTTTGCTTATCGGTGGCCTGTTTGCCTGTTTGGCAGGCATTGTTTACATTAACTATTTTGATATGGCAAGTAACCTGTTCGCTTTTTCGGGCAGGCTTTTCGGCGGGCTGGTTATTGGTATATTAATTTGCTTAGGGGTGTCTGCCGCATTGATGAATAAATCGAGCAAGCTGAATTGATAGGAGTGTGGCTGTAGTTGATGACTTGCAGGTCACAAACAAGTGTCATGTTAATGATAAATTGACGGATATTCTTTAGCCCAAAGTCTCAAGTCCTAAGCCAAAAAAGGAAAAATTCAACTTTCAACTTTAGACTTACGATTTAGTACTATTGACTTAACACTATCATCGATAGCTGTAAATAATATAAAGTAAAAGAATATTTAACGTCAAATGTGCGCTAATGAAGGGGTTATAATTTTACCTGAAATTTAATTTAAAAAAAGTTTTGCAGCTTGATTAAAAATCCTACTTTTGCCAACCCAATCGGAAACGGGATGTAGCGTAGCCCGGTATCGCGCCACATTTGGGATGTGGAGGCCGCAGGTTCGAATCCTGCCATCCCGACAAAAGCGATACCAGATCAAATTAAAACCCTCCCAATTTTTAATTCGGAGGGTTTTTTATGTAAAAAAGTCGCCGGGCAAAAAAACATTTTTTAACCATGTTAGCTGCCGCTTTCGATTGTTTGCTCCTAATAGCATGTTAAAATAAAAAGCGGGATTGTTGTAACCAACAGTCCCGCTTTTGTTACCCGCAAGTTGTGGCGCTTTTACTCGGTTTTTTTCACCGTAGTGGTAGTAGTTGTTTTTGTTGCCGCCACCGGTGTTTTTTTATAAACACGATGATATACGTGTACAGGCTTTTTTGAACCAGTTGCCTTATGTGTAACAACATGAGTAGTTGAACTGGTTGTAACAACCGGCTTTACTTCTGTTGTAGTTGTAGTAACTTCGGTTGTTTTTGGTGTTGGTGCGGGAGCAACTACAGGCGCTGGTGCCTGCGTTTTAACTGTATCATGCACTATAACCACGGATGGCGGTGGTGGTGCCGGCGTTTGTTTTGCCGGTTCAGGTAAATGACCTGTTACAGCGCCGTCGGCTGCGCCGCTTATTGCGCCGGCCGTGCCGGAGCCCTCCATCTTGATTTTTGTTACCGTACGACCGTGGGCGCCCTTTTTAACTTTCTTTTTTATCTCCACTTTGTTGTTTGTGGTGTCTTGGGTTTGAGCCCCGGCAGTTTGAATGCACCATGTAATGCTGGTTACAAACAATATTAAACAGATCTTTTTCATAATAATGTAGTTAGTTAGATGATGTTGTTGTAACATATTTATTACAGATTTTGTTTGTTATTTTTTAAATTATTTACTATGAAATTAAATTGCTTGCTTTAAAAGCAAATACTTAGGTGTGATTTTTTTGATACAGTACAGATTGAGATGAGTTTGATGTTGCTTTTATAAACTATCGCCACACCAGATTTGATGTCAGTAAATGAATTTGGCCAGCAAATTAATTATTTCCCCATTCTGACCATGTATATCACTGGCCGTAATGCCCTACTAAAACACCAACTTAGCATTGTAGTCGCTGCATACAGATGATTTTTTCAGAAGTTTTGATTAATTGAATTATAATATTACCTTTGCAACCCCAACGGGAACGGGATGTAGCGTAGCCCGGTATCGCGCCACATTTGGGATGTGGAGGCCGCAGGTTCGAATCCTGCCATCCCGACTACTAATGCAAAAACGCCCTTAGATTATTCTGAGGGCGTTTTTTGTTTTAATAAAGATTTATTGAAAATTAAATAACTGTAAATCAATATAGTTTCGGTTCGAATTCTTTTATCTCTTCTTTGAAATATTAGTTTGTCTCTGGCTGCTCAGTAAAGACAATGTTATCAGCATAACTAAAAGATAGCCGAAAGACGCTGATTTCAGTAACTATGATCAACCGCGACCTGTTGACATGCCGCCGTCTACTGCTAAAATAGCACCGGTAGTGAATGCGCTTTCGTCAGACAAAAGGAATACAATCGCGCTGGCCGCTTGTTCAGGCTTGCCGTTTTTACCGAGTGGGTTGAGGCCTAACAGGCTGTTGTAGGTTTCTTCAACCTTTTCAACACCCACAACATCGTTCAATACATTGGTCACAAAAAGACCCGGGGCAATAGCGTTTACCCTGATATTTTCAAGCGCCAACTCAACTGCAAGGTGTTTGGTCAACGCATGCAAACCTGCTTTGGCTACCGAGTAAGCCGAAGTAGGCATGCCCTTTACAACATTTTCTGACCAATAAGAACCAATGTTTACGATAGCGCCGCCACCGTTTTCTTTCATTTTCTTCGCTACCGCCTGTGAGATGAAGTAGAAACCTGTATTGATGTCCAGCAAAGCAGCATATTCATCTGGGGTTGTGTCCAAAAATGGTTTTGGCCTAAAGATTCCGGATGCGTTCACCAGGTAATCGATTTTGCTTTCTTTTTCAATTTCGGCAATGAACGCCTTTACACTTTCAGTATTGGTAATGTCAACAACTTTACCTACAACCTTGATTTGTGGATTGTCGTTAGAAAGTTCAGTTACTGTTGCCAAAACTGAATCTTCTGTTTTACTGGCTACAATAACGTTTGCGCCTCTTTCAGCAAGCAATGATGCTGTTGCTTTGCCCATACCACTGGTTCCACCTATAACCAGGGCTACTTTTTCGTTTAAATCTTGATTTTTCATGTTCTTATTTATTAAAATTTACCCTTTGACGTAGCTTTTAAATTCTGTGACAAAGTTTTGTCTGGAGCCTATAAAAACTTTCATTTGGGTGCTACAGCGTTTGCGAGCCGTTAGCAAGCAATGTTGCGGTTGCTTTGCCCATACCAACTATAAGCAATGCTGTTTTGACCGTTTTAATTTTGAGTTTCCATTTTCTTAAATATTTGCCCCTTTGTCACAGTTTTTAAATTTTACGTCAAAGGGTAAAATAACAACTGGAAAAGCGGCAGGGGCATTTCAGCCCGGCCGTTTGATATTCAAAAAATAAAAAAATGGAAAGAAAAGAATTTCTAAAAATAGGTTCTATCGCAGCAGCGAGCTTATCGATATTGCCTAAAACCAAACTTCTGGGAGCAACCACATCGGGCGTATATTCTGCACGTAATGCTCCAACCAGCTTCGTTGAAGCAGGCGGCATAAAATTCGCGTACCGTCGCTTTGGGCGCAAAAATGGGTTGCCATTGGTATTCACCAATTTCCTTACCGGGACAATGGACAACTGGGACCCCGCAGTGTTAGATAAAATTGCCAAAGAGCGCGAAGTAATCATCTTTGATAATACCGGCGTTGCATCTTCTACCGGTACTACGCCTAATACAGTTGAGCAAATGGCCAGGGATGCTTACACTTTCGTTAATGCACTCACCTTGAAAAAAATCGACTTATTGGGTTTCTCCATCGGCGGCATGGTGGCACAATGTTTGGCCTATCAACAGCCGCAACTGATCCGCAGGCTGATCCTGATCGGAACCGGCCCAAGCGGAGGGGAAGGTATGGAAGATTACACGCCCCAGGTGTGGGCGCTGCTCCAAAAGAAATATCCACATGCTGATGAATTGCTGCTCGATGCTTTCTTCACACCTACAAAAAACAGCAAGGCAGCCGGAGGGGAATATTTGAAACGCATTCGCACACGAGTAGGCAAAGAACCAGCTTTGACAGGTAAAGTGGCACCAGCCCAGCTTGCTGCGATCTTCGGCTGGGGTAAAAGACACGAGAATAATTTCGATTACCTCAAATCAATTAAGCAACCGACAATGATTGTTCATGGGGATGCCGACATTTTTTGCCCTGTAATAAATTCTGTTCTGTTAAAAGAACACTTAGAAAATGCTCAGTTGATTGTTTATCCTGACGCAAACCACGGACCGCAAAACCAATACCCTGAAGATTTTGCTAAAAAAGCCAACAACTTCTTAAATCAGGCCTAAGCAATAAATTAATCAAATTTCAACACCGGGCAGGTGTTTGACCAGTAAGACAATAGCCTTACTGGTTTTGACATTTAAATAGTACCACATTTTCTTCAATTACTACCATAGATATTCGATAGCCCAAGATTAACTTTATCAATTTACTTTTAGATACCAACTAAACATATTTAAATGGAACAAAAACTCCCATTGCCGCCTTTTAATTTCGAATCGGCAACGCAAAAAGTGCAAATGGCAGAAGATGCCTGGAATACCAGGGATCCGGAAAAGGTTTCGAAAGCCTACACGATAGACAGCGAATGGCGAAACCGCTCCTCATTTTTCAAAGGGCGCGAAGCAATCGTAAAATTTCTGACCCAAAAATGGACAATTGAACATCAATATAAATTGAAAAAAGAATTATGGGCATTTACCGATAACCGGATAGCAGTTCGTTTTGAGTATGAGTACCATAATGTCGAGGGCGAATGGTATCGTGCTTACGGAAACGAAAACTGGGAGTTTGATGAAAATGGGTTCATGATGAAGCGTTTCGCCAGCATTAATGATGTGCCAATTGCGGAATCCGAGCGCAGGTTATAAAATGAACGTACAAGTAATTTTAGAACTATTTGTAGCTGACTATGAGAGTTATACTTACATATTGTACGCGCGAACCTATTTGTAAATAACTACAATGTAATATTACGCTTTAACAAGGCTATCTATAACAGCTTTGCTTGCCCGGTAATCAGCGTGTTGTCTATATTTGTAAGACCAATGAATTTTTAATTTTCGAATAACATAATTATGTTTTGGCTCGAATTTTTTTTTAATAATTAATAATAAAAGTTATTCAATTTACATTTTGATTATGACGCCTTTCAGTATATCATATAAAGAGGAAGATGATCTTACGCTGATCAGGGAGTTTTTTGAAGGCTCCAAAGCTTCACTAAATCAATTGATAAATCGTCATCAACGGTTTATCTATAATCTTGCCTTAAAATTTGTAAATGACAGGGATGAAGCCGCTGACCTCACACAGGAAGTATTAATTTCGCTGGTGTCGAAGTTAGACAAGTTCAATGGCAACAGCAGTTTCCGCACCTGGTTGTACCGCATGGTATATAATCAGTTCATCGATACTAAGAGAAAGAAAGTAGAAAAATCAGTTGTATCCTTTGAAGAGTACGGGGATTTTTTGGATACCGCGTATAACGATGAGGGAATGACGCCGCAAGAGCAGGTGGATAATGAAAAGGCAATAGACTGGACACGTAATAAATGCCTGACAGGCGCGCTGATTTGCCTGGACAGGCAACAACGCATGGTTTTTATACTTGGAGCGATCTTCAATTTGAAATCCAGTGTAGCAGCCGAGATTCTCGAAGTGACGCGGGAGAATTTCAGGAAACAACTGCAACGTGCAAAGGATGATTTATTTAGGTTTATGCAGGATAAGTGCGGGTTAATAAATGTTGCGGCTCCTTGTCGTTGTCAAAAAAAAACCAAAGGATATATCCAGGACGGCATAGTGTCACCGGAGACAATACAATTTTACCGTCAATTCACTGACTCTATAGAATCTGTTGTCGAAAGTAAAAACCGGGAGATAGATTACCTGATTACAAATCCATATTTGTACTTATTTACTCAACAACCTTATGAAACCAAAAAAGATAACGAAATTAAGTCCCGTCATATTCTAAGCGATCCGGCGGTTATGCAGCTTTTTCAATTATCATAGGCATTGCTTTTTTAAGTTTATACCAGGTTTGGTAGGCTATAGTATCAAGGGCAGCCACTCAAAGTAATTTGAGGGGTAAAAAGTTTGCCGGAAACGACATTTTTTACAAACTGGCTACCACCAGAATCCATAGAATTAAGCTAATTGTTGTCATACATAGTTAGCTGCCAGTAAACCAAACTAATTAAAATTAAGCCCCGTGTACTCTCAAAATTGGCCCAAATTTTATATGAGGTATATTTTTTATAACGTCAAATTAGCCAGCAACCTCAAATCATGTAGGAAGGTTCGAAATTTGTATAGGCAGGGCGACAAAAGCGATACCAATCGAGTCGAAAACCACTTAAGTTTTATGATTTAAGGGGTTTTTATTTGGAGTTGATCCTGGTTAGTCAGATAAGAAAGGGGTTAGTCCGAAAGGTTGGGAAATAAACTATTTGGGATTTGTACGGGGGGCAACTCTGGTAAAATCGGCGAAATTGTTCCGTACTGATCAGCCGGACTTATGTGCTATCCGGAAATAGCCAGTAAATAGTCCAGGTTGGATTGATTACGGTTACTATATGGTTTTCCTGCCAGGCGAACCTGCTGACCTCCACTGATCCCTTGCAACTGCACAGTTTGATAGTGGGCGATAGCTCCGTCGCCTGCTAACAACTGGTATGCAGGCTCTGAAATGATCAAATCGTTATTCAACTCTTTAGTTTTGGCCTGTAGCCTGGATGCAACGTTTACGGGGAGGCCCATTACGGATAATTGCGGAGCGTTATCCAGCCCAAACTCGCCAACAAAAACTTTACCGGCATGCAGGCCGACGCCAATCTCGAGCGGGCCTCCATAATAAGGCTCGTCATAAGCTTCGTTGTACAGGCTAACCGCCTGGAACATCACTTTGGCAGCCTGGTAAGCATTGTTTACAGATTCTTTCAACCCGGTTTGCAAACCAAACACTGCATATAAGCTGTCGCCTGCTATCTCTACCACCTTGCCTTCAAATTTCTTGATGATTTGGTTAAAGGCGGTGAACAAACGGCGCACAATTTGAATAACGGTGTTACCAGACTGTGCTTCCATTAAGCCGGTGAAATTCCGGATATCAAGAAACAGGATGGCAAGCTCCTGCTCTTTGTCTGGGGGAGCAGGTGCCGGGTTCAACATGAAATAGTTATTTTCCATAGTAGTATAGACGATTGACACTTAAAATCATTTTAAACAAAAGTAGATGGATGACCAAACGATGGCAAAACAAAAAAGGTAAACCGGGGCGGCTTGCCGGTGAAGACGGGGATAATAGCGGTAAACTGTTTTTTTTGCGCATCGCCCCGAAAAAACTACCGTTTAAATCAATAATAAGATATGAATAGTGAAAAGCCGCCGGCTGAAACCTTTTATTTACGATGCCAAATGGTATTTAACATGCGTTGTAAATATCATTCGGTAATGGTATTGATCGTTTTTTTTAGAATGGCCGGAAATTTGGCCGGCTAATGAGGGGCGAAAACGACCACGGTATCGAACTTAGTATTACCACCAGGGCTATGGTAAACCAAATAGCCGTTGTTTTAAATTTTTGCAGGTCACTAACCTGTCGTTTGCTTCTGGCCGAGCCAACGGTAATGAGGGTTATCCCGATCAACATCATCGTGATATGCTCCATGCCAAAAAAACGGATGGCGCGTTCATGTACTGCAGTGCCAAAGTGGTGCAAAAAGTAATCAACAACCGGGCTGATGAAGTATAGCCAGATGCCTAATATTAACTGAATATGTGCCGTTGTTGCTGTGGTGTGTCTTACAACGTTATCGAATTTTAAATAAGGCTTTCGTAACAACCAGCCACGATAAGCGCTAAAAATAGCGAACAGGAGGGTACTCAATACCAACCAACGGGTGAGTGAGTGTAATGCCAATAAGGTTCCGTACATGTTTATGCAGACGATTAGCCGACAAAAATATTTTAAAGTTTTTTATTTTTTTATCCTGCGGATTTTAAGTTGATAAAATCAGGCGTAAAAACAACAAAGCCCTCCTGATTTCTCAGGAAGGCTTTGTACCCCTGACTCCCCTATACTCTACTAAGTTTTTGGATGATTTGAAAGCGATTGCCAATATTAAATTGTTTCTGGATGAAAACCACGTTAGTAGAGATTTTATAACTAAATACAAAAGATCTTATACAGATTATGAAAGCAAAAGAAGTCATTATCAGTGATATATCAAGAAGATTGCTTGCAATTAAGTGAAACGAAAAAGAAAAACGTTTAAATTAATTTATCCATAGTAGGTGTTTTTGCTGTGTATGTTTTTACAACAAAATGCCTACTATGGTATTTGGTGGATAGGAATCCACAGATAGATCTATGAATAACTTATAAAATTGAGATGTTAGGAAAAGTAAGTTAGAAATATCGTTTTAAATACTAATGAGAGATAACGGTATTAATGTATTAATCGAATTGGGTGAAAATTAGATTTATTTGGTTTTGTAAAACTGATTATTTGTTTGTAGTTTTAATGCAACTAATTAGAATATAGTTAATTAACTAAAACCTTATCAGATGAAACTTAGAATTTTAACACTTTGTTTTCTACTCTCATTTAGCACTGTCAAAGGTCAACAATGTTTCGATCTTTGCGATGCCACGAACCCGTATCCAACAGAATTTAAAACCCAGTTTTGTTGGTTACTAAATGAAATCTGTTATAATTTTAACTTACCCAAATGGCAGGAGCCGAAAAGGGCCACTAACGAAGATATTAAAGAATATCTCCGTTATTCTGCTGGAGAATCCACATTTTACTATCAAGATGCAGAAGTGCCATGGGGATCTAATTGGTTTGCATGCAAATATGGCGGTATCGCCAGAAGGTGGCAGGAGTCTGTAAATCAACAGCCAGTCGCCGGCATAAATTATCCTAATGTCGATAATTTGCTCAATTGGGATCAATTAAGTCATATGACCCGCGATCAACTAAACAAATTATCACCAGCTGAAAAATTGGATATTTTTGTAGGAAATAAGGATTTCAGAATCACCAAATGGGAACTCATTCATAGAGGACCAAACCGTCCAAGTCATGCTGACGATAATTTTTGTGGGTTTTGTAACGGGGCTCGATCTTCTGGTGCACTTACGTTAGAGCCGTTGGTGGCGAGGACTGTTAACGCAAGTGCTGGCGCTAAGGTATTTGACAGGGCCACTACGTCTTTTCCAAATCCGCAAATTTCCGTAACATTTTATCCTGCCGACATCAAGGCATTAGCAGCTGCATCCTTTTATTATAACGAACATGCCTACAACATTGGGAGAAACAATGACAACAGCGTCGTTGACCCCAATCCTGCAATTTTGGATTTTATGTTAAGATTTTTAATTGGCAAATTTAAAACACCATTTTTCTTGGACGT
Organism: Mucilaginibacter sp. P4_D1; assembly: GCF_056401935.1. NCBI lineage: Bacteria > Pseudomonadati > Bacteroidota > Sphingobacteriia > Sphingobacteriales > Sphingobacteriaceae > Mucilaginibacter > Mucilaginibacter sp. P4_D1. The sequence goes on from NZ_JBFUIJ010000052.1 coordinate 31,083, forward strand.
GATGCCAAATAATGAAATTTGGAATGAGACCATCGTTGGCTATGACAGAAAAGTTGTATCTATAAATCCCGTTTCAATAGGTAGTGCCTCTGTAAATTTAAATCCTGCTGTCAAAAAAGTGGTAACTATTAATTTAAAGCTTTACTGCCAAGATGAGGTCAGTATTTCAGCTATTAATATCGATACTAAAAAAATAATGGCTAATAAAGCAGCAGCGATTGCTAAGGAGTGGATAAAAGAAAGAAAATATAGTTATAAACTATACGTGGACGAGAATGACAAGATCATAGACGGCTCCTGGATAACAACATCCGGATGGCAAAATAGAGTATATACAGAAACGGATTTAACGCCTATCGATTTTATATGGATGGCGTGGGGAGGCGGTGCGGATAACCTTCATGCGGGTAATCCCAACATTAACTACAATTTGATAAAATATCTTTTTGTAGGCGCAGATCTTAGGGAACAAGGCGTTATCAGCGATCCAAATTTATCGAAGAAGCAACAGAATCCAACCAGTGTGGAAATTCCTCAGCCGATGATTTCTGCCGGTAATCTTTTAAAAATTAGTCACTGATGACTATTAAGTTGAAACCTTCAAGTTTGGTGCAGCTTTTTAAGGGTTTTCTATTGTTGGCGGCTTTTGTTTTTCCGAGTAACTCAAGTGCACAAAAGTTACATACATTCCTTTTTTGCAAAACGATGGATAGTGAAATTGGGGATGCAGTTCGGGCCAATTATGTTAATGTACGAGAGCATTTTCAGATGGTCGCAAATGCATTAGAATACGAGTACGTGGAGCATGCGGTGACCGGTTTTCGATTTAGCGTGGAAGAAATCGAGAAATCCATTAATAATGCCGCTATTGATACTAACGATGTTGTAATATTATACTTTAGCACGCATGGTAGTATTCCCCGGAAGGACACCATTCGTTTTCCTCAAGTCGCAATTCGTAATGAATTTATATCCGCTTACCAACGTCACATAGAGCTACGTAAAAAAAAACCGAAAGTATTATGGACTATAATCGAGGCGTGCAGTGCTTATTATGATCTTACGCCACAACAGTCTTTCGTCTTTGAGCCACAATTTGAAAAAAGTGTAGTGCCTGATATTTTAACAACCACTCAAATAAAAAATATTAGAAATTTATTTTCATCAAACCAGGATTTCATAATAACGGCTGGCGATCCTGGTAAAATAACCTTAGGTACACCTACCGGGTCTATCTTTACAAATTGTCTTTTAAGAACTATGAATGAATTATTTTCAAATGCAAATGCGAATTTTAATTCGCATACGTGGGTAAACTTATTGGAACAAGCCAGACAATATACATATGATGAAACGACGTCCCTAAATCACTCTTATTCACCTATTTGGGATGAATTTGATCCTGTCACTTCCCAAATGACTATAAGTAACGGCACAACAGCGGATGATTTAAATGTACATTTAAATGTCGATGTTAATCGCAGATGGTCCTTTATACGCCCTTATCAAGTAAACTTAACAGTAACAAGTAATGATAATTCAAAAATCGATAAGGTCATCTACTTCTTAGATAAGACGATGCCAAAGCCAATTGATACGCCTTTAAGACAAGATAATTTTTGGCTCGGTATGCAAGTTTATGGCGGATACCCTATAAAAGCGAAGATTTATTTCCGTGATGGCAGAGTTAAAGAATTATTTGAAAATCTTATCGTGAAAGGCAAACGTGATGACGAGTAATTTGAATCAAAGTTGATTTTCAATTTCACCAAGAGATTCACTTTTCCTAAATGAATTTAATTTTTTTATGCAGGCGTTAATCCGTGGAATTGTTTCCCTTACTATCAATTCAGATGAGAGCGGCTTGTCGGGGCTAGGAATATTGACATTTCGCGGTGATAGCTCTTTAACGAATGCGGTGAGGTTATTGACAAATAAATCCAACATTTCTACCGCATTAAGGGGCAAAGATAATCTGTCATGGGGTGGCGAAATGTTTAGAACCACTTTTGTAGACCTTGTGTTCTGTGATAACTTACTGAAAGTCAAATATAAATGATTTTTTTTATGAGCAATCCTCTCGGATTTTGAGCTTTAGAATACCTTAGCGGCATAAAGATATTTAATAACGCATTCCTTTAATATAATATCTTTACAACATAAACCGTTGATTTTATGTTCCAGGACGAACTCACCGAACACCCTATCGCATTTAATACTTCGCCATTCCTTTTTGTTGGATCTGGTTTATCAAGACGCTATTTCAAAACGGAACCTTGGTTCGCGCTATTGGAGAAGATCGCTGCATTTATTCATTTAGCAAAGCCGTTTAAGTATTACACGTCTAATGCAGATGATGATCTCGCAGCTGCGGCGTCAATCACGGGAGAGGAATTCAACGAAATTTGGTGGACTAATATAGAGTTTGAACATAGCCGGGCGGTTTGTTTATACGATTACTTTAAATATAAATATCCCTTTGTGAAATCCCAACAATAAATAATAAGACCAGCAAACTATAATTGCATCGCGTCTATCACTACTTTTGGAATCTTTCATTTTAGATTAAAGTCCTATATTTATTGAGCCTGAATAAAAATCACGTATGGGGGTAAAATATCAATACATAGATCGTTTTCTTGAAGATAGGGGCCTGAAAATGCCTCAACTTAACGTGCTTACGCCTGATCATGAACATTATACTGCAATTCTTTACCAGCATAAAGGTGATCTGACAGTAACAACCGGCAATACACCTTCAATCCGAAATCGAGATCAGTCATTGGCAAGTAAAAAACACATTGGTTTTTTTGAAATAGCTTTACAAACGAAGAGTGATCTCATCCTGAACCCAGAATATGCTTGCCCCTTAAATGCTCTTGGTTCCTTATTGGAAAAAGGTCTCTTTCCCGAAGAGAAATGCCTTATGGTTCTTTGTTGCGAGTCAATAACTTCAAGTGAATTAAAGGACTTTATTGAGTGTCATCAAAGTGTTGATACTCAATTTTTGATTGAAGAAAGAGCACTAAATACACCATCCTATCAATTCTTAGACCCTGTAATTTATTTATTCAATACCAGAAGATCAACAGATAATAAATTGATCAAAATCCTGACGTTCCAATTCAAGACATACTATATGGGCGCAACCCACATAGAGTCGGAATTTATGGCGTTGGGAACTGCAAGGTACATTATTCGTAATAACGAAGAATCGATTTATTTAGCAACGATTATATGCTCGGAGAGTTTGCAGATTGATTTAGAAAATGATTTGCGACAATTTCGCGACAAGCCTTATCTTCTAGTTCACCCTCAACTGAACAATTCTCCGAGAGGAGAAAGTTTAAAGCACTACAGGACGAAATTCTTCTCCAACAGTAGTGAGGATATTGAAAAAGATATCATTTGCCTAAATTGGGCAAAAGAGAGCATGATAAATGACATAACGTTAAGCTATTCACATTCTGCAATTTATACCAAAGCAAAGAAGATACTGATCGATGATGAACGAATTACGCAAAATGACAAATTTGGGCTTTACTATAACTGCTGGAAAATCGCACACGCAAGCGTTTTGGTCTTTGATGAAAAAGAAGCCATTTTTCAGTTCGAAAACACAAAAACATCAAAACGTTCGTTAAATGTTCAAAATCAGGCGAGATTTGGCCCGGTTATGCGCAACCGCTGGTACTGGGATGAAAAATGGACAGATAAGCCACAAAATCTGCAACAAGAGTTGGGCAAATGTTGTTTGGATATTGGCGGGGATTTTGATTTGTTATTAAGCAGTGAACTTGACAGTATCAACCGTGAGCGGTTATTGTCGTTAGCAACTGGCAACGTCCACACATCAAAATGGACGTCCCCTGACGGAAACAAGTTTTTTGAAATGGGCAATGACGAGCATAGTTACCGGATCAATGTTTTTCAGGACCCAGTGACAAAAAAACAAAAAATTGAATGGCTAAACAAATACGCTACTCTCGCGACTTCGCTAATCCGAAAGGATGAACTCATACCTCAGGCAAGCTTTTTAAAAGACTTAATCGATTCAAGGGAATTATCTTACCAACGTCATGCATTAAATTATAATCTCAATAGTTCAACCGATGTTCCTGCCTGTATGGTTTATGTAGGGGATAGTGACCCAATACGAGTAAGGGAACTAAGGGCCACACTTCTCTATTCATTCCCAAATGATAATGTTTATAGTCAAAGACTTCTGATTATATACCAACACCTAGGTGAACTTAAAGTAGATTACGATGACCGTTCGCCGAAAATTGCTGAAAATAATAACCATAACCCTGTCTCCATTAACAAAACAAAGATATGACTGACAAACAAACGATATTGAGATTACTCGAATCTTACTATTCGGATGTAATGGAATGCAATTATTCACTTTTTCGTTGCACACGCAATTTTAAAGAGAAGCCATATCAAATAGTGTATTTCGATCTTTCAGGCAACTATAAGGATATTGATTTGGCCGATTACCTTAAGCAACATATTTCGGGGGACTATTTCAAGAATCCCGGAATTCTCCAATGGAATTATTATTTAGTTTTTCTGACAGATCAGGTCATTGACATAGAAAAAAAATCTGAGATTGAGCAAAATAATGACTTTGCAAGAAAATATGTTATGCCTTTCCACGAGCTGACGCCATGGCTGGACCGTAATTATAACATCGATCATTCTGGCTCTCGTGGTACGACTGGGACCGCTTTATCAGATATTTGGCTAAAGGCATTGACCCAAAACAATATTGATTTCATTGCTGCTGCTGACCTTGATCCCGACACAGGTATTGACCTCATAATAAGGGGTAAAAAATATAATGGAAAAGTCCGAAAAAACAAAGCGAACGTAACCAAGGACAATGATTATTTTCTTAGCCATCTGAATTACTTGAAACCGACTCGCTATCGTGATTTTCCGAAAACAGACGATGGTTTTACTTTTCGGTCGGTGAATTTAATTAGCGCGCCTAATGGCTACGGCAAGACCTCTCTTTTAGAGGCGATTGAATACTTTGTGACTGGAGAAAATAGTAGAATTTCAGGATCTCAAGATGGTTATCAAATAGAGGTAAAATTTAGTAGTGACAATATTCTGAGGAAGTTTGTTAATGACAAAACTATTTTTCATCATAGAGCTAAGATCTGGTATAATAGTTCAGAAGACGAAGTTGGCTCGTCGCTATCATCGAACTTTAATAAATTCAATTTTTACAATACAGATGCCTCGTTTCGTTTAAGTATAACAAAGAATGAAAGCGAAATCGAGGAAGCATTTAAGGATTTGGCAATTGGAAAGGATACTAAATTTTTGCGACAACGAATGGTAGACTATAAGTCGCTTTTGTTATCTGAGTTAAATTTAAGAGAGACAACACTAGTTCAGTACCAACAAGGAATACATGACGATCAGCAAACGATCAACCAACTTATAAAGGAGACGATGCACGCTGATGAAATATTTGATCAATTAGATAACTCCATAAACAAAAAATATCTGAACATATCCTACGGCAACAGAAGTCTTAATGAGTTGGATATGTTGAAGTCAGGCTTGAGCGATTTAGATCTTCTTATGACCACAGACTTTCCGAAAATTGACTGGACAGCACTTATTTCTATCAAAACATTAACCGAAGAACATCAAAGACTGGTTAAGGTTCTTAATCTTATCAGTACAGAATTGTCCGGCGTGCAAAAATTGGAAGGGAGAAAGTCAGATTTGGAAATCTATGTTAACAAAAACAAGGAACAGATTAGGTTACTACAAGCGTATAGTCTTTTTGTTAAAGCGGACCTTCTGAAGTTACCCAAACTTTTCCCCCTAGTAGACGAAGAGAGAAATGATGCCCAAGATTCACTGTATAGAGCATACCTGCGTTTGGACTTCTATGTAAAAACTCCTATAGCGTTATCGAAAAAATCAATAAAAGAGGAGAATCAATCATTGTTTAACGACTTTGATCGGCTAAAAACAGAACAAAGTTTATTACAAAGCGTAATCTTGGAAACTCGCCAAAATAATTTTGACACGGAACAGCTTATGACCCGGCTCGAACGGGATATCCAACAGTTATTACGGATCCGTCCAGAATTATTTACCTGTCCAGTGTGCTTATCAGATATACCTAAAGCTGTTAATGTGTCAGTGATCCTATCAACTAACTTGAATACCCAAAAGGAAAAAGAAGGATTAAAATCATTGTTAAAGCAACGTGCAACCATTGATAAACAAGTCGAAAACATAG